>DVOC01000010.1 GCA_018713905.1 Candidatus Fimimonas merdipullorum
GACGCAGTTTTTCGTTTGCCTGCTGCACGTCGGCAAAGGTCACCGCTTGCTCCGAAGCGTAGGCTCGCACCTTGCTTGCGGCGGCGTCCATGCTTTTTTGTGCCTCGGCGGCGGCAAGCTCCGTTTCCCGACGGACGTCGTAAAGCAGCTTTATCTGCTCCAGCTTTGCCAGCTCGCCCCCGAAACCTTCCACAACGATATTGTTGACGTAACAGTAGCCCCGCGTTTTTCCTTCGAGACAGGCAAGCGCGTTTTTGTTGCGCGCCACCACGCGGAAGCTGCCATCCGTTTTCTTTTTGAGCACGGTGCGTACGCTGCCGTCCTCGCCGTGCAGCCTGCAAAGGGAGTATTCGCCGTCGTCCAGCAGGAAAAACACCTCTACGTCGCGGGCGTTTTCGGCATTTTCGTTCATGCTAAATTCCAAGTAGGAATTGAGCCTGCCGCCCTTTGCGGTAAGCACTTCCCTGCCCTGCGCCGATTCGCCGAAGCAAAAGACCTGTCTTTTGCCTGCCCGATCGGTGGCTGTCACCTTGGTGATTTTCATCTGATACTCTCCTTTACGCAAGTTTTTTGCAAACTGTTGATTACACGCCCGTTTTGTGTTAAAATTGTTTATACCGCATGCGGCAATGCGTGGGAACACTGTTTGCGCCGAAAGCGCACTCCCTTCGGGCTTGCTTCTGCGTTAATTATACTCTATATTGCAAAAATAATCAAGACCAGTATTGCTGAAATAATAGGTACTTTGAAAAAATGAGGTGCAAAATGGGCTTTTGCGACAGGGAAAAACAGCTTATGACGGAGGGAGTGACCTGCATAGACAACAGGTTTATTCTCAACTACGTGCCGGACGCGCACGGCAAATGCGTTGCCGTGTACCTGCTGGGACTGGCGCTTGCCGATTCCGACGGCACGGACAACTCCTGCGAGGCGATGGCTGCCAAGCTGGAACTTAGCCCTGAAGAAGTTATGGCGGCGTACAGGTATTGGGAGGAGCTCGGTCTGGTGCACATAACCTTCGACAATCCGCCCAAGGTGATTTACCTCAGCGTGCGCGAGGCGGCGGGCGGGCTGAAAAAGGTCAAGCCCTCCAAATACGCACGCTTTACTCGGGAAATGCAAAGCGTCATACAGGGCAGAATGATAACCACCAACGAGTTTGACCAATACTACACCTTTTTGGAAGACTCCAATTTCGAGCAGGACGCGCTGGTGGCGGTGGCAAAGTACTGCGCGGCGCTTAAAGGCTCCGACATAAACTACCGCTACATTCTTACGGTGGCGCGCAACCTGCGGCAAAAGGGCATTACCACCCTTGCCGTGGTACAGGAGGCGCTGGACAGTCAGCAAAAGTACGACGAGGATCTGAAATTTGTGTTCAAGGCGCTGGGAATAACGCGCAAGACGGATCACTCGGACAGGGAAATGTACCGCAAATGGAGCAAGGACTACGGCTTTACGGCGGAGGTGATCGTTGCCGTCGCCAAGGCGCACAGGGGAAAGGGAATGCCCGCGCTGGACGCCGCTTTGGGAGAATACTACCGCAAGGGCGCCCTTTCGGTGACGGAGATAACCTCTTACGTTCAGCGCAAGGAAAAGCTTGTGGCGCTGGCAAAGGAGATAAACCGCACCATAGGGGTGTACTACCAAAGCGTAGACAGCATAATAGACGAATATTTGGTGAGCTGGCTGGCAAAGGGCTATTCGGAAGAAACGCTTGTGGCTGTGGCAAAATACTGCTTCCGAAGCGGCATACGCACCTTGCATGGGCTGGCATCTATCATAGACAAACTGTACAAAAACGGCATAACCACCTTGGAAGCGCTGGACGAATATCTGCGCGAGGTTTCGCAAAAGGACAAAAAAATTAAATACGTATTGGAAAAATGCGGCATAGAACGCAACGTCACCAACAACGACAGAGCGCTGTTCCGCACGTGGGAAGGCTGGGATATGCCCTTTGAGCTGGTGTGCTACGCCGCCGAAAACGCCGCAGGAACGACGTCGCCCATGGCATGCGTGAACAGGACGCTTTCTTCCTACAAGCGCAGCGGAGTGCGCAGCGTGGAGCAGGCAAAAGCCGCCGCCACCACCGCCGCTCCCGCAAAGAAGGTGACGGCGGGCACGGAGATACAGCGCAGCGAATACTCGGACGAACAGCTTAACGCGCTGTTTACGTCGCTGGAGGATGAATGATGGACAACAGGATTTTGTCGCAGGCGCAACGCACAATTGCGGCGAGAAAAGCCGCCGCCGAGGAAGCGTGCGAGCGCACGCTGGAAAAACTGAACGGCTACGCCGACTGGAAAAACTGCCTGCACGACCTCAAAAGCGCGCAGGTGAAGTGGGCGCTTTACGGCGACGAACAGGCTCGCAACGCGGCGGAAAAGCTGCAAAAACAGCGGGCGCTGCTGCTGAAAAAGTACCGCCTTACGGAAAAGGACGTCACCCCGCAATACAGCTGTCCTATCTGCTGCGACACGGGCTACGTAGACGGAGTGCAATGCCAATGCCTGAAAAAGGAATTGCGCCGTCTGCTGGCGGGGCAAAGCAACGTTACCAACGTAAACTATACCTTTGGTAACTCTGCTGAAACGGACGAACGCAACCTTGCCATAGCCAAAAAGGCGCAGAAGGTGTGCCGCGGCGACGCGCTGAAAAACATTTTGCTTACCGGCAAGACGGGCAACGGCAAGACGTATCTGCTTACCTCGTGCGCCAACCTGTGCACGGAGCTGGGCAAAAGCGTACTGTTTGTGACGGCTTACAGCCTCGGCTCGCTGTTTATGGAGGCGTATCTGAGCGATCTGGCGTCGCAAAAAGCCATTATGGACAACCTGACGGAGGTGGACGTGCTGGCGATAGACGACCTCGGCACGGAAAGCGTGTACAAAAACGTTACGGGACAATACATGTTTTCGCTGATAAACGAGCGTATCTCCAGAGGGAAACAGACCTTTTACAGCACTAATCTGACGCTGCAACAGCTGCGCGACGCCTACGACGAGAGGATTTTTTCCCGTCTGGTGGACAGAAACAACACCTTTGTGGCGCAGCTTTCCGACGGCGACAAACGTATTCTGACGAGGTAAAAATGAAACTTTCGGGCACTGCACTTATTACCGGCGCTTCGTCCGGCATTGGTAAAGCCATTGCGCTTTCGCTGCAAAAAGAGGGCGTAAAAATTGTGGACGTATCTTTGCATACGGAGCAGCTCGGCTATTTCCGTTCCGTTTGCGCAGACATAACGGAGGACGTTGCGGTACAAAAAATTGCAGACGGTATCGAAAAATTGGACTATCTGTTTTGCAACGCCGGCATAGGAGTAGGAGGAAGCGTGGAACACTGCTCTCCCGCCGACGTGGAAAGACTGTTTGCCGTAAACCTTGTGGCGCAGATAAAGCTTACCATAGCGTTGCTGCCCAAAATAAAGGACGGGGGCAAAATATTTTTTACCGGCTCACTGGCATCGGTGATACCCTTGCCCTATCAGGCGTGCTATTCGGCAAGCAAGGCGGCGATAGAAAACTTTGCCCGTGCTTTGCGCACGGAATTGAAATACAGAAAAATTGCCGTGTGCACCGTTATGCCGGGGGACGTATCTACGGGATTTACCGACGCGCGTATGAAAAACGCAAACGTTTCCGAAGCGGAAAAGCATGGCATAGAAAAGATGGAGAGGGCGGAAAGGCACGGGAAAAGCCCCCAAAGCATAGCCAAAGTGTTTGTGCGACTTGCCAAGAAAAAGAACCCTCCGCTGCGTGTGTCGGTAGGCGAGGGCAAGCTTATTTCCTTTTTAGTGCGCATACTGCCCCTGCGACTGCTCAACTACCTTGTGGAAAAACTTTACGTATAACTCCACGCCTGTTTTGCGCAGTTTCGTGCAAAGCCGTAACACGCTGCGGATACCCCTCCCTCGTTGCATAATGAGAGAAGGTTTTGGTCGCTCATTTGCCCTCTCGGCGGCTGTACGTCGCCTGTTCAGAGTTTGACGAAGCAAAACTTTTCCAAGCTTCGACGACAGTTTTTTTCCAAAATACTTTTTCGGCGGTTTGCGCCGCACTTTTTTGCCGATATATGGCGGAGCAGGATTGCCCCGCCATTTACTTTAAGTTACCTTCGGCGGTATGCGCGGGCATGCCGTATTTTTGCGTTGCAACTATAACCGCCGCAAAGCAAAAGCCACACTACTCCTTTTGACGCCCCGCAGCAGCAGGAAAAACGCCGCAGCTATGCCGCCCCGCCGTCCCAACCCGTAAAGGGTTTTCGGCGGCAATATGCGCCGCACTTTTACAGACAAATAGCGCAAGAAGGAACGCCCGCCTTTCAAAACGATTTTTTCGTCGACAACCCCGTTCATATAACGCAGTTGCCCCGCCTGAAAGCATACGGGCGCATGTCCCCACCCTATGCCGCAATACCGCCGTGTTTTTCCGCATTGCCCGACGATTGTTTTCACGACAACATGCTCTGCTTTATGCTATTTCTGCTAAATTGTGTCGAAACTTATATTTTTGTGAAAGAATTTACATAAATAACTTGACAAATTTTCCCTTTGTAATATAATGAGGACAGTACGAAAGGAGGCGTAGCAATGAAAAAAAATATGTACAGTCTTATGCTTTCGGAGGGGGTCGTGAGGGCAGTTGACGCGCTTGCGGCAAAGCAGGGCACAAACCGCTCCAATTTGGTAAACCAGATTTTAGCGGAGCACCTGTCCCTTGTCACCCCCGAAAAGCACGTAAGAAACGTTTTTGACATAATAGAACAGCTTATGGGCAGGCAGGACTTTTTGCTGTTCAGCCAGCCCAACGACCTTACCATGTCCATAAAAAGCTCGCTGAGGTACCACTATCGCCCCACGATACGGTACGAGGTGGAGATGTATCGCACGCCGGGGCGCACCTTCGGACAGCTGAAAATTTCCTACCGCACCACTTCGGCGGAGCTGTTGGTGGATCTTACGCGGTTTTTCAAAATATGGATGAGGCTGGAAGAAATTTACGTGGCGCAATTTTTCGACGACGGAGCCATTAGCTATTCGCTGGAAAACGGCAGATTCTGCCGCACCTTTGCCTTGCCGCACGACAGGCAATACTCCGAAGAACAGCTGGCAAACGCCATAAGCGGTTACATTGCGCTGTTCGACGAGATGCTGAAGGACTATCTGGACGGCAAATACGCTTCGCTTACGGATATGGAAAACAGATACGTCGCCTACCTGAACGGCGGCGCGCAAATAATTTAAGGGAGGTGAAAACATATGAACGCACAAAAATTTACCAAAAAGGCGCTTGAAGCGGTGACTTCGGCGCAAAATATAGCTTTGGAAAATCAGAATATGCAGATAATGCCGGAGCATTTGTTGTATGCGCTGGCAGATCAGGACGGAGGGCTGGTGCCGCAGCTGCTGAAAAAGCAGGGCGTAGACTGCGACAGTCTGCTTGCCGCTGTGGACAGGGAAATAGAAAAAATTCCCGCCGTTTACGGCAGCGGCAGAGAGCCGGACAAAATTTACGTGGCACCCCTGACGGACAAGATTTTGAGCCATGCGGAAAAGCTGGCGGCGCAGCAGAAGGACGAATACGTATCGGTAGAACACCTTATGCTGTCGCTGTTGGACAACGCTCCGCAAAACGTCGGGGAAATTTTCCGAGCCTTTGGCATTACGCGGCGCAGCTTTGAGCAGCAGCTTGCCAAGGTGAAAAGCAGCCCCGTGACGGGGGACGATCCCGAAAGCACCTACGACGCGCTGAGCAAGTACGGCTTTGACCTTGTGGAAAGGGCAAAGGCGCAGAAATTAGACCCCGTAATAGGGCGGGACAACGAGATACGTAACGTGATACGCATACTTTCCCGCAAGACCAAAAACAATCCCGTGCTGATAGGCGAGCCGGGCGTGGGCAAAACCGCCATTGCCGAAGGGCTGGCGCAGCGTATTGTGCGCGGCGACGTGCCCGAAGGGTTGAAGGACAAAACTATTTTTGCTCTGGACATGGGTTCGCTTATTGCCGGAGCAAAATTCCGCGGCGAGTTTGAGGAAAGGCTCAAAGCGGTGCTTAACGAGATAAAAAAGAGCGAAGGCAAAATTCTGCTGTTTATCGACGAGCTGCACACCATTGTAGGCGCGGGCAAGTCGGAAGGCGCAATGGACGCGGGCAACCTGCTTAAACCCATGCTGGCAAGGGGAGAGCTGCACTGCATAGGCGCCACCACCTTGGACGAATACCGCAAATATATCGAAAAGGACGCCGCATTGGAAAGACGTTTTCAGCCCGTCATGGTAGACGAGCCTACGGTGGAAGACACCATTTCCATTTTGCGCGGACTGAAAGAGAGATACGAGGTGTATCACGGCGTGCAGATACACGACAACGCTTTGGTTGCCGCCGCCACTCTTTCGCACCGCTACGTCACCGACAGGTTTCTGCCCGACAAAGCCATCGACCTTGTGGACGAGGCGTGCGCCACCATTCGCACGGAGATAGACTCCATGCCGACGGAAATGGACGACATAGCGCGCAAAATAATGCAGCTGGAAATAGAAGAAACGGCGCTTAAAAAGGAAACGGACACCCTTTCCGCCGACAGGCTGGCGCACATACGGCAGGAGCTTGCCGATTTACGGGAAAAGTTTGCCGCGATGAAGGCGCAATGGAACAACGAGAAAAACAGCATACACGCCCTTTCCGACGTCAAATCGGAAATAGAGAGGGTAAATGCGCAGATAGAGGAAGCGCAGCGCAACTACGACTACGAAAAGGCGGCGCAACTGCGGTACAGCCGTTTGCCGGAGCTGCAAAAGCAGCTGGAAGAGGCGCAGAAAACCACGGGCAAAACGCGTTCGCTGCTGCGCGACACGGTGACGGAGGAGGAAATAGCCAAGGTAGTTTCCCGCTGGACGGGCATACCCCTTGCCAAGCTTATGGAAGGGGAAAGGCAGAAGATACTGCATTTGGACGACATTTTGCACAAACGCGTTATAGGGCAGGACGAGGCGGTGACGAAGGTGACGGAAGCCATTATCCGTTCCCGTGCCGGCATTGCCGATCCCAACCGCCCCATAGGTTCCTTCCTGTTTTTGGGGCCTACGGGCGTGGGCAAAACGGAGCTTGCCAAGGCGCTTGCCGAAAGTCTGTTTGACGACGAGCACAATCTGGTGCGCATAGACATGACGGAATACATGGAAAAATTTTCCGTGTCGCGGCTTATAGGCGCGCCTCCGGGATACGTCGGGTACGACGAAGGGGGACAGCTTACCGAAGCGGTACGCAGAAAACCCTATTCCGTGGTGCTTTTCGACGAGATAGAAAAGGCGCACCCCGACGTGTTCAACATACTGTTGCAGGTGCTGGACGACGGCAGGATAACCGACTCGCAGGGCAGAACGGTGGACTTCAAAAACACCATCATCATTCTTACCTCCAACCTCGGCTCCTCCTTCCTGCTGGAAGGAATCATGCCTAACGGCGAAATATCCCAAGAGGCAAAGGAACAGGTTTCGGCGTTGCTTAAACAAAGCTTCCGTCCGGAATTTCTGAACAGGCTGGACGAGATAGTTTACTACAAGCCGCTGACCAAGCAGAATATCCGCGGCATAATAGACCTGTTGGTAAAAGACCTTGCAAGCCGCGTGGAGGAAAAACAGCTTAAGCTTGTCATCACCGACAAAGCCAAGGACGCCATTGCGGAAAAGGGCTACGACCCCGTGTACGGCGCGCGCCCGCTGAAACGCTACTTGCAAAGCAAGGTGGAAACGCTGGTGGCAAAAACCATTATCGCAAGCGATCTGCACCCCGGCAACACCCTGACGGTGGACGTAAAGGGCGACGACTTTGCCGTGACGGTAAGCTGACAAAAAAACAACGGGAGTGTTACAAAGTTTTGTAAACGCTCCCGTTTTTTTTGTTACAACAAGCCGTTGCGCATTTGCGGCAATATTATTGGTCGTGCTTTTGCACCTCGGCGTAGACGTCGGCAATTATGTCCACGCAGGTGTCTACTCCCAACGCGCCGCTGTCCAGCGAAACGTGGTAGTTTGCCGCGTCGCCCCATTTCAAGTCGGTGTAGTGCCGATAGTAGGCGCTGCGCCGCCTGTCTTTGTTTTTAAGGCGTTTTTCGGGGGAAAGGGTACGCTCGCCGTACAGCTTGACTATTCTTTCGGCACGCGCCTTGACGTCGGCAAACACAAACACCTTGAGCAGCTTGTAGTCGTCGCGCAGAATGTAGTCGGCGCACCTGCCCACTATCACGCAGGGGCCTTTTGCCGCCAGCTCGCGCACCACGTTGCTTTGCGCCACCCACATTACGTCCTGATTGGACAGGCTGCCGCCCACTTGAAAAATGTTGCCCATCCACGTGGTGTTTACGTCGTCGCCGTGCTCGGCAATGTAGTCCTTGGAAAAACCGCTTTCCTTCGCCACCGCCGCTATTATTTCCTGATCGTAGCAGGGTATGCCCAGCTTTTCCGCAAGCTTTTTGCCTATGGTTCTGCCGCCGCTGCCGAATTGTCTGCTTATGGTTATTATTCTGTAATCTGCCATACGCTTCCCTCCTTTCGCTGCTACCATTATATATTTTTCAAGCGGAAAAGTCAACCCCCGCATATTGCCATAGCACCGAAAAGAACAAGGCGTCTGCATTTGCAAACGCCTTTTTTGGTGATTCTTCTGAACGCTTGAAGCCGACGGCAAAACGCCCTGCACCTGCAAACACTTAAAGGCAAGGGCGGAAACGATAGCCATAAGCTTATATGCCCTTATAAAAACACTTAAAGCCGATAGCGTAAACGCTCTGCACACGCAAAACAATTAAAGCCAAAGACGTATTCGTCAGGCAACAAGCACATACGCCACTCGCCCCACCGGCAAAACATTTTTAGTGGAGTACTCAAACGTCAGCCATAGGCATAAACAATAAAAAAATGCGTTTCAAGCCGATAGCGTAAACGTCAGCCACCAACAAATACGCCACTCGCCTCGCCGGCAAGGCGCGCCAGTCGCCCCGCCGACAAGGTGCGGCAAAGCATAAAAAAGGCGTTGGAAATTATAACGCCTTTTTTGTTGTTGACTCTTCTGAACACTTAAAGCCGACGGCAAAACGCCCTGCACCTGCAAAACAATTAAAGCCAAAGACGTATTCGTCAGGCAACAAGCACATACGCCACTCGCTCGGCGCGCAGCCGCGCCCCGCCGACAAGGTGCGGTAAGGCGTCAGTTGACGATGAATTGTTGCAATTTGCTGACGTCCTGTGCCTGCATAAGGCTTTCCACGTAATTTTTTAGCCCTTGCGGGTTTTTTATTGCGTGGGTATCCACGTCCCAGCGCCCCACGATGTCAATCCTAACGTCGCCGTAGTTGAAAATTCTGCCCCAGAAGGACTGGTACACGCTGACGTTGGTAACGGCGGTAAGCACGCTTTTGCGGTCGTATTTTTCAAACACTCCGCCCGTCACGGTGACATTGTTGCCGTTGAAAGTCAGCCGGTAGCTGCGTGCGCGCACAATGTAATACACCATGAAAAATATGGGCACTATCAAAAAGAACAGTATCGCGCACAAAATAATTTTGCCGCCATCCGAGCCCATGATGCTTTTTCTGGCTTCGTACTTGGTCAATGCTTGGTTTGTCATTTGTTTTCCTCCTCGTTATATCACGTATATCGTGATAATTACTATAATTATAATAACGAAAACCGTGATTGTCAAGTCATAATCACGATTTTCGTGTAAATTGTAGGTATGAAAACCTTCGGAAAAAGACTTAAAGAAGTGCGGGTTGCCAAGGGCATGACGCAGCGGCAGCTTGCCGAGGTGCTTAACGTCAGCAGCAACACCGTGCATTGCTGGGAAACGGACAAGCAGGAGCCGTCCCTGTCTACGGTGCTGTTTTTGAGCGACTATTTTGACGTGTCGCTGGACTACCTTTTCGGTAAAAGCGACTACTGACGCCTTGCCGGCGGGGCGAGTGGCGCGCCTTGCCGGCGGGGCGAGTGGCGTATAGATTTATGGCTATCGTTCATGCTGTCGGCTTTATATGTATTTTGAGAAACACTTGCGTTGGTGGCTGACGTTTACGCTATCGGCTTGAAACGCATTTTTATTATTGTTTATGCCTATGGCTGACGTTTGAGTACTCCACTAAAAATGTTTTGCCGGCGGGGCGACTGGCGCGCCTTGCCAGTGGGGCGACTGGCGCGCCTTGCCGGTGGGGCGACTGGCGTATATGCTTGTTGCCAACGCTTACGCTATCTACTTTATATGTTTTGAGAGGCGGCTGCGCGCCGAGCGAGTGGCGTATAGATTTATGGCTATCGTTCATGCTGTCGGCTTTATTCGTATTTTGAGAAACACTTGCGTTGGTGCCTGACGTTTACGCTATCGGCTTTATATGTGTTTTGAGAAATACTTGCACTTGCGTTTATGGCTTACGTTCACGCCGTCGGCTTTATTTGTTTTGAAGGGCGTTTGTGTTTGCGGCTGACGTTTACGCTATCGGCTTGAAACGCATTTTTGTTGTCCTTTGTTGTCGTTTGCGTTTGCTGTCGGCGGTTACGCAGGCGGTTTAAGTTGGTATTGCCTACGGCAACACGCAGCAACACCCTGTAACAAAAGGCGCATTGCGCACTAATCACCCTGCTCGCCTGACGCGACAAGCACACAAAATCACCTAACGTAAAAGCGCAAGACGCACAAAAAAGGCTTTTGCCCACGCAAAAGCCTTTTTTTGTTTGTTCGCGTTACGCTTGGCGACACCGCGTGTGAAGAAAGGGGAAACGAGCAAAAGCTTTTTGCGCCGTTTGTGCCGCCACAGCGCATGGGGCAGCACTCTAGCCCAAAAGGTGCTCTATTTTGCAAACGCTGACAATTTTTCCGCCGTTGCCCTGCCAACCCCGCCGCAACGCCACACTGAAACACCGTCAGGCTGCCGTGCGGGCAAAAAAAACAGCAAACGGGGGCTGTTTTTGTGCACAAGGCGCGACGCCTTGACCGCAAAAGACAACGGGCGGCAAATGCCGCCCGTTCCCTCCCCGAAAGGGGAGTTGAATTTTGCGTTATTCTTCGGAAGCAGGAGCTTCTGCCGCTGCCGCTTCCTCTGCCGCAGCCTGACGCTTTGCGCGTCTTGCCGCCTTGCGGCGTTCCTTTGCCGCCTCGACGTCTTTTTGAATCTGGTCTACGGCAAGGTCCACCATCATGTGGGCGGTGGGCAGGTCTTCCTCGCTGCGCAACACGAATTCCGTTGCGCGCACTTTGAGTTTGACGGGAGTGTCGGAGTTACGGCGGAAATCCTTGAGCAGGTCGTTTTCCAAAACGAACAATGCCACGGGATTGCCGCGTTTTACGGTAAGCTTGACTATCTGCTTGCCGTTTTGTTTTACTACAAGTCCGTTGCTACGCTGCACCTTTACCGCGTCGGGTTTGGTCAAAGCGTAATTCAGAACGTCGTCGAACAGCTTTCTGGGATCTTCTTCCAGCTCGTCCAGCGCTTCCTCGAAGGTGCGCACGTTGGCGGAGATGACCACCTGTTCGCGGTCGTCGTCTTCGGGCGTCTGCGGTTCGGGTTGCTTGGGTTGTTCTTCCGCAACGGGCTGTGCCTCGGGCTGCGCTTCTTCCGTCTGCCGTGCGGGTTCTTCTGCCGTTGCCGCCGCTTCGCCCTTGTCGGACTTGCGAACCGCCACCATTATCAGCAGCACTATTACCAGCACCACCGCCACAGCCAGCAGCACGTACACCACGGTAAGGTCGGTGGCGTTGCCGCTTGCCGCTTCGACGCTTGCCACCTGCGCTTTGAAGGTGGAAACTGCGGTAGTAACGTCGGATACCGTCAGCGCCGAATCGATTGCGTTCAGAGCCTCGTTGTAGTATTTAAGCACCAGTCTTGCGTTGTCCGCACCGAAAGCGCCTTCCAGCTTGGTGTACAGGTCGCTTTGATCGGACGCGGTGGCTGCGTTAGCCGTAGCAATAAACAGTCTGCCCACAGAAGCTTTTGCCGTTGCGCCGCCGGTGATACCGTCAACGTAATCGTTGAGCCAAGTAAGTATTTCCGTCTTGGCGGTGGCTTTTTGCGTTTCTACCGCTTCGGATGCGGAAACCTGATTTGCAATGCTGTCCACGTCCTGCTGCAATGCCGCAATGGCAGAGGCTATCTTGCTTACCGCCGAAGCCACGTCGGTGACGCTGTCGGAGGTGGCTGCGCCGTCAATCCTGTCGGCAAGCACCGCAAGGTCGGCGGCTACCGCCGCAATGTCGTTGCGCAGTTCCTTTCCTACGGTGGTAAGGCTGCCCGTAAGAGAGTTGAGGGTGCTGTTGTAGGCATTGAGCTTGTTGTTGATGTCGGCAATTGCCGTGTCCAGCTCAGCAGTTGCGCCTGCAAGGGCGTTGCTTACTTCCTGCACTGCCGCCGCTACCTGCGATATGGTGGCTTCGCCGCCGGAAATGGCCGCCTGCGCCGCCTCTACCGCCGCAATGACGTCGTCCAGCTTGCCGTCTGTTGCCGCAGCCGCGTCGGCAACGTCCTGACGCACCGTGGCAAGCTCCAATGCAAGGCTGTTCACAGCGTTTTGCAAGGTGACGTTTACTTGGTCTATCTTGCTTTCCAAAGCCGTCTTGACGTCGTCCAGAGCCTCTGCGCCCGCCGTAAGCATTGCGCTTTGAGCGTCGGCTATGGCTTGGTTGACTTCGGCTATTGCCTTTTCAAAGGTGCCGTCCGTGCCGCCAAAGGCGTTGAGCGCATCGCCCACTTGGGTAAGATACTCTTTCAGTTCGCCCAAGGTCGCCGTCTGCGCCGCCACTTCCGCACGGAAGGTGCGCACGTCGTTGATTTCCGCAACGGCGTTGTCGTAGTAGGCTTTTGCCTCCTCGTACGTCTTGGCGTTGGCTATCGCCGCAAGCGTTGCCGTAGGCACCACCACGGGAGCGTTTGTTTCGTCACCCGCCGCAAGAGCGTTGAGATCAGTCACAAACTGCGTCTTGGCTTGGGCAAGCTGTTCCGCTTCTTCCGCGGCAGCCGCGTCCAAAGCCGCTTTCAACTCGTCCGCGGCGTTCAGAGCGTTGTTGGTTGCAACCGCCACCGCGCTGACGCTTTGTGCGTTGTTGATTTGTTCTATCGCCGCAACGAGAGCCTGCGCCTGAGCAAGATCCATCGCCTCCACCTCTGCCAAGGTGAGGTTCAATACACTTGCAACGTAGGTACGCACGCTGGTCAATGCCTGCGCCTGCGCCGTGAGCAGCGCGCCCACGTCGGAGGTGGTTTTTTCTACAGGTACGTAGTAGCCGTCGTAAAGCATGCCCTCAAAGCCTTCGATAAAGGCGTTTTCGGCAGGCAGTACGGAGAACTTGCCACCCGCGACATAGTTTGTTACGCTTTGGCTTTCCACCGCGCCGTTAAAGGTGCCGTTGGTTATGGCAATCGCCTTTTCGCCGTCGGTGCCGGTGCTTGCTTCAAAGTCGTGTTCCATCAAAGCCTTGCCCTTTTCGGAAGTAGCCGTAAGCTCGCCGCCGCTGATATTCGCCGCCAAAGGCAGGTTGGTGGTATGCTGCGACAACGCCAGCGCCACGCCGGACATTGTGGAGCCGTTGCCGTTGTTTCCTCCCTCGTATTCGCCGGTAGCGACAATTTTGCCGCCCGTCATGTTGAAGGTGCCGGCTCTCATTTCCACACCGGTGCAGCCGGTAATCTCCGTGCCGTCGCCGACGTTGAGCACGCCGTATTGCGGATGATAAATTGCCGGAGCTTCACCGGTAACGGCTATCTTGCTGCCCTCGATATTTATCAACGTGCCGTGACTATTACCGTTGCCCGCTACCGCAAAGGAGGCTTGGCTTTCTACGACAGAATCGATGACGTCCAGTCTTGCGTAGTCCTCTTGGTTGATTGCAAGTATTTGTTCCATGCCTTTGTCATGATTATCTTTAGAAGTGTCGATATTCTTGTTAAAGATCATAACGCCGACATAGTCGGATTTTACGCTACTGCCGTTTTGTATCCTAACCTCAGATTTGTCGACATAAATTGCTGTAGACTGAACGTCGTTGTCATTTGCGTCGACACAAATATTGTCAATGATAACATCGGTGTTATCCAAAGTAACGTCGGAGAGATACACCCAAACGCCCATCAGATTCTGATTTGTGGGAAGGTTGCCCTTCACCGTTATACTGCTGTCCACTATGGTAACGTTGGAATTCATAGCAAGTAC
>DVOC01000071.1 GCA_018713905.1 Candidatus Fimimonas merdipullorum
CATACGTTTTTTTTGTTTATTTTTCCCTTGTGAGGCTTGTTTTTTCGTCGTTGCGGGCAATAAAAGCGCCTTATCTTATCTGAAATAGTGACGGGCATACCTCTGCGGGTAAGCGGGGGCGTGTCTTACAATGCGGTTAATATCCTCAAAGTAAGTCAAGTCACGTTTTGTCGGCAAATTGCAAACGCAATAATGATACGTGCGTCACGACGTATAACGCTTTTGTCTGTACAAATTTTGTCGGCAGTCGCAATTATATTGTGTGCTGCCGTTTGAGCCTCGTGTTTAGGGAATAATAGAACGTGGTTTTTACAAGTAACGCGGCAAAAAACCTGATGTGAAAGATAGTGTCGTTACATTTTGCCGCCAAGCTGATATAATGGCAGTGTGTTCAGGAGGTAAATATGACGTTCGGACAAAAACTTAAAAAACTTCGCACGGACAAAAATCTCACGCAGGAGCAGCTTGCGCAACGGCTTTTCGTCACGCGCACGGCAATTTCCAAATGGGAGACCGATTCCGGCTATCCCGGCATTGACAGCCTTAAACTTATTGCGGAATTTTTCGGCGTGACTATCGACCAACTCATTTCCGACGACGACGTAGCAAACCAGCGTGCGTTGGAACAAAAGCGTGCCACAAAATGCTATATTTCAGCGGTCATTTTTCTTGTCTGCACGGTAATCTTCGCCTTGCTGTCCTATTTTTGGGGGCAAATCTATTTCAATATCGGCGGAGTTGTTTGTTTGATAGGTTACGTGGTGTTTGCTTTGCTTGCAAAACCCAAGTACAAACGTATCGAGGCAAGAAAAGTAGTGTTGCCATACGTAATTTCACGTATCGTGATTTTTGCCATAGTGGCGGGCGTAATGGTGTATACGATTCTCTCTTTGTAGGCAAAGTTCCTTTACGCCAACTTTCAGGGTAATGTTCTCGGCAGACGTTTTATGCGTTTCTTTGCAGTATCGCGGCAGCAAAAAGCGCCTCGCCAAAGGGCAACGGCGCACCTGTGTTTTATTCGCCCTGAACGTATTGGTAGGGCAGCAGCTTGGACAGCGGCAGCTTCTCCGCGCCTTTTTCCGTTTGCAGAATAACTTTGCAATCCGGCGCATAGTAGGCAAGTATCTGACGGCAGTTTCCGCAGGGTGGCAGCAGTCTTTCTCCCCGTTTGCCCACAACGGCAACTATGGTGTCGAATTGGCGTTCTCCCTGCGTAATGGCTGTGCCCAGCGCCACCTGTTCGGCGCATGCTCCGTGAATGGAATACACGTTTACGCCTACGTACACTTTGCCGTTTTTGCACCTGACGGCTGCGCCCACCGTGTGCATTTCGTTTGCCTCGTCGTAGTTTGCGGAAATTGCTTCTCTCGCCGCCTGTATCAATAGCAGATCTTTTTTTGTAAGTTTCATTTTCTCCCGTCGTGCGCCCGCGCACGGTTTGCTTTTACGCTTGGTTGTTTTGTATTTGGCTCCGCACGCTCCGTGCGCCCTTTTTATCATTGTAGCACGCCGCAGTTTTTCCGTCAACGGCAAAGGGAACGTCAACTTTGAGGTTTCGGGGTTGCGGGTTCTCGGCTTGTTGTTCATAAAAGGTCAAAGTTTTTTACGCACTACGAAAAGAGGTGAAAGCCAACGTCGTCAAGACGGCTTCGGGGTGATTTTCTATACGGTGCGGCGGAAAGCTTGGCGAGGGCGACGCCGAAACGAAAGGGCGGCAGGGCGTTTTGTGCAAAGGGCGGCGCCGCAGCCGTTCAAAGAGGGAATTATAGTCTGCGCTTATGGCGGTATCAAATTTATAAATAAAAAAATTTTTTGTCAAAGCCTTGTGCGGAAATGCCGCTTTGTGATATAATCAATGTGTTGTAAAAATATTTTGGAGGACGTAAAACTTATGCAATACTCACACGAAGTAGAACTTATGCAATGCGTGAAAAAGGGTTGCAACCACGGTCCCGCCCCCATTCCCGAAGAGGGCAAATGGGTAAAGGCGTACGACGTCAAGGACATCAGCGGTCTTACGCACGGCTGCGGCTGCTGCGCACCCCAACAGGGCACCTGCAAACTTACGCTCAACATCAAAAACGGCGTAATAGAGGAAGCGCTGGTGGAAACCATCGGCTGCTCCGGCATGACGCACTCGGCGGCAATGGCGGCGGAGATACTGCCCGGCAAAACGCTGCTGGAAGCGCTCAACACCGACCTTGTTTGCGACGCCATCAACGTTGCCATGAGGGAACTGTTTTTGCAAATCGTCTACGGACGTTCGCAGTCGGCTTTTTCCGACGCGGGACTGCCCATTGGCGCAGGTCTGGAAGATTTGGGCAAGGGACTTCGCAGTCAGATAGGCACCATGTATTCCACCAAGGTAAAGGGGCCTCGCTATCTTGAAATGGCAGAAGGCTACGTCACCCGCTGCGCGCTGGACGAAAACGGCGAGATCATAGGTTACGAGTACGTAAACCTCGGCGTTATGATGAAGCTCATCTCCGAAGGAGTAAGCGGAAACGACGCTTTGGAAAAGGCAAAGAAGCACTACGGACGTTACGACAACGCCGCCAAATACATTATTCCGCGCAATGAATAACAAGGGAGGGTTACATAAAATGGCTGTTACGTTTGAAGGATATGAAAGAAGAATAGACAAAATCAACGCCGAACTTGCTAAATACGGAATGAAATCGCTGGAAGAAGCGCGCGAGCTGTGCCTTTCTCACGGCGTAAACGTGGAAGAAATAGTAAAAGGCGTTCAGCCCATCGCCTTTGAAAACGCCGTCTGGGCGTACACGCTGGGCTGCGCCATCGCCTTCAAAAAGGGCGTGAAAAATGCGGCGGACGTTTCCGAATGTATCGGACTGGGCTTGCAGGCGTTTTGTATTCCCGGTTCCGTTGCCGACCAGCGTAAAGTCGGTCTGGGACACGGCAACCTTGGCGCAATGCTGCTGCGCGAGGAAACGGACTGCTTCGCTTTCCTTGCAGGACACGAAAGCTTTGCCGCCGCCGAAGGCGCAATCGGCATTGCCAGAAACGCCAACAAGGCGCGCAAAAAGCCTCTGCGCGTAATTCTGAACGGTCTGGGTAAGGACGCCGCCTACATCATTTCCCGTATCAACGGCTTCACCTACGTTCAGACTCAGTACGACTACTACACGGGCGACCTCAAAATCGTCAAGGAAATTCCCTTCTCCGACGGTGAAAGGGCAAAGGTGCGCTGCTACGGCGCCGACGACGTAAATGAGGGCGTAGCCATAATGCGTCACGAAAAGGTAGACGTTTCCATCACGGGCAACTCCACCAACCCCACCCGCTTCCAGCACCCCGTTGCAGGCACCTACAAAAAGTGGTGTGTAGAAAACGGCAAAAAGTACTTCTCGGTGGCTTCCGGCGGCGGCACGGGACGTACCCTGCACCCCGACAACGTGGCTGCAGGCCCCGCTTCCTACGGCATGACGGACACTATGGGACGTATGCACAGCGACGCACAGTTTGCCGGTTCCTCCTCCGTGCCCGCTCACGTAGAAATGATGGGACTTATCGGCATGGGCAACAACCCCATGGTGGGCGCCACCGTTGCCTGCGCCGTTGCGGTAAGTCTGGCAAAGTAATTGCGCTTGCGTCAAACGCCGAATGAGCGCAAAGCCTTTTGGCAGCATTTGCCACAGTCGCAACTGAACTTCGGTAACTTTTGAAACCAAAAACCGCACCGTGAAACCTCACGGCGCGGTTTTTTGCCTTAAACGTTTTTGCAAAAAAGCGCGACACTTGCATTGCAACGCACCTTTGCCGTCACAGGTATTGTGCGTACCGTTTTATCGCGTCCCCTGCAATTTTGCCCTTTTCGTCTTGATCAACAAAGGAAAAAAGATATAATATTATTTAACAAAGGCTGTATTTTTGCAGGGAGGCTTATATGGAAAAGTGGTTAAAGTGGGCAATGGAAATTCAGGCGATAGCGCAGGCGGGCTTGCATACACCGATAACGCCTACGATACGGAGCGATACGAGCGGTTGAGGCAGCTGTCGGCGGAAATCATTGCGGAAAAATCAAATATTCCTCTCGGGAAAGTAAAAGACTTGTTCTGCAACGAAACGGGATACCAAACGCCCAAATTGGATACGCGGGCGGCGGTGTTCAAAGAGGGAAAAATTCTGCTGGTTCACGAAAAGAACGGCACGTGGTCGTTGCCGGGCGGATGGTGCGATGTTTTGCAATCGGTAAGGACTAACACCGTCAAAGAGGTAAAGGAAGAAACGGGCTTGGGCGTCAAAGCGGTGCGGCTGATCGCATTGCAGGACAGGAACAAACACAACGTACCCGTATATGCCTACGGGGTGTGCAAAGTGTTCGTATTGTGCGAGCTCATAGGCGGCGAATTTACGGAAAACGTCGAAACGACGGAGATCGCGTTTTTCGACGTGGAAAATCTGCCCGCCAATCCGGCAAAGGAAAAAACCACCGAGCAACAGATAAAGATGTGCTTCGAGGCGTATAAAGAGGAAAATTGGCAGCCGTATTTTGACTGAGCGCAAACAAAATTAAAGTTTTGCCGCCCGATGACGGCGGCAAGTCGCCGTTATTGTCGGGTTGACAATTTTTGCAATATTTGGTATCTTTAAGCTATGAAATGCGACCTTCACATACATTCAGACTGTTCCGACGGTATTTTTACCCCCGAACAGATAGTTGAAACCGCCAAGCAAAAGGGGTTGGACTGCATAGCGCTTACAGACCACGACACCGTGCTGGGGGTGGACAGGGCAATTGCCAAGGGCAAAGAAGTGGGGCTCAAGGTGCTGTGCGGAGTGGAGATATCCACCGTGGCGCAGTGCGGCGACGTGCACGTGCTCGCCTTCAACATGGACACGCAGCATCCCGCCTTTGCCGAGGAGATGAAAGTCATTTCCGACTTCCGCCGCAAACGCAACGAGGAAATGCAAAAGAAGTTCATTCAGCACGGCATAGACATGGACATTTTTTCTCTCAAAAAGGACGGCTCCATAGGCAGAGGGGACATTGCGCGGGCAATGGTGAAAAAGGGCATATGCGCCTCTACCACGGAAGTGTTTGAAAAGTATCTCGGCGCAGGCAAATGCTGCTACGTGCAGACAAGGCGGCTTACTCCCGCCGAGGCAATAAGCTTCACGCTGCGTTTCGGCGGTATTCCCGTGCTGGCGCACCCCAAAAATCTGCGTATGTCGCAGGACGATTTTGAAAAGTTTTTGAAGCCTTTGGTGCTGGCGGGGCTGGGCGGTATCGAAGCGCAGTATTTTGCACACAATATCCGCGAGCGTAAATTCTTTGGCAAAATGGCAAAAAAGTACAAGCTGATAGTCACCGGTGGCAGCGATTTTCACGACTATCTGCACGGGTTGCCCTTGGGGGAACAAAGCTTTTCGCCGGACGGATACACAAAAAAAGTGCTGGGTATATGAAAAAACTGTTGATAATATCGTTGATTTTTACGCTTGCGGTTTTCGCAGGCGTTTTTGTTTACAGGGACGCCAAAGCGGAGGTTCTGCCTTGGAACGTGCATTTTACTTTGCGGTTTGACGACGTCGTGTGCGAGTACGATTTGTCAAAAGAAATGCAACCGTATGTGAAAAATTGTGACAGCCGCGCCTTCTTTCGGGGTGCAAAGGGCAAAACGGAGCGCGTACAAAGCCTTTTGGAAATGGGGCTTCCCTTCGAGGCGGTGGCGGAGTATATTTTGCCCGGTTTTTCCGCGCTGACGGAAAAATTCCGTTTTGTGAACTGCGCCGCAAAGGACGCACAAGTGTCCTTCGGCAAAAAGGGGTTTACCTACGTCGAAGGCTCCGACGGCAGAGAGGCGGACTTTCGCGCGCTGTTTTTTGCGGCGATAAAGGGCTGCGGCACCAAGCAAAGCTACCTTCTGCCCACAAAGACGATAAAGGCGGTAACGGTGCGGCAGCTTCAAGAGCGCACAACGCTGAAAGGCAGCTTCACAACCTCTTTTCCCAACAGCTCGGCAAACAGAATACACAACGTGGCGCTTGCGGCGGACAGCATAAACGGCGTCACCGTAAGGGCGGGGGAAACCTTTTCCTTCAACGGCACGGTGGGGCGGCGCACCGAGGAGCGTGGCTACAAAAATGCAAAGGTGATATCCGACGGTGTGTACGCCGACGGCGTGGGCGGGGGCGTATGTCAGGTGTCTACCACATTGTACAACGCCCTGCTGCTTTCGGAAGTGCTTCCCAAGGCGTGCAGACACTCCCTCGTGCCAAGCTACGTCATGGCGGGCTTCGACGCCATGGTAAGCGACGGCGGCGCCGATCTCACCTTCACTGCGGAAAACACCCTGTATATTCAGGCTACTATGGACGTCGTGGGCAAAACGCTTACGGTAAAGGTTTTCGGCGTACCCAACAGATACAAGGTGGTGCGCAAAAATACCGAACAGCGACAGCCCTTTGCCATCAGAGAAATAGTGGACGGTGAAAAATATCCGCAGCTTGTCTACACCGACCAGACGCTGGTGGTGCGCGGCGGCAGCGACGGAGTGACAAGCCGCTCCTACCTGTGCTACTACGACGGTAACACTCTGGTTTTTACCCGACAGATACGTTCCGACAACTACAAAAAGGTGGACAAGATCGTAGCTCGCGGCGCGATGCCCCGCCCCTCCCAACCGTCGACAGACGATTCCGATTCCTCCCTCTGTGCATAATTTTTTAATACGTATTGAAAAATTATGTACATTTGCGCTTGAAAGCGTTTTGCGGTACTCGATAAAAAACGCAAAGGCGCATATCGTTCTTTGGAAAATGTCGCCCGCGCGGACACGCTTTTGGCGTGTGATGGCGTAAATTTGTCGTAACTGCGGCGTAGTGCATATTTCGGCTTGTTTCCGCAGGCAATGGGACGTTTACGACAGAGGACGGCACAATCTCGGCGTATCTCCGCGGGCACGCGCTCCCCGCAGTCGTTAAG
>DVOC01000072.1 GCA_018713905.1 Candidatus Fimimonas merdipullorum
GCTTCGTCATCTGTTTTGCCTCGTCGCAGATGATCTTGCGGGAGGAAAACTTTTCGCCGCTGAGGTATTTGTCGTTGAAGGTAAGCACCTCGTGAGGGGTGAAGGGGCGGTACACGTCGCTGGCTATCACCTGCCCGTTCGCCCGCATGGCGGCGCAGTTGAGTTCGGTAAAATTGCTCACCGCCCTTTCCGCCACCACTCTGTCGTCGTACCTAAACGCCTCCGCCACGGCACGGCGTATGCCTTCCTCGTCGCTTACGGCGCTCACACCTATGCTGGAGCCTGCGCTGCACGGCTTTATCACCAGCGGCAGGGGCAGCGAGATATGCCCGTCGGGAGAGGTAAGCTCCTCTCCCTCCACTACGGGATAGCCCATTTTTGACAGCAGCCGCTTGCACACCATTTTGTCCATTGCCACCGCACTGGGCGTAAGATCGCTGCCCACCAACGGCAAATTGCACAGCTTGCACAATGCGGCGCAGCAGCCGTCCTCGCCGCACCTGCCGTGACAGCAGTTTACGGCAACGTCCACAGCCACTTTTTTTACTATTCTTTTTCCCTTTACCACACCTATTTTGCCTTCGCCCAACAAAAACACGGCGCGGGTTTTAAGCGCCGAGTGCTGCAACGGAGCAAGCGGCTTCTGCACCCAAAAGCACCTGTTTTGTTGGTCGAGATACACCGCGCAGACGCTGTGGAAAAAGCCCGCCGCAAGACAGCCGGTAATGACGGATATGTCGTGTTCGCAGCTTGCACCGCCGTAGATAAGCAATACTTTCATTTTGTCCTCCTATACATTGGGAAGGTCGGGCAGATCGTTCTGAAAGAGCAAAAAGCCCTCGCTTTTTACATAGGGCAACGCCGCTTTCAGCCCCTCTTTGAGATTTTTGGCAGTCAGCACTCTACACTCCGTTTTCGCCGCGCCCTCTGCAATATATGCGGCGTTTTTGCCAATAGCCACTACCGTTTCGCAGCAATTTCCCAGCATTTCGCCGCACCTGCGGTTGAGTTCAACCGTCCTTTTGCCCCCTTCGACTATCCCCTGCGACAACGCCACCACGCCGCGCAGCTTTTCGAGGGTGCGGCAGGCGCCCTTTACCCCCTCTATGCTGGCGTTGTAGCTGTCGTCTATCACGTAGAACCTGCCGTTGTACGTCATCTGCATGCGGTGCGCCGTCTGTTTGACAAAAGCGGCGTTTTTCACCGTCGCGGCAAAGCTCTGCCCAAGCCTCAGACACACCTCGGCACACAGCGCAAAGGTGTCTGCCGAATACTCCGTTACGTGGGGCAGACTTATTTGGGCGGTTTCGCCGTCGCGCTTGGCCACAAAGGTTATGCCCTGCGGCGAAAGGGTGACGTCGCGGCACTGCACCGAAGTAAGCGTCGTCGTGCTTGCGCCCGCGCCCAACAGCGCTTTCGCCCCCTCGCCCATCACGCAAAAACCGTCTGGCGGAACGTTCTCCGCAAGCTCGCGCTTGGCGGCAAGGACGTTTTCTTCCCTTTTGAAGGTGGACAGGTGCTGGGCGCACACCCCCGTGATAATCCCGCAAAATGGTTTGTACAATCGGCACAGCAGGGCGATATCTCCCCTTTTGCGCGCGCCGAACTCCAAAATGAGATACCTGCCGGACAGTTCCGAACGGTTTATGAAGGCGGCAATGCCCAGCGGAGTGTTGCAGCTGCCGTCGGGGGCAATGCTGTCGCACAGCAGCGCATGCAGCATATCCTTGCAGGAGGTTTTGCCGTAGCTGCCCGTTATCGCCACCACGGTGACGCCGCTGTCACGCAGCTTGCGGCACGCTTTGCGGATATACATGCGGGCAATAACGCAGTCGACAGGCAAACACATCAGCCACGCCAGCAGTACCGTCAAAGGGGTGAATATGGGCAGAAAACAGGCAAAATGTAGGCTTAAAACCGCCGTCAGCGCAAAATTCACGGCAAAAATGCGCACCGCTCTTTTGGTAAAGCGCAATGGGCTCTTTTTGCGTATAAGCGTCAGCGGCAGCGCGGCAAGAGTGTATCCGCCGCACACCAGCCAAGGCAAAGGAGCGCAAAAACGACAGAACAGTCCGTAGGCGGCAACTGCGGCTGTGACGGCAAAATGCCAAGTGAAAAAACAGCGGCAATACCCTCGCTGCGGCTTGTAGCCGCTGTGCTGCAAAATGCGCAGATACTCCGCCGACAGGCAGCAAAGCGCCGCCGCACACCACAGCGCATACGTCATTTTATTCCCTCCGCAAAACATCTTACGGCAAATGCGGCGGACTGCGGACCGGCAAAAAAGGCGAAATGTCCCCCTTCCGTCAGGGTGAGAGTGCAATTTTTTAGCCTGCGTTTCAGCGCCTTGGCGTGCCGCACCGTCGTTTCGCAGTCCTGCCTGCCGTTGATTATCACCACGGGGCAGGACACTTTTTTCAACAGCGGGCGCACGTTCCCGTTGACTACGCGCAAAAAGGTGGGACGCATCTGCGGCGAACAGGCGGCGTAATCGGCGCTGCCCTTGGGCAAAGTCACCCTGAAACCAAGTTTTTTCAGCAACTTTTTGCCCTTGTACACCGCAACCTTGCATACGCGCCGAAAGCTGAACAGCTTCAAAGCGGCGGGCGCGACAAGCAGCATGCCCTCGACGGGGTACAGGGCAGCCAACGCCAAAGCCACCCTTGCGCCGAAGCTGTGCGCCACCACAAGCGTTTTGTTTACCCCCATGCCGCGCAGCATTTCCGCAGTCTCTTCGGCGTAATTCCGCACGTCCCAAGCGCAGGGCGGAGGGGGAGTTTTGCCAAAGCCGTTGAGGTCGGGCAATATGGAGCGATAGCCGCTAAGCCTGTTTGCCACAGGCAGAAAAACAGAGCCGTCGCAGCCCCAGCCGTGCAAAAACAAGATATCTCTGCCCTCTCCCACCGTTGTGTAGTACATAGTTACAGCCTTTCTATTGTATGCAAGGCCTGCGGTATAAGTGCCGAAAAAGCGCAAATAATAAAAGCTGACAGAAATTGACGAAGAACAGGGAAAGGGGGAAAAATAACCTTGTGGCGGCACGCTGCCGACAGGGCGAAGGGGCGCAAACAGATACTTACGCTCCCACACCCACCACGTCTGCCAAAACGCCTCTTGCAAAAAAACCATGCGCTTGTTATTGCCGCAAAACGCACCTCAAGGGGCAAATGCCGTGATTTAAGCACCACAATCAAACGCCGGAAAGGATATAAAAACGCAATGGAAAGAGGCGAGAGCACTACGCACGCATAAAAAAGCAAGAACACAAAACGCACGTAAGTAAAGAACTGACAGCCAAGGCGCACGGCAGGAAAAAGGACGCCGGCGGCGAACATCCCCATCGCAACAAAAATCGCCCGTATTTGCCCTGACGAAGGTTGAAGCCCCCCACAAAAGCGAAACGGACGATACAATATATAATATTATATTTATGTGCTATATTTTAGATTAAAGCTACCATTTCGGGCGTGTTATGACTGACATAGTATTCCCAGAAACGGCGATTTTTGAGGTAATTGCGTTGAAAATGGTCACAGTTGCTTTACCAGCGTATAGGCGTCGCGGCTGTCGTAGCGGCTTTTGCGGTAGAAGTTTTTGCGTATGCCCGCCCTTTCAAAGCCGCACTTTTCGTAAAGAGCCAACGCACCTTCGTTGCAGACGTTGACTTCCAATTCGCACCGCTCGCACCCCTGCTGCTTGGAAAATTCTAACACTCGTGACACCAGCGCCGTGGCTATGCCCTGCCTGCGGTATTCCGGCAATACGGCAAGATTGCACACCTGCGCCTCCTCGTACATAAGGCGCACGCAGACGTACCCCACTATGCTGCCTTCTCGCCTTTCGGCAAAGAAATAGGAAAAGTCGTGACAGAACTCCGCGCGTATATTGTTAAGACTCCACGCCTCCTTGCCGAAGCATACCTTTTCCATCTGCGAAATGGCAATGACGTCCGGCATGACGTATTTCAACCTTTCTACCATATTACACCCTTCTTATTTTGCGCCGCTTTTTTCGTAGTTTTCCTCCGCCTGACTGCGGCGAATGTACAGCGGCTGCAGCTGCTCGTCAAACTGCCGCCGCAAAAATTTTTGTTTTACCACTTCCGCCGCTCCGTCCAGATATTGCGAGGCTGTGTCGGCAACGCAATCCGTTGCGCGCGCGTCGTCGTACCCCACAAGACAAGGCTCCACCCCGTTGGCGTAGTCGGCAAAATACCTTCCGTTGCCTGCGTCCACCGCGCCCTTGCCCTTATGCCCCATATTGTGCGAAAAGGCAATGGCTTGCAGCGAAGTGAAGGAAATAAGCGGTTTGGGGCAGGCAAATGCGTACCCCTTTACGGTGGAAACGCCTATGCGAATGCCGGTGAAGCTGCCGGGGCCTACGCAGCAGGCGTAAGCGTCAAGGTCAGCAAAGGCAAGTTGCCTTTGCGAAAGCGCCTGTTGCACCCTGTCGCACAGCTTTTCGCTGTGGTGAGTGCCGCACTCCCTTTGGGAAAAATCGTAAACCTTGTCGGAAATTATCGCCACCGTCAAATCGGCGGTGGTAGTATCTATAAGCAGAATATTCATACCTTACTCGTTGAAAGCCTCTCTTTGATGGTGACGACGCGGCTGTCCCCCTGCTTTTCCAGCAGCACCTCTATGCAACGCTTGGGCAACAGCGGCTTTACGTTCTGCCACCACTCCACGGCGCACACGCCGCTCTTGTCAAAGAAAAATTCGTTTAGTCCCAGTATCTCCGCTTCTTCCGCCTGAATACGGTAGAAATCGAAATGGTTCAAGGTAAAAGTACTGCCTTGGTAGCTGTTGTGCAGGGCAAAGGTGGGGCTTGTAACCACGTCCTCTACGCCCAGCGCACGCGCCATGCCCTTTACAAAGTGCGTTTTGCCTGCGCCCAATTCGCCTGTAAGCAGCACCACGTCGCCCCCTTGAAGGTTTTTGGCAAACTCCTCTGCCAGCCGCAACGTCTGTTGCACGCTTGTACAGACTGTCTTTTCAAATTGCATATCACTCCCCTCGCCCGTACAGGGAAAGAAAAAGCCGCAGGATGACCTGCGGCGTTCAGACTATTCTACGCTGAGCACGTAGTAGTACAGCGGCTGTCCGCCGTAATGCAGAATGACCTCTACGTCGGGGTAGGTTGCCTGCACCTTTTCCGCAAAGGCTTCGGCGTCCTCCTCCTTGACGTCGCTTCCGTAGTACAGCGTCACCACTTCTTTGTCGGGGTTCATCATGCCGCCGATAAGATCCAGCGTGACCTTTTCCACGCTCTTGCCGCAGGTGACTATGTCCCCTTTGTCTATGCCGATGATGTTTCCCTTTTTGATGCTGCGCTTGCCGATGACCGTATCGCGCACGGCGTAGGTGACCTGTCCGGCGTCGATATTGGAAAATGCCGCCGTCATGTTTTCCAGATTTTCCTTCAAAGGCGCGTCGGGGCTGTAATTGAGCACAGCCGTTATACCCTGCGGAATGTCCTTGGTGGGCAAAACGAAGATGTTTCTGCGCTGCACCAGCGTTCGGGATTGCTCTGCCGACAGTATTATGTTTTTGTTGTTGGGCAGAATGATGATGTTTTCCGCATTTATCTTGCGCGCCGCCGAAGCAATGTCCTCAGCGGAGGGGTTCATGGTCTGACCGCCCTCTATCACCTGATCTACCAACAGATCCTTGAATATCGCCGAGAAGCCCTCGCCGGAGCACACCGCCAACAGCCCGATAGGCTTGCGCTCCGCCTCGTATTTGGCGCGGAGCTGACGGTTTTGCTCCATCATGTTTTCTATCTTTATTTTGTCCAATTCGCCCAGAGTCAGCGCCTTGGAGAGGGCTTTACCGGGGTTGTTGGTGTGCACGTGCACCTTTACCATGGAAAGGTCGCCTATGCAAATTACCGAGTTGCCTATCTCGTTGAGATAGTCGCGCAATTTGTCTATGTCGGTGACGGTGGTACGCTTTTTGATGTTGATGATGAAAAATTCCGTGCAGTAGCCGAAATCCAGTTCGCCCAGCGATTCGTAGTCCACGAACATCTCGCTGTCGTCGGGGAAATCGGAGTCGGAAGCCTGCGGCTTTGCCGTTTCGGACAGAGCGTATTCCTCTGCGCCGGTAACCTCCTGATCGAGATACCCCATTATTATGCCCTTGAACAGGGTGATAAGTCCGAAGCCGCCGCTGTCCACCACGCCGGCGCGTTTCAGCACGTCCAGCATATCGGGAGTTTTGGCAAGCGTTTCCTCGCCTTTTGCAAGCACGGCGTTGAGCAGCTTTTCTATGCTGTTGGTGCGCTTGGCAACGTCCATTGCCTCCTCTGCCATGCCGCGCACCACCGTAAGAATGGTGCCCTCCTTGGGTTTGGAAACGGCGTTATACGCCAGCTGCGCGCCCTCGCGCAAACCTTTGGCAAAGTTTCTGGCGTCCACTTCCTCGCAGCCGGCAATCACGTTGGAAAAGCCCTTGAGTATCTGGGAAAGTATAACGCCGGAATTGCCCCTTGCGCCGCGCAGAGCGCCCTTTGCGAGCTTATCGGAGAACTCTGCCATGCTGGTGCTGGAAAGCTGGTTTATCTCCTTTATGGCGGACATCATCGTAAGGGACATATTGGTGCCCGTATCTCCGTCGGGAACGGGGAATACGTTGAGTGCGTCCACCTGTGCTTTGTTTACTTCAAGCATTTTTCCGCCCGCAATGAACATTCGTTTCATCACGGACGCAGTTATGTGCGTTTTGTTGGAATATGCGGAAGACATTGTGTTCTCCTTGGTTAAGCGATAGTAATTACAGTTTTACGCCCACTACGTGCACGTCGATTTTGGCGACTATCATGCCGGTGAAGTGTTCCAAACCGTATTTGACTGTGCTTTTAAGACTCTCGGAGGTGGCGGACACGGGCAGACCGTATTTGAACTTTACAAACAGATCTACAAAAATTCTGTCCCCCTTGGTTGCCACTCTCACGCCGCGGCTTTTGCCGTTGCGTTTGAATATGTCTGTGAGCGTATCGGAAAAACCGAAAGGCACCATTTCCACAACGCCGTAGCACTCGGTGGCAAGATGCCCCGCAAGGGACGCTATAACGTCGTCGGATACGGTAATTGTTCCGTATGAATTATTTGTACGCAATGCCATAGGTATTTCCTCCCATCAGTCTTATCTATTTTACTACATAAGAGGTTTTTTTTCAAGCAATTTGCCGCTTTTGCCCGCAATAATGCAAAATTTTTTGCTTTTTGCCGCTGTACACGGTATTTTTTGCCCCATTTCGCTTGCCAAACTTCGTGATAAATGATATTATATTTTAGCGTTATCAAACAACCTATTCTACTTGCACGGAGGTGTGAATATGTCTAAAGTATGTGCAATTTGCGGCAAAGGCAAAATGTCCGGTAACCTGGTGAGCCACTCCAACAGAAAGACTCCCAGAACGTACAGCGCCAACCTTAAAAAAGTAAAGGTGGAAATCAACGGAAAGGAAACCACCCAATACGTTTGCACTCGCTGCA
>DVOC01000073.1 GCA_018713905.1 Candidatus Fimimonas merdipullorum
GGAACTAGTGGAAACATTTAATAAAAAACGAGCCTGAATTGGTTCGTTTTTTTATTTCGCTAGTTTCAAAAGTCATAACCCTTCGCGAAACTCTTTTTTTTTACCTGTACGTCACAAAGTTTTGCATACGTATTCAAATTTTGAAGCAAAACGGTAGTTGACGTTGCGCTCTGCGCAAAAAAACGGACGCATTGCGTCCGTTGTGTCGTTATTCTATTCCGCAACCTCTTGCTCTGCCTTCTTTTGGTCGTCGCTTGGGGCGGCAGCGTCTTCCGCTTGGCTTGCCGGCAAATCGGCAGGCTGTTCCTCTGTTTCGGCGGGCTGCTCGGCGACCTCGGCAGGCTGTTCCGTCGCGGCTTCGGGCTCATTCGCCGTGGTGGCGGCGGTGGCGTCCTTATGCTTTTTGCGCGGTTTGTCCTCTTGTTTTTCTTCGGACGGCTGCTGCTGCTCGGTCTGTTCCTGCGGCGCAGTCGGTTGGTCGCCCTCTTTGGGTTGGGGCACGTACTTGCCGTTAAGCCTGTCTACGTTGAAGTTTATGGAGCTGAAAGTCAAATTCAGCGTTCTGGCAAAGCTGTCCGCCAAAAGCTCGCGCAACTTGCCTATTGCGGGAGTGACGTTTTCCGCAGTGGCCTTTACCGATACTATTGCAACAAATCCGCCCTTCTCGTCGGCGCGTATGCGCACGTGGCGCACCTCTATGCCCTCTACCTGACGGGCGCAGCCCTCCACAATGTTTTTGACCACTTTTACGCTGGTGTGAGTGGCGCTGCCCGTGTCGCTGAACAGCAGAATTTCTTTGAGGTTTTCCCTTTCGGAAAAGTTTACGTACAAAAGATATGCGGACAAACCTGCATACACGGCAGTAAGCACGCTCATCAGAATAATAACCACGTTACTGTTTTCCGCTGCTATAACGCCCGTGACGTACAGCAGGGTGGTAAGCACAAATACCAGCGTTACGCATACCAGCGCAACCAGCGCAACTTTTTCCGCAATTTTTTTCATGTTTCCTCCGTACAGTATATTATTTGCCGCAAAGGGCGTATAAATACCTTTCGTTGCGGCTTAAACGGGCACTTGCCCCGCACGTTTACTTTTCTATTATACTAAACGCCGCGTTTCTTGTCAATACGGCAAAGGGTGCTGCGCCCCTGTTATGCGTATTGTTAGTTCCCGTCAGCACAAAACGATACGCAACAGGCGCGGAACTATTTCTCCTTTGTAAATCTTCTTCAACGCAAAACGATAGGGTAATAGGCGTGCGCCCTTGCGCCTTTGTAAACCTTTTTCAACGCAAAACTATATATCAAAAAGGGGTGGCGTGCCTATTTTTGCAATCTTTCTCCTGCGCAAAGCAATATGTCAAAAGCACCTGTGCTCTTGCCCTGCGTTTTGCAAGCTTCCGCCTGTGCAAAAATGCCTTGCTTTTTGCCCTCAAACGATTGACTTTTACTTTCAAAATTGGTATTATTGATAGGCTGAATGTAAAATCAAATAAGCTGATGTGGCACAGTAGGTAGCGCACCGCCTTGGTAAGGCGGAGGTCACGGGTCCGAATCCCGTCATCAGCTCCACGCAAAATGCACAAATCATCGCGATTTGTGCATTTTTTTCTGTTGCAACGCAGAAATATGCATCCGCCGCTTGTGAATGCCGCCAAGTTTTTGTGTGTGCCGCCGCATTTACGATATCATTTTTATATGTTTTTTCGTAAGTATTGACTTTGACGGAGGGCGTAAGGTATAATATCTATAATTCTCGGCACCAAGCGTGTCGCGGACATGCCTTTGTGGCGACAATTAGAGAGTGTGGCTAAAAATCGATGGTGCGGAGCATATTGGCAGGCACACGGGCTTGTTGTTTATCCCACAATAAGTTGGGGACTTGCTCCCACCTACGAATTTTGTTTTGACGGGGTAGAGCAGCATGCCGTTGTGGCAATAGGCATGATAGGCTGCAAAAGAAGCAGATCGGCTTTTATGCGCGGCTACAATGCCATGCTTGAAAGGTTGAATCCGTCGGCGGTGATTTGTTTCGGCACACCTTTTGCCGAAATGCGCGGGAACGTCATTCCCGTAGATTACCTCTCTTCGAGAAAGGTGGTGAGATAATGGGCGGAAGAGGAACGTTTGCCAAGGGCAACAATGTGCCGTTTACGTATAAAACGATAGGGCAACTGTACGAAGCAAAAATTTTGCAAGGTATTGGCGGGATGCACGGTCTTCCGGAGGAAACTCATTCAAGCGGTGCATATATAGCATTGAACCACGACGGGAGTACTCGGCAATTGCGACTCTATGCCGACGATCTTACGGCTTGTCTGGATATAGACAACTCTCCGCATCAAGGCAAAAAGTACCTGCATGCACACGACTATGTCAACGGAGAGCGCCAATACGCTCGCTCTTTGACACAGGAAGAACTGAACAAATACAAGAAATATTTTGAGGAGGGCAAAGTATGACAAGTGCAGAATATAATCGGTTCGCAGACCTTTTACACTATGGACACGAAGTGGATTTCATATACAACGGTAAACGATATTTCTTGGAAAGAAGCAACAAGCACGAATATGAACTCTACGATATGACAGATGAAAGCAACGGAATGCTGTTGTGCAAAATAACGGCACACAACAATAATTTAGTTTCGTTATTTCTAAACGAGCCGATATTCAACGGTAAATCGTTCAACGAAATTTATTCTTTAATAGAGCAATACTATATCGACTGACTGCGCTGTAATAAGTTCG
>DVOC01000074.1 GCA_018713905.1 Candidatus Fimimonas merdipullorum
CGGGTTGACAGATCATCAGAAATTCTTGTTAAACGATTTTATCTCTGCGATTTCAATGCTTGCGAAAGAACGGGATGATTCTATGGAATTAAAAATGATAAGATTATTTATCGAAAGATATGAAAAAATAAAAACGGAAGCGTAAAGCCACACTCATGAAAAACTCATTTGAACCGACAAAGTTGGCGCTGGTGCGCATTTTGCAGATTTTGGAACAGCACAGCGATTTCGATCACCCGCTCAAACAGCAGGATATCATCGACTATCTCGACAAAGATTACGGCATTACTATCGAGCGTAAAGCAGTGGGGCGCAATCTGTCGCTTTTGAAAGAGGCTGGATACGATATCGCTTCCGACCGAAGGGGCAGCCATCTTGCCGAGCGCACGTTCGACGATTCCGAACTCCGTATGCTCATAGACGGCGTGCTGGCGAGCCGTTATATTACCGCCAAGCATTCCAAAGAGCTCATCGAGCGGCTTTGTTCGCTTTCCAACAAGTATTTTCGTTCGCACGTCAAAAATATCTGGTCGGTGAACGAATGGAGCAAGACGGACAACCAAGCCTTGTTTTACAATATCGAGATCGTTGACACGGCAATTGAGAAAGGGAAGCAGATTGCATTCTGCTATAACAAATATGGCGCGGATAAAAAATTGCACAAGAGGAGCGACCAACGAGCAACGCCTTATCAGATGATCTTGCGCAATCAGCGGTATTATCTCGTTGCCTGCAACGAAAAGTGGAAAAATCTGGGGCATTACCAGCTTGACCGCATTACAGACATCCGGCTGACGGACGAACCTGCTACGCCGTTGCGTTCTCTTCCCGGGCATGCAAACGGTATAGATTACAAGGAATACGCAACCTCGCTGCCGTATATGTTTACGGACAACCTTGAAATCATTGAATTTTTAGCGGCGCCCGTCATTATCGACCAGATCGTAGATTGGTTCGGCGACAATGCGCGAGTGCAGACGTACGGAGATAAGTTGAAGGTGTACGTCAAAGCCAGCCCCATGGCAATGGAGTATTGGGCAATGCAGTATCTGAATTTTGTAGAAATTCTCTCGCCCGTTTCTCTTCGTTCGCGTATCGCGGCAAACTTGGAAGCGGCAAGGAAAAAATATAATTAGAAATCGAGGTGCCATTCACGGGAAACGGAGAAATTTATGCAAAAAGGATAGCGTAGCATACGCGAAGGATCTTTTGAAAGGTGTTTCGGGAAAGGAAACCGAAAATACGAAAGACGCGCAAAGGTGCGCGGAACTTGAAAAACGTCAAGCAAAACCACTGAATTGCGTGCTTTTCAAAACTTACGGGGAGAGGTCACTCCCGAAATAGCCGAGGAGCAAGGCGCGCGCAGTCGTAAACGGGCAAAAAAGAGGTTGCAGCAATGGCAACCTCTTTTTCCTTAATTTTTCTTTGCCGTCCTTTCGATTCCCGTGCCGTAAAGATTTATGCAATAAGCCTTGACAGGGGCAAAAGTAATATATTATTGTCAGTCACATAAGCAAACTGCGCCGTCAACAGCGTAATTCTGTGAAGTGACGTGAACTCAAATAGGGGAGAAACAACGGTGCGTTGGCACTTATGTATTGTTCGGGATATTGACAGGGGCAAAAGTAATATATTGCCGTCAGTCATGTAAGCTAACCACGCCGCTCAACGCGCAGTCGCGTCAACGTCAGGTTGAGGCAGTTGTGCAAGGGAAAAGGAGCAGCCGCAGTAGTGCTGTCTGTACAGCGCGTACTTTTGGCTGAGGCGTATGCTCTCGTTGTAGCCGCCGCGCTTTTTGAAGTCGGAATACAAAAAGTCCGCGCCGTATTTCGCCGCCGCCCTTTCGCCCACTTGGTTGAGCAGTGCGCTGTTTTTGTAGGGAGAAACGGTAAGAGTGGTGCCGAAAAGGTCAAAGCCATGTTCCTTGGCGTGCTTTGCCGTGGCGTCAAGGCGCATTTCAAAGCAGGCGGCGCAGCGCAGTCCTCCTTCCCGTTGCCTTTCCAAGCCCTTTGCGTATTGCAAAAAGACGTCGTAGTCAAAGGGCTTTACTTCCAGCTTCAGCGGCGACAACGCACGCGTTTCAAAATTGCCGCCGTTTACAATTTCCGTCAGCCTGCGCACCTCGTTCAGACGTTTTTCCCATTCCGTCAGAGGAAAAACGTTGTCGTTGTGGAAGTACAGCGTGACGTCAAAGGCGTCCAGCACCCTCGTCAGGCAGGAGGTGGCGCAGGGAGCGCAGCACACGTGCAGCAGAAGCCTGCTGCCGGCGCGCTGCTTTTTTATTTCTTCAAATTGTCTGTCGTAGTTTAGGTTCATTCCTTCACCCTCACGCGCAGCGGTATGCCCATATCCTCGGCAATGCGGCGGCACTTTTGCACGTCCTCGCCGCCTATTACGTCCACTACGGAAAACACCACGTTGCCCCCCTTCGCCTTGCACAGGGAAGCAAATTCCAGCAGCGCGTCGAAAGCCTTTTCGCCGTAGACGCTGCGGCACACCTCGTCGTATTTTTTTGCCGAGCATTGGTTCAGGGACACGTTTATTACGTCGCAGCTGTCCACCACGACGTCCGTCACGTCCCTGCCGTGTATCAAATTTGCCTGACCGTTTGTGTTTATGCGTGTCTTTTTGTCGGAGCAATGCAAAAATTCCGCCGTTTCTTCCAAGGCGGATAAATTGTAGGTGGGTTCTCCGAAGCCGCAAAACACAACCTCGTTGTCGTAGTCGGACAAGTTTAGCGGCAGCTGCGCAATTACGTCTTCTGCGCTTGGCTCATTTTTTATCCACAGCGGCGAACCGTTCATTCCCTGCCTGCCGTTGCGTATGCAAAAGGTGCAGCCGTTGGAGCAGCGGTTGGTAAGGTTGAGGTATATTTTGTTGCCCAAAAGGTAAACGTAGTTGTCCATGGTCTTAAAGCAGTGCCGCGGCGCACTTTTGCGCCGCGGGCGTGGTTATCGGTGTTTTGCAAATGCGGCTATTTTGGGGAAAAACCTCTTGCAGTTTTCCGTAGTTATATTTTCCGCATCCTCAAAGGTAACTTCCCATATTTCCGCCAGCTTTTGCAGGACGTATCTGACGTTGAAGGGGGTATTGACGGTGCCGCGCAGCGGTACGGGCGCCATGTAGGGACTGTCCGTTTCCGAAAGTATCTGCTGCTTGGGAATGGCAAGCACCGTTTCTTCCTTTTTTGCGTTTTTGAAGGTTATGGCTCCGCCGAAGGCGAAGTAGTGTCCCTGTTTTGCAAACTGCCTTGCAAATTCCGCGCTACCGCCGTAGCAATGCCACAGCACGCCGCTGTTGAGGTATCTTTTCTGCGCCTGCAAAATGTCCTGCGCGTCGCCGTAGGCTTCCCTGACGTGCAGCGTCAGCGGCAGTTTCAGCTTGTCGGCAATTTCTATCTGACGGGCAAACACGTCCCGCTGCGTTTTTCTGTCCGAAAGGTCGTAGTGGTAGTCCAGACCTATTTCGCCCACCGCCACGATTTTGGGGTTGTGGGACAGCGCGATCATTTCTTTTTCAAAGCCTTCGTCGTAGCTTTTGGCGTCGTGGGGGTGCATTCCCACCGTGGCGAAAACTCTGTCGTGCTTTGCCAGCTCCGCGCCCATACGCATGGAAGAAAGGTCGCAGCTGTTGTTGACGACAAATTCCACTCTCTCCTGCGCCAGCCGCGCAATTATGTCTTCCCTCGCGCCGTCAAAAGCGGAGTCATCCAAATGCAGGTGAGAATCTACCATCTAACGCACTTCCTTTCCGCTTCCCGTGGGCTGTTCGGGCGTTACGAACACCACCTTTTGGCCGTCGGAAACGCACAGTATCATGCCGTTGCTTTCTATCCCGCGGATTTTTGCCGGTTTAAGGTTTTTTACAAGTATCACCGTCTTGCCCACAAGCTGTTCCGGAGTGTAGCAGTGCGCAATTCCGCTTACCACCTTGCGCGTTTCCTCTCCGATTTTTACGGTGAGCAGCAGCAGCTTGTCGCTGTTGTCCACGCGGCGGCACTCCGTCACTTCCGCCGTGCAAAGCTTCACCTTGGCAAAGTCGGACACGTCTATCCGTTCTTCCTGCGGTTGGGCGGTTTTTTCTTCGGCGTACTTTTCCAGTTCTTTCAGTTCCTTTTCCACGTCTATGCGGTTGAACAGGTTTTCCCCCTTGTTCACCCTTACGCCTTCGCCTATGCCGCCGAAGGTAAGTCCGTCAAAGTTTTCCGCCGAGGGCAGTCCCAGTTTTTGGAAAATTCTGTCCGCCGTATCGGGAATGAAGGGCTTCAAAAGGGTGGCGGCGAACTTAATGCATTCGCACAGCGTGTGCATGACGGTGGCGAGCTTTGCCTTTTCGCCCTGCTTGTTGAGCACCCACGGCTCCGTTTCGTCGATGTACTTGTTGGCGCGCTGAATAATGCGGAAAATATCCGCCAGCGCGTCGGGTGCGGACAGCTGTTCCATATCCTGCCGCACCTTATCCGTCGAGCCGTTGAGCAAAAGAGCAATTTCCTCCTCTCTTGCTGAAAGCGTTCCCAAAGGGGGAATTTCCCCGCCGAAGTACTGCGTTACCATCGCCGTGGTGCGGGACACCAGATTGCCAAGGTCGTTTACCAAATCGGAATTGGTTCTGTTGAGCAGCGCTTCGTTGGTGTAGCTGCCGTCGCTGCCGAAGGGAATTTCCCTCAGCAGATAGTATCTTATGGGATCCACGCCGTACCTTTCCGTCAAAAAGAAGGGATCTACCACGTTGCCCTTGGATTTGCTCATTTTGTCGTTGTCAAACAGCAGCCAGCCGTGCCCGTACACCTTTTTGGGCAACGGCAGTCCCAGCGCCATAAGCAGTGCAGGCCAAATGATGACGTGAAAACGTACTATTTCCTTGCCCACCATATGCAGGTCGGCAGGCCAAAATTTGTCGAAGTTTGCGTGATCGGGCTGCAAATATCCCAGCGCCGTAATGTAGTTGCTCAGCGCGTCCACCCACACGTACGCCACGTGCTTTTGGTCGAAGGGCAGCCGCACTCCCCAGTCGAAGGTGGTGCGGGAAACGCACACGTCTTTAAGCCCCGGCTTGATAAAGTTGTTTATCATCTCGTTCATGCGCGATTTGGGGGAGATAAACTCGGGGTTTTGCTTGTAGAACTCTATCAGCCTGTCCTGATACGCCGACAGGCGGAAAAAGTAGCTTTCCTCCTTTTCCCGTTTTACCTCTCTGCCGCAGTCGGGACATTTGCCGTCCACCAGTTGGCTTTCCGTCCAAAAGGATTCGCAGGGCGTGCAGTACCAGCCCTCGTATTCCGCCTTGTACAGATCGCCGCTTTCCAGCAGCTTCTCGTATATTTTCTGCACCGTCTGCTCGTGGTAGTCGTCGGTGGTGCGAATAAACTTGTCGTAGGAAATGTTGAGCCTTTTCCACAGCCTGACTATTTCGTCGTACAGCTTGTCTACGTATTGCTTGGGGGTGACGCCCGCCTGCTGCGCCTTCTGCTGCACCTTCTGACCGTGTTCGTCGGTGCCCGTCAGATAAAACACGTCGTAGCCGTCCATGCGCTTGAAGCGTGCAATGGCGTCGCATACCACCGTGGTGTAGCAATGTCCCAGATGAAAACTGCCGCTGGAATAGTATATGGGTGTGGTGATGTAATAAGGTTTTTTCATGTATGCCTCCCGCCTGAGGAGCGAATGAAACTCCAAAGGTATTTTACAGTATCTAATATTATAACACAGCGGCATATTTTGGCAACTGTTTTAAGTTCGGGCGGCAAGCCCTTTGCCGCCTTACGTCAAACGTAACGGGCGATCAATGTCCTCAAAAGCGCAAAGAATAGACGGGAGCATGCCATTGCCCTTTTCGTTGCATGCAACAGGCACGGGGAAGATAAACGTCGGCGCGGCACCGTCCGCCGAGGCGCTTTTGCTTTGCTTTTCAACCTGTCATGGCAGACACAAAGACGAAAAGCCGAGTGTTTTTGTGGAATATTTTCATAGTTTCAAAAATGTCAGACGGAT
>DVOC01000075.1 GCA_018713905.1 Candidatus Fimimonas merdipullorum
TGAAGTACGTGCCTCTGTTCTTCATCTTCTACATGGTGTCCGCTGCGTTCAGCCAGAACTACCGTGTGAAAGACCTTCCCGAATGGGCAACCATCGCCATCAACGTGTTCTTCAACGTTTTCGGTATCATGTTGCTGTTCTGGATCCAGAACTCCCACTTCATCAACACCGGCGCTATGATAGACAGTGCAAACAAACTGTTCTTCATCGCTTGCTACCCCATCATTCCTTGCGTAGCGGTTGCTACCGTCGTTGCAAGAAGAATGTACGTACGCACCGGCAACGCTTGGCTGGCAGGTCTTGTGAACGCAACGATAATGACCTTTATCGCCTGCGCGAACACCTCCCTTTCCGGCGGCACCGTCGGCTGGTTCTACGGAGCATAACGGTTACAGACAAAAAAAACAGACGCCTTCGGGCGTCTGTTTTTTTCGCCTTGCCGCGCCTTGCCGGCGGGGCGACTGGCGTATTTGTTTGTGCCTGACGTTTTTGTTTTCGGCTTGAACTGGCATTCAGCTACGGGGCGAGTGGCGCACCTTGCCGGTGGGGCGAGCGGCGCGCCTTGCCGGCGGGGCGAGCGGCGTATTTGCTTATGTCTGACGTTTTTGTTTTCGGCTTGAAACGTGGTTGAGGCGGGTGGCGCACCTCGCCGGTGAGGCGAGTGGCGCATTTGTTTGTGCCTGACGTTTATGTAATCGGCTTGAAAGGGCATTTAATTGCGGGGCAAGCAGCTTATATATTTGTGACTGACGAAGAATACGCCGAAAATATTTTCGTAACAAAAGGAGCGGTAAATGCACCGCTCCTTTTTTTGCGTTTGAACGTTTTTTAACGGCATTTTGCGCCTGCGCTGCCGTCAAAACAAATTGCGCCCTTCATGATTCCGTGCAAAAACGCACTACCGCCGCACACGGCAGCCGTGTTGAAGGGCGGCTTGCCACCGCATTCAGCATTCGGTAAGAATAAAGCCTTTGGGAGAGTTGTTTTGTGAAATAGTTTCCCTGCGGCGCTCCGCAAGCAAAGCGGCGCACTGCTCCGTTATTACTTCGCCCTTAAGTAGCAGCGGCACGGCGGGGGGAAACACCCACACCGTTTCGGCGGAGATTTTGCCCGCCGCCTGCGACAGCGGCGTGAGCCGAGTGGGAATATCCTCGAACAGCTCCCGCTTTTTTTCCGTGCGGGGCAAAGCGGTAAGTCCCGTCGTATCCGTTTTTTCCAACAGCGGCAGCGCCTTTGCAAGCTTTTGCAGGCGCTCTTCGTCGTCCCCTATCGAGGACATCAGCAGCACGCCCCCTTGCCATGCGTATTCCGCCTCGATATTGTGTATCTCCCTCAGTTTTTGCTTTGCGCTTTTGCCGTCGCACACAAAGTAAAGCTTTGTTTTGTCAAAGGCGTACGCCCCTTCGCCGCAATACAGCGGAGCGTTTGCCTTTTTTGCCTGAGCATAGAACTCGTCAAGGTTTTTGTCGAGGGCGGAAAACAGCTGCTCGCCCTGTTTTTCCAATACGTCCAGCATGCAGTCCACCGACGCCATGAGCAGGTACGAGGGGCTGCTGGTGACGAACACCGACATAGCGCGGGAAACCTTGACGGCGAGGCTGTCGGTGCAGTGCAGCAAAGCCGTCTGCGTGAGGGCGGGCAGCGTTTTGTGTATGCCGCACACCACCGCGTCGGCACCCTGTTTTACGCCGCCGCCGACAAAATAGGGGGAAAGGTCGAGGTGAGCGCCGTGCGCCCCGTCCACGATGAGCAGCGCGCCCTGTTCGTGCGCCGCCTCGGCAATGCCCTTTACGTCGCTTATCACCCCCTCGTAGGTGGGAGAGGTGACCACCACCGCCTTGCAGGGCGTTTTTTTAAGAGCGTTTCGCACGGCTTGGGGGGAAATACTGCCGCAAATGCCGCAGGGCAGCACGTCGGGATACACCCATTCCGTTTTGAGGCGCAGCAGCTCCAACCCGTTTACCAGCGATTTGTGCGCATTGCGCGCCACCAGCACCCTGTCTCCGCAGGAGGTGCACGCATATAGCGCCGCAAGCAGCGCGCCCGTGCTGCCGTTTACCGAAAGGAAGGTGCGGTTTGCGCCCCACAGCGCCGCCGCCCTGTCGCATACGTCGGCAATGACTCCCCTTGCGTTGTGCAATTCGTCCAGCCCCGCAACCTCCGTCACGTCCAAAGCGCCGCATATTTCGTTTAGATAGGGAAATTTTTGCACGTTGCGCTTGTGCCCCGGCATATGCATGGACACCACTCCGCTGCGGCAAAATTCTTTTAGCGTCTGAAAAAGTGTTTTCATCGTGTGTTACGGCACAGCGCCGCCGCCCCGTTACGGGGCTTTTCAAAAAGGGGCTCGGCTGTTTGCCAAGCCCCGCATGGTCACTTTTGTTCTTTAAGCGCACTTACCGCGTTTACCGCAAGCGCACATTCCATTCTGCTGCGGAAAAGGTCGCAGCCGTAGGCGTACACCCCGTTGACGTCCCCCGTGGCGTGGAAGGAATTTGCCGCACAGCCGCCGCTGCAATACAGTCTTGCCCAGCACGTTTCGCATTCCTTGCGCGAGTAGGCGTTGCACCGCTTGAATTTTTCCGTCACGGCGGTGTTGGTGACGCCCTTCCACACGTCCCCCAGAAGATAGCCTTTTTCCCCCACAAACTGATGGCAGGGATAAAGCTCTCCCGCAGGAGTGACGGCAAGATACTCCGTGCCGCTGCCGCAGCCGGAAATACGCTTGTAGATGCAGGGACCGTGAGCGAGATCCAGCATGTAGTGATAGAAGGTAAAAGGTCTTCCCTGCTCGGCGCGGCGTATAAGCTCCTCGGCAAGCAGCTTATACTGACGGCATATTATCGGCTTGTCCTCCTCCGTCAAAGCGTAGGGCGAATCGGGCGGGCACACCACCGGCTCCATGCTGAGCTTGTCAAAGCCCAATTCCAGCATGGCAAGAATATCCTGCATAAAGTCGGGATTGCGGTGGGTAAAGGTGCCCCTGACGTAGTATTCCCTGTCGCCGCGAGCCGCCACGAACTTTTGGAATTTGGGCACGATGACGTCGAAGCTGCCCACCCCCGCCGCCGTTTTGCGGAAGTGGTCGTTTATCTGCTTTCTGCCGTCAAGGCTAAGCACCACGTTGTGCATTTCCCTGTTGCAAAAGTCGATGACTTCGTCGTTTAGCAGCATACCGTTGGTGGTAAGGGTAAAGCGGAAGTTTTTGCCGCAGGCAGGCTCTATGCTGCGGGCGTAAGCCACCAGCTGCTTTACCACCTGCCAATTCATAAGCGGTTCGCCGCCGAAAAAGTCCACTTCGAGGTTGTGCCGCGAGCCGGAGTTTTCCACCAGAAAATCCAGCGCCCGTTTGCCCACCTCAAAGGACATAAGCGCCCTTTCGCCGTGATATTTGCCCTGTGCGGCAAAGCAGTAGTCGCAATCCAAGTTGCAGGTGTGCGCCACGTGCAGACACAGCGCCTTTACCACCGTATCCCGCTTGGCAAGCTTTTCCACGTCGGGACGAAAGGTGTCGCGACAGAAAAGCATTCCCCGCGCGGCAAGCTCCTTTACGTCGGCGGCGCAGTCGGAAACGTCCTCTATGGTTACGCCGTGACGCAGGGCTATCGCTTGGACAACGCCTTTGTCGGCAATATTTTCAAAGTTGTTTATCACGTCCAGCGCCACCTCGTCCACCACGTGAACGCTGCCGCTGACGCTGTCTACGGCGATATTTACGCCGCAGCAAGTAAAAGTGTGTACCATAACGAGAATAATGCCGCCCTGAATTTCAGAGCGGCGACAAGTGATTGCTTATTTGTTTGCGTTTTCGCACTTCTGATTGGCAACGCCGCAAGAGGTCTTGCATGCCGACTGGCAGGAAGTCTGACATTCGCCGCAGCCGCCGTTTTGCTTGCTTGCTTCGAGATCGCGGGTGTTCAAAGTTATTATTCTTTTCATAACTATTCTCCTTGTTCGATTATAGGTACATTATATTGCTTTTGCCGCAATTTGTCAATAGTATCGGGGGACAATAACCCAACCCCGTCGAAAAGGGCGAGGCGTATTGCCCGCGTCGGCACAAAAAAGCAACGCCGCCCGTGCGCACGAACTGCAACTGCGCCTAAAAAAGCCTTTAAGCTGAAGTTGACGCCTGCCTCTTGCCGCAAGACTCACGCGCTTTATTCCGCAAAACCTCAAAGGCAAGGGGCGAAAAAAGCCGCGCTTTCGGCGCGGCTTTAACGTCACGTCGGATCATTCTTCTGCCTTTGCCGCAGTCAGATTGGACTGCATAAAGCTGGAGGGCAGCAGCACCGAAAGGGCAAAAGCGAACAGCAGCGCCAGCGCAAGCAGTCCGCCGACGGTAACGGCGATAAACAGCGAATACAGCAGCGGCACGAAGATGAGCAGCGTGCATGCCTCTACTGCGGAAAACAGCAGGTGGCTTACCGCCTTGTTTGCCGTAAACGCCCGCAAAAACAGTGCCAGCGAAGCAAACAACGACGGCCAGAAAAACAGGAAGGAGGCTCCCGCCAAGGCAAACACCGTGACGAGGGAAAACAGCATATTCCACACCGCGCCCGCCGCAAGATATTCCGTCAAAGCGGCTTCCGTTTTAAGCTTTTTGAGGCAGAAAAACACCTCGCCGCCCAAAACAATGGCAAAGGTAAGGGCGAAGGGCACGCCGGAGCCTGTCGCACGCAGATAGGTGAGGTTCCACGGATTGCCTGCGCACAGCGCCGTAAGGTAGGAGATGACAAATCCCACCGCCGCCGCTATCACTACCGAGGCGAGTACCACCGCCGTGGCAATGCCGAAGCGTTTTGCGCTTATTTTGCCCTTGACAAGCAGCAGCGCCAACGCAGCCACGAACAGCGCCGCTCCTACAACGGCAAACGCTATTGCCGCGCCTTCGGAATACACCGCCAGAACGCCGGGCAGCAGATTGAAAAACACCGCGTCCTGAGAGGCGTCGAAGCAGTCGGCTTGGGCATACTTGGCGTCGGAGGTGTACTGCCGCAAAATGGGCATTATCTGACTGCCGTAGTGCTGAATACTGCTTGCGTCCACGTTGCCGAGGTTGTCTGCCGGCACGTGGTAGTAGTTGATATTGTCCAGCGTGGAAAAGTTTATGCCCTGTTTGCCGATGTCCAGCATAGAGGTGAAATCGGTAAAGTTGGTCATTACCGAATACACCGCCGTTGCCACCGAATAGGTCATGGGAAGGCGCGCCTCGGCGTACAGGTCTATTACTTTGAGGTTGTTTTTGCTTGTTTCAAACATATAGGCGGGGCCGTCCACTCCGCGCGCTTCCACGTTGATGACAAAGTTGACGTGGTTTTTGACGGTATCGTTGGTAAGCGCCTCCTGCAAGGAGCCGTACATGCCCGTTTCCTCTGCGTCGGTAAAGCAAAGGTAAATGCTGGTTTCCAGCTGCTGCTGCGGCACGTCGGCAAACAGCCGAGCCACTTCCAGCAAGGTGACCACTCCAAAGCCGTCGTCCGCCGCGCCGTAGGAGTTGCCCAGCTCGCCCGCGCGGGCGCTGTGTCCGCGGGAGTCGTAGTGAGCCATAAGCAGCACTCCCGTTTTGCTTTTTCCGGGGATTTCCACCCACAAATTTCTGACGTCGTAGGTTATGGGCTTGGTTTTGTCCAAAGTGTTGTCGTCGTTAAGAGCGCCGGTATAGTCCAAGTCTTCCTTGTTCCAATTATGCTCCTCTACCGTAAGCCCCATGTCGGAAAGCGTCTGTTTGAGGTACAGGCGCACCCTTTCGTGCGCTTCCGTATCGAACACGGAGTGCGGCTCCTTTGCAATTACCGAAAGGTATTCCATTGCCTTTGCCGCGCTGAACCCGTTGTCGTCCTCTTTCACCGACGGTGTGATTAGCGTGCAGCAGCCGAGCACAAAAAATACGGCGAGCACCGCACAGGTTATAATAAGCGAAATATGTTTTTTTACCATAAGATTTCTCCCTTTGTGTAAAAATGCAAGTTACAGCATACCCCTTTTTTGCTTTTTTGTCCATTATTTTGCACCGTCCGCACGGCAAAAAACTCTTTCGCCGCTAAAATGCAAGCAAAACCGTCCGCGCTTGCGCGGACGGCTGAAACATCGTATCGGCAGAATTTCCCGACGCAAAAAACCATGCACGACCGCTGCCTGCGGCAGTATGCTGTGCGCATAAAAACGGTATACGTTATGCGTTTTACCGTACAACGGTTTGCCCGAAAGCACTTTTGCCTGCGGCGCGTTTGTCGCGTACGAAGCAAACGGTCATTTGCCTGCGGCGCGCAACGCTTGAAGACGCGTCGCGTTGCCAAACGCCTTACCTCAGCGACACCTTGTTTGTCAGTTGCAGCCGCAGTTTTTTGCCGAAGCAGGGCATATCGGAGGGGGCGTAGAAACAGCAGTAGCCCTCCACGCCGTCCACTATGCAGTACACCAGCTTTCTGTCGCCCAGAAAATCCTCGTCCAAAACGGCGCGCACGCGTATGCTTCCCTTTTGGTCGGGAACAAAGGAGGAAGGCGTGAAATACGCCACGCTCTTGCCCTCGCCGCCCTCCATCGGGTACGGCTTGCCGAGTATTTTCACCCTGCCGCCGCCAAGGCTTTTTGCGGGAGCGTGCGCCTGATCTACGGGATAGTGCGCCGTGACGCGCACGTTGTCCCTGTACAAGACGAGGTCGTCCAAATCGCAATACATATAAAACCTTTCGCCCACGGCAAGATTGGTGCGGCGCAGAAAACAGAAGGGATATCCCTGCCACGTCACGCCCAGCGTGCCGCCGTCGTTGTAGGTGACGGTGAGCAGCATGCGGAAGCAGTTTCCCGTCGCCGCCTTTTTGAGTTTTGTGCAGTCTATGGCGGCAGTTACCTCTCCTCGCCGCAAAAGCACCCTGTCTGCGTATTCTCCCAGAGAAACAGTATCGCCGCCCACAGTCAATTTGTCGCCTTCAAGACGGGCGGGAAAACGCGCAAAGTCTTGCGCGCCGGCGGCGGCAGTGCCGTCGGGATAAAACAGATACCACCGCCCTTCGTCCATGTTGTTTCTGACGGCGACAAGCTTTTCGCCCTTGCGGGCGCGGCAGGTGTCCGCAATGCGCAGAGGAAGGTTTTGTTTGCACCACTCCGTTTCCTCCCCCCACGTCAGTTCCCTTTTTTCGCATTCCCCCATAAAGACCTCCATGGCGTCCACGTCGGGGAAATTGTGCAGAAAGTTTTTTCTGTCGCACACGTAGGACAGGGCGCCGTCCTTCATGACGGCTATCCTGTCCGCAAGGGTAAGCGCCTCGCCGGCGTTGTGGGTGACGTACACGAAGGTGGTTTGGGGCAGCTGCCTCCGAAGTTCCGCAAGCAGGCGGCAAAACTCCGCCCGCTGAACGGGAGGGACGTTGCTCATAGGCTCGTCCATAAGTATCAGAGAGGACTTTTTTACCATGGCTTTTGCCAGCGCCGCCCTCTGCTGCTGACCGCCCGAAAGGGTGCGGGGGCGCTGACTTGCGGCGTCGGCAAGCCCCAGCTTTTGCAGCACGGGCATTACCGCCGACTGCTTTTGCCCCTCGTCCATGCCGCGCAGCGGCAAAGCGACGTTTTCGTACACCGTCATGTTGGGATAAAGCACGTATTCCTGAAACACCAGCGACACGTCCCTTTCCCTTTGCGAAAGATTTTCCGCCAGCATGCCGTCGACGTACAATTCCCCCGCGGTGGGGGAAACGACGCCTGCAACGACTTTGAGCAAGGTGGTCTTGCCACAGCCGGAGGCGCCCATAACCACCAGAAACTCGCCGCTTTTTACCTCCAGCGAGCAGTTTTTAAGGGCGTATTCATCTTTGTATATCTTGGTAAGATACTTTACGTTTATCGCCGTCATTGCTCCTCCTCCGACGGCTTTTCAAAGTCCGTTTCCACCTCGTCTGCGGAGGCATGCCCCGCCGACGGCTGCTCCGCCTGCGGTTGCTCTGCCTGTTGGAGAGGGGCGACGGGCTCGAGCTTGCCGTATTTAAGCCCCTTGCCGTAGTAGTCGGGATAGTCCTTGGCGTTTACGTACTTGTCGAAAGCGGAATGACAGCACAGCGTCCACAGCAGCATTGCCCAGCCGGGCTGCACCACGAACACCAGACAATAGCCCACCAGCTGCGTAAACACCAGCGGCACGCAAAACAGCGCCAGCGAGGGCAGCAGTCCCGCAATAAGCAGCGCCGCCGACAGCCAAAAGGTTTTGAAAAACAGTTTGAAGCTGTTGATATAAAGTCTGCCGAAGGATACGTTGTACAGACTGCTCATGCACAGCGCGAACATGGTCACGCCGCAAAACACCAGCGACAGCACGGCAAGACACGCCGCGCCCATGGCGGTGAGCATATCCGCCCCGTTAAGCTGCGCATACAGCGACAGCCACCTTAGGCAGAACATGACAAGGGCATACGCCGCGCCGAAAACCAATCCCAAAAGGGAAAACTGCTTTGCGCTTTGTTTAAGCCCCTGCGAAAAGTGTGTCCGCAAATTTACCGGCAAACCCCAGCAGTAGCGGCGTGTGACGTACAATCCCCCCGCCATGCCGACAAAGGCGACTATCCACAGCGGGATCGCCGTGCCGTACACCACCGCCGTGGCGTAAGGCAGGTTGGACATCTGCTGCAAGGTGTCCCCCTGCGTGAAAACCTCGTTGAGGTAGTTCATAGAGAGTATCGCCCACGCAATGAGGGGCAGAAAAAACAGCGCCGTGAGCAGATGGTTGCAATACAGCACGCGCAGCCTGTTGCGTAGCAGATACCCCAGCAGCTTTACCCTGTTCGCCGGCAGATCGGCAGAGGTGAAATCCTTTTCCTTGGGTGTGCCCAAAAGGGCTTTTTCCACTATTCCTTTCCTTTTTGCCATTGTTTGCTAACCTTCCTTCGTCGCATAGCGCGCAATCACCTCCGTGACGGCGCGAAGCAGCGCTTCACTCTTGGAGCTGTTGGCGTTGTACAGCAGGTACACGTCCTCTTTGAGGGGGATACCCACCGTTTTGCCGTCCTGCTCCAGCCCGTTTTCTACGCCCTCCAAGGGCAAAAACAGTGCCAGCCCGGCGTAGCTTTCTATCTCCTGCCGAGTCATTACGAATACGTCGGAGGAATAAATGCCGCTAAGCGAAAACGCCATGCCGTAGTAGGTGTCCTGCGGGTTGCGCAAAACGTAGGCGCATTTGACAATTCCGTAGGGCTGCGCCGCCGCAAGGGTATCGTTTTGCAATTCTTCCGAATAGGAAAAGCTCACGTCGGACACCCACACCGTAATTTTTTGGGCGGGAGAGGGGCGGCTGATGACGTAGTACGCCAGACAGCACAGCACCGCTATCACCACCGCCATTATCACAAGCAGAGTGGGCTTCAGCACCTTTTTTGCCCGCTCCGCCGTTACTTTCACGTCAATTTGCATATTCTTCGTACTGCGTGAGCATTTCGCCCGCGCACTCCACAAGATAGGTTTTGCCCTCCGTAAGGGCAACGCTTACGGTATGCTCCGCGTACAACGTGCCGTCGCCGCCGTTTGCGTCCGTGACGTTGTAGCAGTTGAACAGCAAGCCGAATTTTTCCTTCTGCCCCGCCTGCCCCTTGTACGTCACCAGCCGTTTCTTTACGTCCCCCGTGCGGACGTTTTCTAAAAAGCAAAAGTACCTTTTGAGTCTTTTTTGGCTTACCTGCCAAAACACTGCGGAGCCTGCCGCATACAAAAAGGTGAGCACACCGCACAGCGTTATGCTCAGCCAAAGCAGATCTTTCAGCAGCAACACCGCCGCCGTACACACACACGCCCAGCACAACAGGGTAAGAACGTATATCGCCGTCCTTACTCCGTACCTGTGCCTGAGCTGCCTGATTTGCGAATAATCGTATACCTTCATGCTATTTTTGTCTTTCCACGGTAAGCACGCCGTCCTTGGCGAACAGCTTGCATATACGCGCCGTTCTGTTTTCCTGCGGGGAGGGGATCTTGCTGTCCCTGCCGTGGTACACCACGTACCACTGCCCGTCCACCTTTATGACGCTGTTGTGCCCCGTGCCGTATTCGTAGTCGTTGCTGGCAAGCAACGGCGCGTACGTATTGTCGTCGGGGTACTTTTGAAAATGCAGTTTGTTCAGGCGCATATCCTGCGACTTGACGGCGGCATACCCCACGTGATAGGTGTCCTTTTCGTAGCAGTTGCCGCTGAACAGGCAATAGTGCCAGCCGTCCTGATAAAAGTAACTCGCCCCTTCGATAGTGTGCCAATGCTGTCCCTTCTGAAACCTGTCCCGCTGAAAAATTTCCTCGTCGCGGGTGGGACGCACGGCGGCAATGCTTTCGCCCGCAAGGGTGAAGGGATCCGTCATTCTGTCCACGCGGATATAGGTGCCCACTCTGTCGCTATTCAGGTCGTTTACGGAGTAGAACATATACAGTCCGCTTTCGTTGACGTGCACGTCTGCGTCGATGGAAAAGGGAGGCAGCACGTCCTTTACGTAGACGAAGGGACCTGCGGGGCTGTCGGCAACGGCGACCTTTATCGCCTGCAGGTGAACGTCGTCCGAGCTTTGCGGCATGGAGGAGTAGTACATATAGTAGCGGCTGCGCAGCTTTATCACGCAGGGCGCCCAATACTCCTTTTGTCCCGCCTGTGTAAGCACCTTGCCCAGATACTCGAAGCCGTCGAGTTTGTCCGACACGTAGCAATCTACGCCGTCGTAGGCGGTGCAATATACGTAGTATTTGCCGTTGTCAAAGATAATGTACGGATCGGGCTGACTGCGCCCCTCCGTTTTGATAATTTTCATACTGTAAAAACCTCTGTGCGGCGCCGTGCCGCTTTGCCGCATTTGCGGCGTAAACCCCGCATATCTCTGCGGACAAAATTAACCTTTGCCATTCAGCAGTGACAGGGCAAAGCCACGCCTTGCCCTGTCACGCGGAATGATTATGAAAGCGCTTTACGCTGCGTCATCAGTCGGTAACGCCCAATGCCGCTATCTTGCTCTGCACCGCTTCCTGTCCGGAAATTGCCGAGTACTTTTGCACTCTTACTCCCATGTTGAACACACGGAAGCCGCCCACCACGTTTTCGCCGTTGAGTCCGCGCAGGTTCCTTGCGGTAGCCACCAGCGCGTCGTTGACGAAGAAATAGTAGGTGCTGTCCACCTTGGCAACGGCAAGTTTGGCGTAATTGCCGCCGGTGTAGGTAAGTCCGGGAACGCGAATGAGCTGTTCGGTGTTGGTCCAGTCGTAGTCGGAGTTGTCCGCCGTGCGCTGGGTGTAGCCCACCGCCTGATTGGAGAAGCCGCCGTTATACGCCGAGTCGATGTAGAAGAAGGTGCTGCCCGTGGGGCTGGACAAGGTAAGTCCGAACTTGGGATACATCTCCTGCGTGTCGTTGCGCATAAGGTAAGGCTTGTCTTCCGTTATGGTCATTTCCGCTTCCAGATAGAAGTATCTGCCCTCTGCGCCCTTGAAGTAGGCTTCCTGATCGCCGGGGGCGGTGTTTTCGATGTACGCCTCGTCGGAGCCGTCGTCGTTAGCAAGGTCGCCGAAGCCCCACGTGGTGTTGAAGCCGCCCACGGTGCCGACGTTGACGCTGTCGGCATAGGACATAACCTCGCCTATCTGCGGTTCGGTGTAGGAGTAGCTTTCAAACGCCGTAACGGGCTCGGGGTTTTCCACTTCCTTTGCCAGCACCATTATCTCGTTGATATTGACGTGAGTAACGCTGCTGTTCAACGCGAAGGCTATTTCTATCTCGTTTACGGGCAGTTCGTCAAATTC
>DVOC01000076.1 GCA_018713905.1 Candidatus Fimimonas merdipullorum
CACAGTATATCACAGCCAACAGGCTGATAAAGTTCTTGAAGTATTTCAGCGATATGGAGGACAAGTTCGTCCCCTGTAACTCCCTTTTGAGAGAGTTTATCGGCGGCAGTTGCTTTGCCGAAGTGGAGGAATAATATGATAACGGTAAAACCTATGGGCAGCGTGGAAGGCAAGGACGTGTTTCTGTACACTTTGCAGCAGGGCATTTCCGTGGATATTTCCTCCTACGGCGCAACTATAACGGCGATACGCGTCCCCGACAAATGCGGCAACACGGTGGATGTGGCTTTGGGCAGCGCAGACCTGCAGCAGCTGACGCAGGCAGGCTCCTATATGGGAGCGGTAGTGGGCAGATGCGGCAACCGCATTGCCGACGGCAAATTTACGCTGGAAGGCAAAGAATACTCCCTTGCCAAAAACGACGGGGGCAAAGCGCACCTGCACGGAGGTAACGTCGGCTTCAACAAAAAGGTGTTTTCGGCGCGTACCGAAGGCAACAGCGTATACTTTTCGCTGCGCAGCCCCGACGGTGAGGAAAACTATCCCGCCGCATTGGATCTGACGGTAAAATACACCGTCAGCGGCTGCGGGCTGACGATAGAGTATTTTGCCCAAAGCGACGGCACAACGCTGTGCAACCCCACAAACCACGCCTACTTCAACCTCAACGGCGAAAGTGACGGCAGCATTCTGGACAACGTAGTCACGCTGAACGCCGACAGTTTTCTGGCGGTGGACAAATGCCTTATTCCCACGGAAGAAAAAAGCGTAAAGGGCACCCCCTTTGATTTCACGCAGCCCAAGCCGATAGGGAAAGACATAAATTGCGACGACGCACAGCTTAAAACGGCGGGCGGGTACGATCACAACTTCTGTCTTAAAGGCAGTCACGCCGCCACGGTGTATTCCCCCAAAACGGGCATAGTCATGGACTGCTACACCGACAGGCCCGGTATTCAGTTTTATTCCGGCAATTTCCTGAACGGCGAGCAGGGCAAATCACTGTACGCAAAGCGCAGCGGATTCTGTCTGGAAACGCAGCTTTATCCCGACGCGGTAAACCATCCGAAGTGGCAGTCGCCCATTTTGAAAAAGGGAGAAAATTTCTACACCAAGACGCAGTATCTGTTTTCCGTGAAGTAACGTGTTTTTACATACGTTTGCGTTTTTCGGGTACGTTTTTACACAAAGAGGTCAGATATGAAGGTACTTATCGTCAAAGACTACGAACAGATGAGCCGCATTGCGGCGGATATTATCGCGGATATTGTCAGGCGCAACCCCTCAGCCGTTTTGGGGCTGGCGACAGGCTCTACGCCTGTTGGAATGTACAAGCTGCTTTCGCAGTTCGTCGAAGAGAAAAAAGCCTCCTTCAAAAAGGTGCGCACGGTAAATCTGGACGAGTACGTGGGGCTGGGAGCAGAGCACGAGCAAAGCTTTGCCCACTTTATGCGCACTCACCTGTTTGACAGCGTGGACGTTGCGCCGAATAACACGCACATTCCGAACGGACTTGCCGACGATCCGCAGTCGGAGTGCGACCGTTACCACCGTCTTTTGCAGCAGCTGCCGCAGGACGTGCAGGTGCTGGGGCTGGGCAGCAACGGACACATAGGCTTCAACGAGCCGGACACACCCTTCGACAGCACGACGCACACGGTTCGCCTTGCCGAAAGCACCGTCAGGGACAACGCCCGCTTTTTCGCTTCCCGCGAGGAGGTGCCGCAGACGGCCATTACCATGGGCATTTCGGAAATTATGAACGCGCGTAAGATAATCGTGCTTGCCAGCGGCAAAAACAAGGCGCAGGCGGTAAAGGCGATGGTGGAAGGGGAAGTTACTCCCGCTTGCCCCGCAAGCGTACTGCAAAACCATGCCGACTGTACCGTCATTGTGGACGAGGACGCCGCGTCGCTGCTTGCCGGCAACTATCGTTAACGCAAATTTGCAATTTCGCCGCCGCTCTTGCGGCGGTTTTTTTGTCGTGAGGTGTGTACACGCATAGCATTGGATAACACTCACCAGCCGCCGTGGTGGAAGCGCGCTCAACTTATGTGCGCGCGTAGCATAGGACAACACGCTTTCGGCGTTATTGTACCCACGAGGCGAATGCCGATGTACGTACGCGCGTTACACACGACAATGCGTTCTGCCGAAAGGTGTTTTTTCAAATCGCAACAGTTGCGCATACGTGCACGTTGCATGAGACAATGCCGAAACCCGCCCCTAAAATGCCGTCGGCGGCATTTGCGTCCGAACGGAGCGTTGCGTTTTGCTCTTTTAGTAATATCAACTGCGCTTGAACGGCGTTGCGTTTTGCTTTTAGTCAAACGGCGTTAATTGCGCATACTCACACTTTGTATTCGTGCTTAAAAGAAGCATCGACTTGCCCGCCCCGCGTAATTTTTGCGTCGCCCTTCCTTTTCTCGTTCAAAGGCTGTCGTGGCTCGTAATTTTGCTTGCCGCGCCTTTATTGCGCCGCAAAACGCTCTTGCCGCCTCGGACGATATAACGATACTGCTTTTTCTCCCTGCAAAGCGGCTGCTCTTGGTATAAAAGCGAGAAAAAAAGAGTTTTTTGCATAGTGCACAAATTCATCGGGAAAAATGCAATATAAATATTTGCTTTTAACAAAGCAAAATGTTAAAATATATAGGCGCGGCAGGCAGTAAGTCCGCCGCAAGCGGATATGAGAAAAAGCGGTATTCTACTTCACATCACCTCTTTGCCCTCCCGTTACGGGGTGGGCACGCTGGAAGAAAGCGGAAAGTTTATCAGATTTCTTAAAAGCGCAAAGCAAAGTTATTGGCAGATACTGCCGGTAACTCCCACGGACGCTCACAATTCGCCCTATGCCGCCCCGTCGGCATTTGCCGGCAACGTGCTGTTCATCGACGCGTCAGACCTCTGCAAAAGGGGGTACGTGTCCTTCGAGCAGGTCAAGGCGTGCCGCGGCGCAAGGGGAATAGACTACGACTATGCCCGTCGCAACAAGGAAAAATTGCTGCGACAGGCTTTTTGTGTGTTTCTGAAAAACGAACCACCGGCGGACTACCGCGATTTTTGCGAGCAAAACTCCTATTGGCTTAAAGATTACGCATTGTTTTGCGCCGCAACGGAGCATTTCGGAGCAAGCCGCAGCGACTGGCCCGACGAAGGGCTGCGCATGCACAAAGCGGAGAGCGTGGCAAAATACTCCGAACTGCTGGCGGAGGAGGCGGAATACTACGTTTTTTGCCAATACCTCTTCTTTTCGCAGTGGAAGCACTTCCGTCACACTCTTTCGGAGGAGGGCATAAAGCTTTTCGGGGATATCCCCATGTACGTGTCCTACGACAGCGCCGACGTGTGGGCGCACCCCGAGCTTTTCGATCTGGACGAAAAGGGCAATCCCAAAAACGTGGCGGGCGTTCCTCCCGACTACTTTTCTCCCGACGGGCAGCTGTGGGGCAATCCCCTGTACGACTGGGAAAGGATGAAAAAGAGCGGGTACGACTGGTGGATGCGCAGGATAGAGCATTGCTCCCGCCTGTTCGACGTGCTGCGCATAGACCATTTCCGCGCCTTCGACAGCTACTACGCCGTTCCCTTCGGGCAGAAAACGGCAAAGTTCGGCAGGTGGAAAAAGGGCGTGGGCGCAGAGCTGCTGGAAAAAGCCATAAAGACGTTTCCCGAACTTACAATAGTGGCGGAGGACTTGGGTTACATTCCGCAAAGCGTCACGGAGCTGCGCAAAAAACTGGGTATTCCCGGAATGAAAATTTTGCAGTTTGCCTTCGACGGCGGCACGGACAACCCCTTTCTGCCCCAAAATTACGAAAAAAACTGCGTGGCGTATCTCGGCACGCACGACAACGATACCACCGTCGGCTGGTGGGACTCTGCCGACGAAAGCATACGCGCCAATGCGCAAAAATGGTGCGGAGTGAAGGATAACCCCGTGCGGGAGCTGATGACGGCTCTTGCCGAAAGCGACGCGGACACCGTCGTCTTTACCATGCAGGACGTGGCGGAAAAGGGCGGGGAATACCGCATGAACCGCCCCGGACAGGCGGGCGGTTGGAGTTATATGGCAGACAGCGCCGATTTAAGCGCGGGCAACGCCAAACGGCTTGCCGCACTCACGGAAAAAACAAACAGAACGTAATGCGTTTTTGCGGAGGTATTATGAACAAGTTTACGGAATTTTACAACGGGAACAGCGTGGACGCCTACAAGCTTCTCGGTTGCCACAAGGTGGGAGAAAACCGCTATCACTTTGCCGTGTGGGCGCCTAACGCCAAAGAGGTGAGCGTAATAGGCGACTTCAACAACTGGCTGGTCAACCACGACAAAATGGCGTTGGAGGACGGCATATGGCAGATAACGCTGGACGCCCGCAAAGGCGACTGCTACAAGTTTGCCATAACCACGCAAAGCGGCGGCATTTTGTACAAAGCCGATCCCTATGCGGCGTATTCCGAGCTTCGTCCCAAAACGGCGAGCGTGGTGTGGGACGATCAGCCCTACCTGTGGACGGACGGGGATTGGATAGCCAAACAGAACAAGAAGGACGTGTATCGCAGCGCTGTCAATATTTACGAGGTGCATGCCGGCTCGTGGCGCAGACACTACGACGGCAGTCTGTACAGTTATCGCGACCTTGCCAAATATCTGGTGCCTTACGTCAAGAAGATGGGATACACCCACGTGGAATTTCTGCCGCTGGCGGAGCACCCGCTGGACGCGTCGTGGGGATATCAGATAACGGGCTTTTACGCTCCTACCAGCCGTTACGGCACGCCGGAGGATCTTAAATATCTTGTGGACAAGTTCCACAAGGCGGGCATAGGCGTAATTCTGGACTGGGTGCCCGCTCACTTCTGCAAGGACGCGCAGGGGCTTATGGAATTTGATGGCACCTGCTGCTACGAATCGGCGGACGACTTCAAAAAGGAGCACAAAAGCTGGGGCACCCGCATATTCGACTATTCCCGCTACGAGGTGCAGAGTTTTCTTATTTCCAACGCCGTGTACTGGCTCAAAGAATTTCACTTCGACGGGCTGCGCGTAGACGCGGTGGCAAGCATGCTTTACCTCGACTACGACAGGCGGGACGGAGAATGGCGTCCCAACAAGTGGGGCGGCAAGGAAAACCTCGAAGCCATAGACTTTTTGAAAAAGCTGTCCTGCAAGGTATTTGAGGCTTGCCCTTACGCCATGTTCGTGGCGGAGGAATCGACTGCGTTCCCCAAAGTCACTCATCCCACCTATACGGGCGGGCTGGGCTTCAACTTCAAGTGGAACATGGGGTGGATGAACGACGTTTTGAGTTATATGCAGACGGACACCCTTTTCCGCATAGACAACCACAACAAGCTTACCTTCTCCATGTGCTACGCTTACAGCGAAAACTACATACTGCCCTTGTCGCACGACGAGGTGGTGCACATGAAGGGTAGCCTTATCAACAAGATGTTCGGCGACTACGACACCAAGTTCGGGCAGCTTAAAGCGCTGTTGGGCTTCCAATACGCTCACCCCGGCAAAAAGCTCAACTTCATGGGAGTGGAGCTGGCGCAGTGGAACGAGTGGAGCGAAAGCAAGGAACTGGACTGGATGCTGCTGGACTATCCCAAGCACGACGCCCACAGACGCTTTGTGATGCAGCTTAACAAAACGTACAAAAAGTACAAGCCGCTGTATCAGGTGGACACTTCGTGGGAAGGCTTCAAATGGCTGCTGCCCGACGACGCCAAAAACAGCGTGCTGGTGTTCGAGCGCATAGACAAAAAGGGCAACGTGCTGCTTGCGGTTATCAATTTCAGCATTTACGACTACTATAACTACGGGTTTGAACTGGAAGAGGGAGAATATTCCCTTGTGCTGAACAGCGACGACGTCGATTTCGGAGGAAAGGGCGTTCACGTGGAAGACAAGATAGTCGCCGAAAAGGGCTATGCCTACGTAAACATGCCCTCGTCATCTGTACAGTACTACTACAAACCCGCCGGCAAAAAAAGCGTCGGCAAAAAGAAAAAAACTACGGAGAAGTAAAATTATATGCCAAATTCCAACGCTACACCTTTCGACCTTACCAAAACGCGGGTAAAGGAGCTTATAGAGGGAGTCGCCAACAAATCCTTCGGAGCGGCGGCGAATTCCCTTTCCAACCGTCAGCTTTACCGCTGCGTAGCCACCGTGGTGCGCGACTTGCTTTTGGAAAAGCGTTCCCGCTTCAACAAACAGCACAAGGCGCGTCAGCGCAAAAGAGTGCACTATCTTTCCATGGAATTTCTTATGGGCAGAAGCCTTAAAAACAATCTGTTCAACATGGAGCTGGACGTACTGTTTGCCGAAACGCTTAAAAAGTACTACAAGGTGGACATAGAGGATCTGTACGACTGCGAGCCTGACGCAGGGCTGGGCAACGGCGGTCTGGGCAGGCTTGCCGCCTGCTACTTGGATTGCCTTGCCAAGGAGAACTACCCCGTAATGGGACATTCTCTGCGTTTCGAGTACGGCTTTTTTCAGCAGAAGATAGTAAACGGCTGGCAGACGGAACTGCCCGACAACTGGCTTCCGGGAGGGGACGTATGGCTGAAAGAACGTCCCGACAAGGCGCAGATAGTGCGTTTCGGCGGCGAGGTGCAGGAAAACTGGACGGACAACGGCCCCGTGTACAGGCAGGTGGGCTGTCAGGAGGTGGAGGCTTTCCCCTACGATATGGTGGTGGAAGGATACCATTCAAATGCGGTAGGCGTGCTGCGCCTGTGGTCGGCGCGCAACTGCAAGCCCTTTGACTTTCGCGCTTTCGGGCAGGGCGAGTATATGCGCGCCTTGCAGGAGCAGTCGCAGGCGGAGATGATAACCAAAGTGCTGTACCCCAGCGACAACCACGAGGAAGGCAAGATTCTGCGCCTGAAGCAGGAGTATTTTCTGGTGTCGGCAGCCATGCAGAACATAACGTCCGACCATTACGCACGGTACGGCAATTTCGACAACTTTGCTCAGCTGGTGGCGGTGCATATCAACGACACTCACCCTGCGCTGTGCGTGCCGGAGCTTATGCGTATTTTTATAGACGAATATCACTACGGCTGGGATTACAGCTGGTCTATCGTCAAAAATATCTGCGCATACACCAATCACACGGTGCTTGCCGAGGCGTTGGAGTGCTGGCCGGAATATATTTTCAAAAAACTGCTTCCCAGAATTTATCAGATAGTGATGGAGATAAACGAACGCGCCTGCCGTCACTTCTGGGATCTGTGCGGCGACTGGAACAAGGTTTCCAATCTGGCGGTGGTGGCATACGGTCAGGTGCGTATGGCAAACCTTTCGGTGATAGGCTCTCACTACGTAAACGGCGTGTCGGCGCTGCACAGCAGAATACTGCGCAAAACGTTGTTCAAGGACTTTTACGATATGAATCCGGAAAAGTTCGGCAACGTTACCAACGGCATTGCGCACCGCAGATGGCTGTGTCAGGCAAACCCGCTGCTGTCGCAGCTAATAGAGGAGCTTATCGGCGGTGAGTTCAAATCGGACGCAAGCCGTCTTTCCCAGCTTAACCAATTTCTCGACGACAAGCAGGTGCATACCCGCCTTGCGGAGATAAAGCTTGCCAACAAAAAGCGTTTTGCCGACATTGCGCGCAAGAAACTGGACGTGGCGATAGATCCCAACACTCGTTTCGACGTGCAGGTAAAGCGTCTGCACGAATACAAGCGCCAGCTGCTGAACGCCCTTAAAATAGTGTACCTGTACCACGAGCTCAAACAGAATCCCGACCTTGACGTCGTGCCGCAGACCTTTATCTTCGGCGCAAAGGCGGCGCCCAGCTACTACACGGCAAAAGAGGTGATAAAGCTTATCTGCTTCATACAAAAGGATCTGGAAGCCAACCCCAAAATAAGGGAAAAACTCAACGTGGTGTTTATGGAAAACTACTGCGTCACCATGGCGGAAAGCCTTATGCCCGCTGCGGAAATATCCGAGCAGATATCTCTTGCCGGCAAGGAGGCCAGCGGCACGGGCAATATGAAGTTTATGATAAACGGCGCGCTGACTTTGGGCACTATGGACGGCGCCAACGTGGAAATGAGCGAAGCGGTGGGTATGGACAACATATTTATATTCGGACTCAACTCCCGTCAGGTCACCGATCTGTGGGGCAGAGGGTATAACTCCACCGACTACTACTTCAAACAACCCAAGCTGCGCATAATAATTGACGAGCTGAACAACGGCTTCGGCGGCGAAACGTTTGAAAACATTTCCAACTATCTGCTGCGCTCCAACCAAGTGGCGGATCCGTATATGTGCTTTGCCGACTTTGCAAGCTATCTCGAGGCGCACGAAAAAATGGACAAATGCTACCGCGACGTGCATTTGTGGAACAGAATGTCCCTCAAAAACATTGCCGAGGCGGGCAGATTTTCCGCCGACCGCGCGGTGCGCGAGTATGCGGAAAACATCTGGAGAATGAAATGATATACGTAAAATACGATCCCACGCAGGAGTTTCACAAAAGCATCGTGGGCGCCGTGCCTGAAGGGGTGCGCTTTGGCATAAGACTGCAAATAAACAGGTGCGTAGCCCCCTCCAAGGTGGTGCTTGTGGTGTACGGCGATAACGGCGGCGAAAGGGAATTTACCATGTACAAAGACCTTTCCGGCGCGGGATTCGACAACTACATTGCCGACGTGCAGTTCAAAAAGGGACTGTACTGGTACTATTTCCGCATGGAGGGCGTAGCCTACGAGCGTTATATAGGCATAGACGACAGCAAAAAGGCTTCGCTGTTCTATCGCGACGTGCGCCCGTGGCAGCTTTCGGTGTACAAAAAGCAGTACAAAACTCCCGACTGGCTCAACCGCGGCGTAATGTATCAGATAATGGTGGACAGGTTCTGCCACGAAGGGGAGTACGTGGTGACGGAGGACAAGCTGTTGCGCCCGTGGGGAGAGCAGCCCTTCTACCGCGAGGAAAACGGCGTGGTCAAAAACCGCGACTTCTTCGGAGGCAATTTGCAGGGTATCATTTCCAAACTGCCCTATCTTGCCTCCCTTAACGTAAAAACGATATACCTCAACCCCGTGTTCAAGGCGTACAGCAATCACAAGTACGACACCGAGGACTACGAGGTGATAGATCCCATGTTCGGCAGCAACGAGGATTTTGTTCGGTTGTGCCGCGAGGCGGAAAAGCTGGACATAAAAATCATACTGGACGGCGTGTTCAATCACGTGGGCAGCAACTCCAAGTACTTCAATCTCAACAAAAAGTACGGCGAAGGGGGCGCGTATAACGACGTGGACAGCCCGTACAGGGATTGGTTTTATTTTCATCCCGACAACACCTACGACTGCTGGTGGAGTTTTTCCAATCTGCCCAGAATAAAGGCGCAGAGCAAGGGGGCGCAAAGATATTTCTGCGGCAAAAACGGCATTGTTCCCCGCTGGCTCAAAGCGGGGGCAAAGGGCTGGAGGTTGGACGTGGTGGACGAAATTGCCGACTGCATGCTGGACAAGATAGTGTCTTCCGCCAAGGCGCAGGATCCCGACTGCGCCATAATAGGCGAAGTGTGGGAGGACGCCTCCAACAAGGTGGACTACGGCGTGCGCCGTCACTATCTGGACGGAACGCAGCTGGATTCCGTCATGAACTATCCCCTGATGAATGGCATAATCGCCTTCGTGCGCGACGGCGACGAATCGGCGCTTTCCCGAGCGGTGTTCGACATTGTCAACAACTATCCCCGTCACGTGCGCAACAATCTTATGAACATACTTGGCACCCACGACACGGCGCGCGTACTTACCGCCCTTGCCGGCGACAGGATAGGCAACAGCTCCAAGGACGTGCTTGCCCGCACGAAACTCAGCGACGAGCAATTCCTTTTCGGGTGCAGACTGCTGAAAATTTCCGCCGTTTTGCAATATACCTTTTTCGGCTTCCCCTGCGTGTACTACGGCGACGAGGCGGTAATGGAAGGGTACCGCGATCCCTTCTGCCGCGGCTGTTACCCTTGGGGACACGAAAACAAGCTTATGCTGGACTTCTACCGCAGACTGGGCGAATTGCGCAGACACAGAGTGTTTTCAGAGGGGGATTTCCGTCAGCTTGTGGCGGAAAAGGGAGTGTACGCCTTCGAACGCACCTTGCAGGACACTCAGTCGGAAGTGATAGTGGCGGTAAACAGAGGGGGTAGCGAATACAATCTGTACCTCGGCAGCGTCTACGAGGACGTGTTTACGGGCAGAAAGTACCGCGATTTCTGCAAATTGCAGCACAACGGCTACGTGGTGCTCAAAAAGGTGTCGGTATAAACAAATCACAGCCGCTTTTTGCGGCTTTTTGTTTTGCGTGGTGCAAGAGCAAGGTCTGCGTTTTGCTTGCGGCAAAAGCAATAGTCGGCGTCAAGGATATGCGTATCTCGCGCCGACAAAAGGCGCAAAGGCGTTTGCGGCGCGCCGGTTTGTAAACTGTGCGGCATTATCTTGGCAGATAGGCGCGGAGCTTTTAGACTGCTCCCGTCCCGCAGGGCAAACTCTTTCCGCCGCGCAGAGCGGTCGCGACCTCTGTCCGCCCCTTTAAGGCGGATAAAAACAAAATTTTTCGTCAAACGTTTGACATATTCCGCAGGTGATATTATAGTATTTCTGCAAAAGAAAAAAGGAGTGCGCAAGGCAGCTTGAAAAAACTTTCCGCTTCGCAATTTTTCAAATATTTTAAGGAATACGTGTGGGTGACGTTGGGCGGCGTGCTTAACGCCGTTTCGCTGTTTACCTTCGTAAACCCCTCCATGCTGGTGGCGGGAGGTTTCAGCGGACTGGCGTCCTCGTTGTCCTATATTCTGGAATTGTTTTTGCCCGTGGACTTCGACACGCTTATGTCCATATGCTACTTTGCGCTTAACGTGCCGCTGCTTATTTGCTCCCTCATTTTCCTCAGGGGAGATTTCACCTTCAAAACCATATGGGCTACGGCGGTAAGCTCCATTGTGCTGGGCATACTTCCTTCCGGATTCAAATTTCACGGAGCAAGGCTGGTATCGGTGATATTCGGAGGCATACTTGTGGGACTTGCCATGTACGTGGCTTACGAAAACAACGGCAGCAACGGCGGCACGGAGATAATAGGCAGAATTTTTTCCAAATATCACCCCGAAACGGACATTTCCCGCGTGGTGCTGGTGTCCAACTTCATTATCACCGTGTGCGGCAGTATAGTTGTCATGGTGGTGGAAAACCAGCACTTCGACATAGTGCTTTATTCGCTTATGTACGTGGTGATAGGGGGCAACGTGCTGGGTATGTTGAAGCGCGGCTTCAACCACCCGCAAAAGTTTCTTATCGTCACCTCCAAATACGAAAAAATCGGCGCGGATATCAGCCGTTACTTCAAAAGAGGCTACACGCTTTTCGACGTCGCCAACAGCTACGACGGCGTAGAGCGCAAGATGATAGTGGTAGTAGTTCAGTACAGACAGCTGCACTTTCTAAAACACATTATACGCAGGCGCGATCCCAATGCGTTTACGGTGATAAAGGACGTGTACGACGTGTTCAGCCGTCCCACGTTCAACAGGAGTTACAAAACCAAATGAGCCCTAATAAGGATGCCGCCGTAAGCGGCAAAGCGATATTCTGGCACAACGCCAAACAGTTTCTGTATATTTTTCTCGCAAGCCTTTCCAGCGCGCTGTCGTTGGAGATATTTCTGCTGCCCTCTAATGCGGTGGTGGGCGGCGCGCTGGGCGTAGCCTCGATACTTGACATTCTGTTTGCCGACGGCAAATGGTATCTGTCTGCGGGAATATGGGTGTTTGTGGTCAACATTCCCATACTTATATACAGTTTTTTGCGCCACCGCAGGCGTTTTGCCGTCAAAACGCTTATCTACGTGGTGTTGCTTTCCGCCATGATACTTACGTTGCATATGCTGGACGTATGTTCTCTTTTTGAACAGCTTATGTATGGCGACGGCGAAAAGGACAAGGTGATATACATTTTGCTGGGCGGTGCGCTGCACGGCTTGTCGCTGCCCATAATGCTGTCGGTAAACGCTTCCACCGGCGGCAGCGACATAGTGGGACTTATCGTCCAGAAGCGCAGCAAGCGGAGCAGCAGCGTTGCCATGCGCATAGTCATGCTTACCAACGTCATCATTGTAGGACTTTCCTCGCTGGCGTACTACCTGATAAAAAAGGATTCGGCGCAGGCGGTGGAAATGCTCATCTACTCCGTTGCGGCAATGTTTATCTGCGAAATAGTGCAGGAAAGCATTTTCAAGGGCTTTTCCGCCGCGGTGGAGTTGGAGATCACCACCGAAAAGCCACAGGAACTGGCGGACGCTCTTTTGGCGGAGCTGAAGCACGGCGTCACGCAGGTGCGCGTTACCGGCGGTTATTCTCACAGCGAAAAGACAATGCTGTTGTGCGTGCTCAACAAGCACCAGCTCACGCACGCCCGCAGAATAATAAATCAGGTGGATCCGTCGGCGTTTGCCTACGTGGAAAACGTCAAGGAAGTCGTGGGCAAGGGCTTTGCCAACAAAGAGATAGAGTTGGACGAAGAGGAGAACGGCAGCGACAATTAGCCTTTTGCAAACGGGAGGTTTCTCCCGTTTTTTTATGCCTGTTTTTCCAAAAGCTCTTTAAGCGCGTCGAGGTGCAGCTGTTCGTCCAAAATTATGCGCTGCACGATTGCCGCCACGTCCTGATTGGTAAGCACGTAAAGCATTTTTTTGTATTCGGTAATGGCGTTCATTTCCCCCTGAATGTCGTCCATAAGCATTTTCTGTGGCGCAGTGCTCCGAGATATCTGCGAGGTGTTGAACCACGTCTGCGAACAGGGATACTGAACGTACAGCGGGTTTACTCCCAATTTCAGCATACATTCCGCTAAGATTTTGGTGTGCTTCATCTCCGCAAGCGCTATACTTTCCAACACCTCGGCATGCTGCTTGTTCGTTAAATGCAACGAGTGGTACAGGTATTGCAGCGTGGCGCTTATCTCTCCGCACAGCGTGGCGTAGGCAAAGGAAATTATCCTGCCGCTGCGCACGTCCTTTTGAAGATTTTCGGCGGAAGGGTAGGGCAGTTGGCATATCAACGGTTTCAAGGGTATCTCCTCGGTGCACAATATGCTCCTTCAACGCTTGGTGTTACACCTTGTTTATTTT
>DVOC01000077.1 GCA_018713905.1 Candidatus Fimimonas merdipullorum
GTGCGTGGCACTACTGCCGACACAAGATAATTTTTGATACGGCGAAGAGTGCGCACAGCCAACCACGCAAACCGCCGCTCCTGCAAGACAAGCGTATAAAAAAACAAATATTTTGCCATAAAACCCTATCAAAGCCTACGACTGAGTAAAACAATTTTAGGCAAAGCAAATCGGCGGTCGAAAAACCGTGCGCTTTGGCTGTGCAAAACTGTTTTTGCCGAAGTAGAGATTGTGTGTAAAATTGACCTTGCGGGGCACTACTGCCGGCAGAGGATAATTTTTGATACGGCGAAGAGTGCGCACAGCCAACCGTGCAAGTCGCCCCCTCGCGAACAAAAAGCGTGTAAAAAAGCGGATTTTTCTACCCCGAAACCGTAGCGAAAGCACCGTCTGCGTAAAACAACCGATACGGAAAATTTGGCGTACAAAACCGCACACAAATGCTCCTCGTGTAAGCAATTTTATTGCGCCCAAAGCAGCAGGGAAAGACTGCGACTGCGCAAGATAAATTTTTACCAAAATGGAGATTGCGCGCAAAACAAACCTCACGGTAAGCGCCACTGTCTTCGCGAAAATTTTCGACAAAACGCAAACCGCATGAAGAACCCGTGCGGAAGCACTACCTGCACGGCACAATTTTCGGCGGAACGAGAGTTAAACGCAAAACAGCGACAGCCCGCCGCCGTTGCAAACGCCTTTTTACGCCTTTTTGAGCGTCACCGCTTATTTGACGCAAAAAGGGCGTATAATATAACGAATACGTTTAAGGAAGGTAAAATGAAAATAGTGTTTTGCGGAGGGGGCACGGCGGGGCACGTCATGCCCAACATCGCTTTGGCGCAGCAGCTGCAAGAGGATCAGCTGCACTATGTAGGCACCGACGGCATGGAAAAGCAGCTCGTGACGGACAGCCGTTTGTTCCGCAGTTACCGCACCATTACCGCGGCGAAATTTCAGCGCAAATTTTGCGTGCAGAACGTGTTGCTGCCGGCAAAGCTTATAAAAAGCGTAAGGGAGGCGAAGGCGCACCTGATGGAAATTCGTCCCGACGTGGTTTTCGGCAAAGGCGGGTATGCCTCACTGCCCGTCGCAATTGCCGCAAGACTGCTGAAAATTCCGCTGGTTGTGCACGAAAGCGACCTCACGCTCGGTCTGGCAAACAGGATTTGCTCCCTTTTCTGCACGCGAACGCTCAGCACTTTTCCGTTGAAAAGGGCGACGCAGGTAGGTGCGATAGTACGCAAAAGCGTAGTATGCGGAAACAGGCAAAAGGGGTTGCAGATAATGGGACTGGACGGCAAAAAGCCGATACTGCTGGTGATGGGCGGCAGCCTCGGGGCGCAAGCGCTTAACGACGCCGTGTGCAAAAGCGCGCCCCTGATGAACAAGTTCGACCTGTTTGTAATTACAGGCAAGGGCAAAACGCTCAACTGCGACGTTCACAGCGCGCCCTTTGTGGAGGACGTGGGCAGCGTGTACGCCGCCTCGTCGATGTGCGTGACGCGGGCGGGAAGCAATGCGTTGTCGGAGCTTGCCTTGGTGCGCCTGCCCTTTTTGGCTGTGCCATTGACGCGCGGCTCCCGCGGCGAACAGGCAAAAAACGCCCGTTGGTTCGCCGAAAGGGGCATGGGACTTGTTGCCGACGAAAAGCAGCTGGAAAACCTGCCCGGCCTTGTGCAAAAGCTATACGAACAGCGCACCGCCATAGCCAACGCGCAACGCAAATTTGACTTTTACGGCACGGAAAAGGCGGCGGAAGAAATACTTAAAGCGGCAAAAAAATAGCGCGGTACGCGCTCTTCCTACGACGCAAGCGCCGCAACCTGACGAAAATGCGCCCGCAAATTACTGCGGACGCACCCGAAATATGCCGTCAGCGAGAATTTTTACACGGCAAATTGCCGCCGTTGCCATATACTCCCCGTATACGGACGTCGTACAAACGCTCGACCGACAAGGTTCCGCCGCAGTAAAAAATACGAAAAAAGTCGGCAACCCTTTTTTAGAAAACAGGCGGCAATCTGCGCCTCAAAGGCGTAGCGAAACACAGCAACGCCGACTTAGATAAAAAACGCCGTAAGCGCGAATAAAATTACAAAAGAGGCTTGCCGCAGGTCATGAGTCGTCGACGTTTTCGGCGCACACCACGGCGCACCTTGCCAGCACGGCTTTGCGCAGCTTGGCGGGTTTTTCCACCCGCACGCCGTCCCCCAAGGACAAAATTCTGCTGACCAGCATTTCGTCGTAGGGCAGCGAGGCTTTGGCGACGTATCCGTCGCCCACTCTTGCCACGTGTCCCATACCCAGCCACTCCTCACAGGCGGAAAGCGCCTTGTGCTGTAAGGACAAAATCACCTCGCAAATTTCCTTGCCGCGCAACACGTCCGATTCTATCACGCTGCTGTCCACGGAAAATTCGCGGGGAGAAAAGCGTTCGCCCACCGACAGCCGCACCATGCGGGACACCTTGAAGTATCTGAAAGCCTTGCGCATACGGCAGAAACAATAAACGTACCAACTGCCGTCTTTCAGAATAAGGCAATAGGGCTCTACCGAACGGGAGGTGACGGCTCCCGCCTTGGAGTGGTACTCTATGTTGCACAACAGCCGTTGGGAAATGCAGTCGGACAGCACGTTGACGTAGTCGCCCACCGAATAATCGGCGCTGTCCACCACCAGCTGATCCGACTTCAACACCGTTGCCGAAGCGTGGCTGCGGCGCAGTCCCGAAAGCTTCTGAATGGCGTTTTTGGTCACGTCGTCCTGCAAGGAAAAGCTTTGCAGGGCAAATATCAGCCGCTGATATTCCTCCTCGGTAAAATAGGTGGCTTTTAGCTTGTAGGTGTCCACAATGCCCCAGCCGCCGTTTCTGCCCATGCGCGTTTCTATGGGAATGCCACCTTCCGACAACATGGCGACGTACCTGTACACCGACCGCTTGCTTATTTCAAACTTCTGCGCCAACTCCTGCGCGTTTACCGTTTCGTCCGCCGCCAAAAGCGTGGACATTATTCCTACCAGAACGGGTATCTGCATTTTTTGCCTCCCGTGTCATTATAAAATATTTGCCAATATGTTGTCAACTATTACGCAAAATTTATCTGAAAAACTTTTATCTGTGCCAGCCGTATGGCTAATTGATTTGCTAAAATATAAGCACAAAAACAAAAGGCGCAAGCCTCACGGGGGAAGACGATGAAAAACGACAACGAGTTTGACAAGGAAATTATCTACCGCAAACTTACCGGAACGTACATGGTGAAAGCATACGACTTTTTCGGCAAAAGCGCCTTGACGGCTTTGCAGGACAAGCTTAAAGCGCAATCTGCCGCCAAGCGCAGACAAAAGGTAAGATGACACGCTTGTTCGATTGGACGACCGAACACAAAGAGCACAGCACGCACACAAAAAGAGGTCTCCAAATGCGGCAATTATGACAATATAAGAAAATGCGCCGCCCCGCCCTCTACAAAAGGCTGTTAAATATGACTGTCGCCGGTGTACGAAATTGCACCGCTATCACAAAATGCGCCGAAGACTGTGAAACGGCTGTCGTGACAATGAATTGCGCTGTCCGATAAAACGCCCATCGCAAAACATTGCCCCAAATGCGGATGTCGGCAATATGCAAAATTGTGCCGCAAAAAAATCTTGCCAAAT
>DVOC01000078.1 GCA_018713905.1 Candidatus Fimimonas merdipullorum
AGGCGGTACTGCACGATTTATCCGCCGTAAAACGGAGGCTTTGCAGCATACGGGGGTTGACTTCGAGGTCAATTTGTCAGTTGAAGCATATCCCTGCCAATTTGACTATTAAAGCAAGAGTTTGACCTCACGGTTGATTTACCGTTAAAACAAAAGTCAAACTCTACGGTTAGTTCAGCATTAAAGCACGAGGCTGACTGCCCCGTTAATTTGCCAAAGCAGCCGCTACGGGCAGCAGAAACCGCACGACCGCTTGTGCTCAGCCGCGGCAACTGCGGCGGGAAAGCCCGAAAACATAGTCTGTACGCCTGCCTGCCGTAGTTGACAGCCGTCGGGAACCTTCACGAAGGGCGAGCCTCCGATACGCAAACTTGGCGCGCGCGGCAGAGTTCAGCGCAATACCTTTCTGCCGCGGACGGCTCGGCTTGTTGTAAGCCTGCGAATGCGAAAGCATTTGACTTATGTCCGTTTGCGCATGCAAAACGCAATATTTTTTCAGGGCGCGTTGCGCTGAATTTCGCAAGCAAGCACGGGCGGTAAGTACGCCGCCGACTGCGGCATACGGGCACCATGCGGCAATACTCGCACAAGCACCTTTTTATTTCGGGATTTTTACCCCAAAATTGTTGAATATACCGCCCTTTTGCGGTACAATAGAAGCAATATGGAGGCAAATATGAAGGCTACTATCATAAACCATCCGCTTATGTCCCACAAGGTGGCTATGCTGCGGGACAAAAACACCAACACAAAGCAGTTCCGCGAGCTTATAGAGGAAATTACGGTATTGCTCACCTACGAGGCGTTCAAGGATATTCCCACCGTGCCGGTGGAGGTGGAAACGCCGTTGGAACGCACCGTTCAGCAAGTCATACCGGACAACAGCGTGGCAATAGTTCCCATTTTGCGCGCGGGGCTGGGCATGGTGAACGGCGTGCATACGCTGTTTCCCACGGCGAAGGTGGGACACGTGGGAATGTACCGCGACGAAACCACCTGTCTGCCGCAGGAATACTATTGCAAGCTGCCCAAAGACATAGGCGGCATGATATGTATTGTGCTGGATCCCATGCTGGCGACGGGCGGAAGCGCCATTGCCGCCGTAGACCTGCTGAAAAAGCAGGGCGTTTCCCGCATAAAGTGCATGCACATAATAGCCGCGCCGGAGGGAATAGAAAACCTGCACCGCACGCACCCCGACGTGCAGATATACTGCGCCACCTGCGACAGAGAACTTAACAAGGACAAATACATTCTGCCGGGGCTGGGGGACGCGGGGGACAGACTGTTCGGCACGAAGTGACCGCCGCGCTTCTGTATGCGAAACCTTACCCAATGGCGCACCGCCGCTTTTGTCGTTGCCACGTGCACTACCCGCAAGGCGTACAGGCAATGAAACGCACTTTAAGCTGCACTTCGACGGGCGGTAAACTTGCGACTGCCTTTATCCGTCGGCACAAAAGCGTTTTTTCGCAAAGCAATTTGCCGAGCCAATTTATCTGCCGGAGCAAAGCGCAAAAAGCCTGTTCACGCGGGCAGCGCACGCTTGCGTCGTGACGTACGCCGCGGGAGCGGGCAAAGCCACGCCATAAATTTCAAAACAAAAACCGCACGGGGCGTCCCCGTGCGGTTTTACATACGAAATTTATTCTTGCTAATCTGAAGAATCAGTACAGCTTTGCGCCTGCGGGAATGTGGTCGTCCACCATCAGCAGATGGAGTTTTTCCTGTCCTTCCTCGTGGTGTACAGCGCTAATCAGCATACCACAGGAATCAATGCCCATCATAGGTCTGGGCGGCAGGTTGACGATTGCTATACAGGTTTTACCTATCAGTTCTTCCGGCTCGTAATAGGCGTGAATGCCACTTAAAATCGTGCGTTCTGTGCCTGTGCCGTCGTCCAGCGTAAACTTCAAAAGCTTTTTGGACTTGGGCACCGCCTCGCAGGCAAGCACCTTGACTGCCCTGAAATCCGACTTGGCGAAGGTTTCGAAATCCACAGAATCCCTGAACAGAGGCTCTATCTCCACCTTGGAAAAATCTATCTTTTGCGGCTCGGCTTTTACGTTGTTCAAGGCGGTTTCGGAAGTATTGTTTACCTCACAGTTTCCTGCATTTACCGCTTTTAAGGGTTTCATGGTGGGGAACAGCAGCACGTCGCGAATGGACTGATTGTTTGTAAACAGCATTATCATTCTGTCTATGCCTATGCCCAGTCCGCCTGTGGGGGGCATACCGTATTGTAGCGCCGTGATGAAATCCTCGTCCATCATCTGCGCCTCGTCGTCCCCCTGCGCCTTTGCCTTTACCTGCGCCAGAAAACGCTCGTACTGATCCAGCGGATCGTTCAATTCGGAAAAGGCGTTGCCCATTTCGCTGCAATTTATAAAGAACTCGAAACGCTCCGTCAGACGTTTGTCGGAGGGTTTTTTCTTGGCGAGAGGGCTGACTTCAACGGGGTAGTCGTATATAAAGGTGGGCTGCACAAGGTGCTTTTCCACCAGCGCGTCGAAGCACTCGTACAGGGCGTTGCCCCACGTGCGCTTGCCTTCGGCAAGTTCCACGCCCAGCGCACTCGCCGCCGCCACAGCCTGATCTGCGCTCATTTCGGAAAAATCCACGCCGGTGTACTTGTGCACCGCTTGCAGCATGGAAAGCTTTTCCCATTTGTCGAGGTCTATCACCACCTCGCCGTAGGGAAGCTTGCGCGTGCCCAAAACGGTGTCGGCGCAATAGCAGAACAACCCCTGCGCAACGTCCATCATGCCGTGGAAGTCGGTGTACGCCTGATACAGTTCTATCGTGGTAAACTCCGGATTATGTTTGGGATCCATACCCTCGTTGCGGAACTGTCTGCCTATTTCGTACACCTTTTCAAACCCACCCACGATAAGCCTTTTGAGGTGAAGTTCGGTGGCTATGCGCATATACATGTCTATGTCCAGCGTGTTGTGGTGAGTGATAAACGGGCGGGCGTTGGCGCCTCCCGCTATGGTGTTGAGAATGGGCGTTTCCACTTCGAGAAAGCCGCGCTCGTCCAGATATTGCCTGACGGCTTTTATTATTTTGGAGCGCAGAACAAAAGTGCGCTTGACGTCGGGATTGGCGATAAGGTCTACGTAACGCTGACGGTAGCGCGTTTCCACGTCCTTTAAGCCGTGAAATTTCTCCGGCAGGGGCAAAAGGGATTTTGCCAGAAGGGTGAGTTCTGTTACCTTCACGGAAATTTCCCCCATGTGGGTGCGGAAAACCTCTCCCGTTCCGCCGATTATGTCACCTATATCCCACGACTTAAAGCGGGCGTACGCTTCGTCGCCCACCTCGTCGCGCTTGACGTAAAGCTGAATGGTGCCTTCGCCGTCCATGACGTGGCAAAAACTTGCCTTGCCCATTATGCGGCGGGAAACCATTCTGCCCGCCACGGTGACTATCTGCGGCTGATACTGTTCGCCTTCGGCGTGATCGACAAAATCACGCACCACCTGCAACGAGGAATGCGTTTTGTCGAAACTTGTTATCTCAAAGGGGTTGTTGCCTTCCGCCGTAAGCTTGTCCAGCTTTTCCCTGCGTATTTTAAGAATTTCGTTCAAGTCCTCTTGGGGAGCAAGAATGTTCTTTTCTTCACTCATAAAAACTCCGACTGTGTTTGTAGTTTTCCGTTATTTAAGCACCTTGGTAATCTTCATAAGCTTTGTTCTGCCGCCGGGCAGCTTTACGCTTACCGTTTCGCCTTCCTGCGCGTTTACCAAAGCCGCACCCACCGGCGATTCGTCGCTTATTTTGCCGCTGGCAAGGTCTGCCTCCGACGTGCCCACTATAGTGTAGGTTTTGCTTTGTCCCTCTACGCCGTCCACCACTTCGCAGCAGGTGACCACCTTTTCGTGGATTATCTTTGCCATGCGCAGTTTGGCTTCGATGTCGGCAATTTCCCCTTCCATTTCCGCCTGCGCTTTGCGCGCCGCGTCGTATTCGGCGTTTTCCGACAGGTCTCCGAAACCTCTTGCGATTTTTATTTCCTCTGCAATTTCGGCGCGACGCACCGATTTGAGATAGTCCAGACGCTCTTCAAGTTCTCTGCGTCCGCTTTCCGTCAATTGAACTTCTGCCATGATATCTCCTTTTTACGCAACAAACCAACTCAAAACACGTTTCAAGTTGGCGGTGCAAATATTTATTGAATCTTATATATTCTACAACAACCCGAGGCGTTTTGTCAACCTGCTGACGTTGCGCCCTGCAATTTTTTGACCAGCCCTTCCGCCAGCGCAAAAAAGTGCTGCGCCGCCTTGTCGGAGTTTTTGTCGTATTCGCCGCTGCCGCCGTACAGACTGTCGGACACGCATTTTATAAGCAGACAGGGCACGCCGTTGAACTTGCAGGTAAACAGCACCCCTGCCGACTCCATATCGCATATATCTGCGCCGAAAAGGCTGTTGAGCATGCTTTTTTCGCCGCTGTCCGCCACAAATTTGTCGGCGGATGCGCACCTGACCACGGGAAGCTTGTGCACAGTTAGAGCCGTTTTAAGCAAGTCGCCGTCGGTATCCACCGCCACGCTCGGAAAACATTCGTACTGCCCCAACGGACAGTCGTCTATGCCAGTGGTGTCCTTTGCATAATGCACTACGGAATGTACGTACATTGTGGAAAAGGTGCGCGTCCGTTCCGTAAGAGCGCCCACCACGCCGAAGTTGAGTATTGCCTGCACGTTGAAGCGGGAAATAAGCAGCTGGCACGCAGCCGCCGCGGCAATTTCGCCCACCACCGGCGGGCGGCAAAGGTAAACGTCCCCTATATCTAACTTCCAGACGGTGAAGTCCCCCGCCTGCACACAGCTTTCGGCATGCTGCAAAAAGGAACGGGACTCCTCTTCCAATGCGGTAAAAATTCCTATTCTCATATTTTCTCCCCGCCGCGTCTGCCGCGGCTGTTCACGCCGCTATTTTAACATAACGACACGATATAGTAAAGTGTTATGAGCGCGCCTGAAAGCAATAAAGTTTTTCGCCGCGCTTCCGCCTGTGTAAAAGCATTGCTTTTTTTTGCGATATCTGCTATAATAACGGTCGGAGCAAAAATGAAGATCTGGGCGAAAACTTTTTCGGGAGAAAAAATAACGGACGATATACTGTACGAATGCGACGTCATTACCGACGAGGAACAGTTTGTGCACGCCTTGCAGGAAATATGCGGCGCAATGGATATCCCCACTCCCGTAGCGACTAACGTCAACTTCCGCCACTTCGTTATGTTCAACAACACCAAGTTCAAACCGCGCGACTTCGTGGAAAGCGTTCACTTCGACCTTTTCGACGTGGAAGCCGTGCCGGAAAAACGACACAAATAATTTTGCGGGTATAGTTTAGTGGTAAAACGACTGCTTCCCAAGCAGTAGTTACGGGTTCGATTCCCGTTACCCGCTCCAATGGGGAGCGTAACGGGGCGTTATGCTCTCTTTTTTACGGGTTCGCAGCCGAGTGCGCAGCACGAACGCCACGAAGCGCAAGCGAAGTATTCCCGTTACCCGCTCCAAACGAGTATAATCCGAACCTGAAACCGATTTTAGTCGGCGGAGCGTTCGGATTATTTCTTTTTTTATAACCCCATACAGGTGACTTCGTTCCATTACTATGCTATAATGGCTATATGAAGATAAAAGCGGTTGTGAAATATCTTATTATTACATTTGTCATAACTTATGCTTGTTGGTGGGGCGTAGCTGCACTTGTTGCATATACTGATTTTGTATATGGCGACATATTGCCGACAATTATATATATTATAGGTAACTTCGGTCCAGCCATTGCAGCATTATTTTGCATTGACGGCAGACCATATCTACACTCACTGAAAAAATTTTTGTTTTCATACAAAAAACGCGGGATATGGTTTTTCCTTTTGTTTGCCGCCCTCGTTACGCTCACTGTGGGACTTTCTTCAATGGAATGGAACCCGCAAATGACGGCGTTGAACTTTTTTATCTCCCTGCTTGGTTCCACCTTTATTTACGGCGGCGAGGAAGAATTAGGCTGGCGCGGTATTTTGCACTCTGCATTGTCAAAGAAAATAACATTCCCGCTTGCCGCGCTCGCGTGCGGCGTTATATGGGCGTTATGGCATTTACCGCTTTGGTTTATAGAAGGTCACCCTAATCAGTCAATGCCATTTTGGGTACAAGCTACACTTGGTATATTCCTCTGTTTCTGGCTTGGCATAATTTATAAGCGGTCTGAATGCCTGCCGCTGTGTATGCTCTTTCACGGTTTTGTCAATGTGATGTTGTCGTCATTCGTGTTAAAACTGAACTTGATATTGATTGTCGGGATTCTACTGACGACAGCCGTTGCAATTGCACTTTGGCTACTTGACATAAAGCGGACAAAAACTTTAAGTAATCAGACGACAAATACTAAATAGTTTTCATTATAACTTCTAATAGAAGTATAGCCCACTATACTTCGCAAGCGAAGTCGTGGGCTCTGCGAGGCTTTTATTCCACGCAAAAGAAAAGGGTTTCAGGGGAGGACTTCCCCTGACGAGGCGAGCGTTTACGCTCGGCAAGTGGCTTGCCACTTGCGTACCTCGCTATCCCAAAATTGCAAGAAAAAATTTTTAATATATGACTATATCTGTCATATATCCTATGTTATAATACTCTCATCAAAATGAGGAGCAATTTCAATGAAAGCCGTAATCTACGCCCGTTAT
>DVOC01000079.1 GCA_018713905.1 Candidatus Fimimonas merdipullorum
GTAGTCGCTCCCGACCTTTTGCTCTCGCCATAAAGGGCTTTTTCGGGGTAATTTTTCCCCTTTTCTCCTCATAAAATAATTTGCGAAAACAGTTTTTTGCGTTTCATAAAACGTGTGAAACACTTTGTCCACCGTCCGCTGTCGCAATGTGGATAACTGTGTGGATAAGTGCACAACTTTGCACTTTTTTGTGCGAAAAAGGAGGAAATTTGTCCGCAATGCTATATAATTGCTGTACAGACGTCAACTTTGCCCCTTCACTTTTTTCTGCGGGCGACGGCGCTGTTTGTCCTTGCCGGCGTAAGGTATGAAGTGGGCGGCGTGGTCGGTTGCCGCGGCTTTTGTGCTGTGGCTGTGTTCGCTGACTGTGGCGGCATTCGGCGGCACGGCTCCGCAGTTCGTGGTGGCGCTGGACGCGGGGCACGGCGGCATAGACGGCGGCGTAAGCGTGGGGCAGGTAAAGGAGTCGGATATGAATCTGGAATACTGCAAGACGCTGCAAAAAACCTTCGAGAACTGCGGCGTGGGGACGGTGCTTACCCGCAAAACCCGCGACGGCTTGTACGGGCTGCCCACAAAGGGCTTCAAGCTGCGCGATATGCGCCGCCGTGTGCAGATAATTACCGCCGCCTCCGCCGACGTGGCGGTAAGCGTGCATATGAACAAGTTCGGCGCAGGCTCGCGCAGCGGGCCGCAGACCTTTTACCAGAAAGGCTCGGCAGAGGGCAAGGCGCTGGCGGAAAGTATTCAGCAGGTGTTCAACGCCTTTACCGGCAACAACCACGAGGCGCAGTCGGGCGATTTTTATATCTGCCGCGAAAGCCCCTGCCCCGCCGTCATAGTGGAGTGCGGCTTTTTCAGCAACGCGCAGGACTTTGCCAGATTGCAGACGGAGCAGTACCGCCAACTGCTGTGCGACAAAATCTTTCGGGGCGTCATGCTGTTTTTGTACCAAAAGGGCATTCCGACGTCTGACGCGGCGTAGTTTTTGCTTAAACTTGCTTTGCGCCGTTGTTCGGCGGTAGTTAACGGGCGTTGCGACGTTTATCCTTTTGCCGGCAATGCCTTGCGGGCGACCACGACGCACGCTTGAACGTTTATGGCGTTGGTAAAAAGCGGTGTGCGTTGTGTATCCCCGCCCGTTTTGTGCGCCGAAAAAGGGCGGCGAGCGTATGTGAAATGCAGTACTTTGCTCCCGCTGCCTTTCACGGTATGTCCGCGCTTTGTCTTGCAGCCAAACGTCGCGTAAATTCGTTATGCAACAGTTATCGCTTTGCCTGCGGCGACTTTGTTTCGTTATTAAGCTTTTTACGGTAAAACGGTTATGTGACGGACGTCAGTTTTGTGGGCTGCAACCTTGTTCCGTCGTTTTGAAACTTACGGCAAAATCGTTATGTAACAGTTATCGCTTTGTCTGCGGCGACTTTGTTCGGGTGCCAAAAGTTTTACTGTCCAAAGCGTTGCGTGCTCGGCAACCGTTTTGCCTGTCGAAACTTTGTTCGGGTGTCAAAAATATTACGGTAAAAATCAGTTGCCTTTCTTTGAAATAAGCATTATAATTTTGGTATCGAAAAGGAGGTAACAATATGGCTAAAAAAAGTAGTACTACGGTATCGGTAAACAAAATTGCCTTTTGGCTGCTGGTAGTGGCGGCAATCGCCTATCTGGTAAACCTGATACTTTCCATAGTGGGCGTCAATTCCTCCATAGTCAGCTGGATCGCTTCGGCGGCGGCTGCCCTTATGGTGTGCGTATCTGCTGTGCTTGCGTGGCGTTACGTGCGCAGCAAGCCCACCGTGTGGATAGTTTTGTACGTCATCATCATTCTGGTGGTGCTGGCAGGTCTGGTATTGCCCAACATTCTGCTTTGATGAGGCAACAGGTGTTGGAATATCTGGAAAAAACGGGTATTCCCTACGTTTTGCTTAACCACCCCGCCGTGGTCACCACGGAGGAATCCAAAAACGTGGTGCACGTCAGCGGCTGCGCCTCCTGCAAAAGCCTTTACGTAAAGGACAAAAAAAGCGACAACTACTACCTTGTGGTGCTCCCCTTCGACAAGCGCGCCGATATGCGAAGGCTGGCCTCCTACGTGGGGTGCGCCAAGTTCGAGTTTGCAACGGAACAGGTGTTGGAAGAACACCTTCACGTCCACCGAGGCAGCGTTTCCCCCTTTGCCTTTCTGTTTGAAAAGCAAGGGCGCGACGCGCCGCTGTTGATAGACGAAGATATCTTCAAAATGCCCAAGGTGAAGTTTCACCCCTGCGACAACACCGCAACGGTGGTAATTTCCACCGAGGACTTCAAAAAATACCTTTCAAGTATCGGCAAGCGCACAATATCGGTGCAGGAATAATTTTTCAAAAAAAAGCAAAATACGCTGTTGCAATTTGTCGCGATAGAGGGTATAATGTAATTACCAAATTTGGGAGGTAAACTATGGCAAAAGGAAAGAGCGACTATTTTGGTCTTGGTTACGTTGTCAGCCTTATTCTGTGCATAATACCGGTAACGAACCTTGTGTGCAGCTTCATCACCCGCCTGCTGGAGGGCAAGATATTGGCTGCTATTCTGCGTATCGTATTGGGCTGGAACATTATCTGGATCGCGGACATCATCTCCATGATATTCCGCCGCAGAATAATCCGTATTCTCAACATCTGATTGTGTAAATTTCCAACGAAAAAAACTCCGAATCAATTCGGAGTTTTTTGTTTTGCGGCGGCTGCTTTGCGCCAACGGTGCGGTGTGACGGGCAACTTCGGCTCGACAAGCCGCAAACTTCAAGCAATCGCCGCGGCAAGCCCTTCCGAAACAGGCGAAAGGGGGCGTTCGCGCTTTGCAACGGCACGTGCCGCCGCCCCTTTGCCCTTTTTTGTGGCTTCCTGCGGCAAGGTGAGTCTTGCCCGCCGAACGTCAGAGGCAAAAGTGAAAGACCTTTTCGGAGTTGCGCTTATATTTCAAAAACGGAGCGTTGTTTGCGCTCCGTTTTTTGTTTGCGGCTAATTGCCGAAAAACAAACTTGCTTTTGCGGCTTAAAAATAGTAATTCTGCCTTTTTGTCCCAAAGCTTGCGGAAGTTTGTTGCCCACCGCATTCTTAACGTGCGCAAAAAAGCGCGTTATCTCGGAAAATTGTCCTTACTCCGGCAGATACAGCACAAAATCGTCGGCGTCCTTTTGGGTAAACTCTATCAAAACGTCTATGGGCTCCGTCTGCTTTTTGTCCACAAGGTCCAGCAATATTTCCGCAACCCCCTTTTGCTCCGCCGAAAACTGCTGTGTGTGTTCCACAACGATAAGCTCCGGATCGAAGTAGTCGACAAAAACGCCGACGTAGTGTCTTCCGGTTGTGACAAATATGTACGGATCCTCGTCCGGCTACTTTACCAGCGCCTTAAACGCCCTTTGCACGTACGTTATTTTGTAGGGATCTTCTCAGATTGTGTGGTTGCAACAAATTTTGAAGTAGTGTTTGTATTGTTGCTTTTTCATTACGGCTTTCATTTTTCACCCCTGAAGACCTTCCGCTTGGCGTACCATATTTTCTATCACCACGTCGTACACGTCGCCCAGCGACGCGCAATATTCCAGCACCTTCCACGGTGTGTTGGTGTGGAAGTGCAGCTTTATAAGTTCGTCGTCGCCCACCACAAGCAGGCAGTCGCCCTCGATATTTGCCGTAATGTATTGCTTTATGCTTTCATCGCTGAGGTTTTTGCCCTCTACCAGCAGTTGAGTGTCGTATTTGTAGTCCATAGTATTCTCCTTTGTCATTGCTTTGTAATTTCTTTAAGAAGGTATTTTCCGCTGCCCAAGCCTATTTCCTCGGCATGGGTAATCTGACTGCGCCAGTCGGTGTTGGGGTGCGCCTGACAAAAGCAGTCGTGGCTGTGGTGTGCGCTTTCTCCTGCCGCGCTTTGCCGTATCACCGGTTGGGCAAGGCACAAATCTGCCGAAGCGGCGTCTATTGCCACGGGGTCGAAGCTGCACAGCATGCCCACGTCGGGAATTATAGCCGCGTCGTTTTCGCCGTGACAGTCGCAGTTGGGGGAAACGTCCATAATGACGTTTACGTGGAAGGAGGGCTTGTCCTTCAACACGGCATAGGCGTATTCCGCGATCTTTTTGTTGAGAATTTCCTCCTCGTTGCCATCCAAAAAGTGAATGGTCTTTTGCGGACACACCCCTACGCACCTGCCGCAGCCCACGCAAAGGGCGTGATCTACGTGCGCCTTGCCGTCATGTACCTTTACCGCCGAATAGGCGCATTGAGTGGTGCAAAGTCCGCAGCCTATGCAGTTGCTTTCCTCTACCTGCGGACGGCTGCCGGAGTGCTGATCCCGTTTGCCGGCAATGCTGGCTCCGCCCATGCCCAGATTTTTCAGACAGCCGCCGAAGCCCGCCATTTCGTGCCCCTTGAAGTGGGACAGGGAAATTATAACGTCGGCGTCCCGCAGGGCGCGCCCTACGTAGGCGTCCTTCACCAACGGGCAGTCTATGCGCACGGCGACTTCGTCGTCCCCCTTTATGCCGTCCCCGATAATGACGTAGCAACCGGTGGTGGCGCTGTTAAAGCCGTCTATCTCCGCCGCGCGAAGGTGATCCAGCCCGTTGTGCCTCATGCCCGTGTACATAGTGTTGCAGTCGCACAAAAAAGGTCTGCCGCCCAACTCCTTGACCACCTCGGCAACTGCGGCGGGAAACTGCGGACGAAGGTAGGCAATGTTGCCCGGCTCTCCGAAATGCATTTTTATCGCCACAAACTTGCCCTTCAAGTCAAGCTTGGCTATGCCGCCCTCGCGAATAAGGTTTTTCAGCTTTTCGGGAATGCTCATTCCGCCCGCAAGGGTGCGCATATTGCAAAAATATACCTGTGACGTCGTCATATTTTCACCTCCGCAAATACCTTTTTATTATAAGTATCCGCGTCGGTTTTGTCAATAGTCCTGTTCCAATCCCTTGCGCAGTTTGTTCAGCGCCCGCGTCTCTATTCGCGACACGTAACTGCGGCTTATTCCCAGTTTTTTTGCCGTTTGCAGCTGCGTGTGGGGAGCGCAGTCCAAGCCGTAGCGCAGCAGGATTATCCTTTGTTCGCGCGGCGTCAGACAGGTGCGTATGCACTGCATAAGCTGTTTTTTCATCACCGACAATTCCGCCTGACGAAAAACGTCCTCCTCCTTTATCGCCAGCACGTCCATAAGCGTGTACTCGTTGCCGTCGCTGTCCGTGCCCAGCACGTTGTTCAGAAACACCGTGTTGCCGTACCTTTTGTTGCTGCGCAGCGCCATAAGAATTTCGTTTTCTATGCACCTCGCCAGGTAGGTGGCAAGCGCCGTGCCCTTTTCCGCCGAGTAGCTTTCCACTCCCTTTATAAGCCCTATGGAGCCTACCGAAACAAGGTCGTCGAGGTCGTTTTTGCCGTACTTTTTGGCAATGTGCGCCACAAGCCGCAGATTGTGGCAAATAAGTTTGTCCCTTGCCGCCTTGCTGCCCGATTTCATTTCTTCAAGACATTGTGCCTCCTCCTGCGGGGACAGCGGCTTGGGATAACTGCCTCCCGACGACACGTACCCCGTCAAAAACCACAGCTTGCTCAACAGTTGCAAAAACGCCAACATTTTTTTCTCCGCAATAGTGTATGAGCCTTGCGGCATATCTACGCCACGGACAAGGTTTTTCGGCAGCGTCGCGCGGCGCTTTGAGTCGCTTTGTCCGGAGTTGTAGCGTGCTGCTTTCCGAGCAAATAGTCCGATGTATTGCGCAGGGCGTAGCCTTGAGCGTCGTTGACGACGGGGCGTTGACGTCAAACGGCAAAGGCAGGCGTTTTCCTGTACGGTTCGATTCAAGGAAAAGGACGTTGCAAGCGCAACCTTTTGACGTATCCCTTGCGTGGCGACACGTGCGGCTTGGTTCAAAAAACGCATACCGTTTGCAAAATTGCGTACACAAAGGGCGCAGTTTTTCGGCAGGGCTTGCCGTTGAGTTTGCCCTTTGTCGAGGGCTTACAGATTGTCGTTAAATGCGCAGGCAAATTGTGCTCCTTTGCCTTGGGTGCCTCTATGCGCAAAACAAAAGCCACGGCGTAAAGCCGTGGCGTTTGTTTGCGCTTACTCTTTTACGGAAAATTATCGGCAGTTCTGTTGGGGAAATGCCTTTGACGAAGCTTATTCGATCGTGTAAGTTTCCTTCATTTTTTTCTCGTATTCTTTCGTTTTTTCCTCGTATTCTTCCTGTGTGATAGCGCCCTTTTTCAGCATTACTTTCAGCTGAAGTATTTTTTGCTGTCTGGCGATATCTGTGGAGGAAGCGACGGCATTGTCAGCCGCTTTGGCGACGCTCGGCGCAGCAGCTTTGACAGTAGGTGCGGCAGTAGAGTTGTCCGTATCTGTTTTAGGCACAGCGATGCTATATGTAGCCTGCGGTGCAGACGTTTTGACAGCCTGACCGTTTAGCTTCGTTTTAAGCGTACTCCTTATCGCCTTAATGTCGTCCAGCATGTCCAAAAACAGCCGTCCGAAAACGTAGCCCAAACCTACTACGACAAACGTGCCTGCCCAGATTACGGGCAATATCCAGAACGCATGAATTACCGCGTAGGCTATACCTGCGACAACTCCGCCCAAAGCCAGCAGGATAGTTATTATCAAGTGCAACGTATAAGCGGCGTTCAGCAATTTGTGATTAGACGATTTCATTGTTTACCTCCAAAATATTTTGTAAGTTCATTTTTATATTCTTCCTGCGTAAGCGCACCGGAATCGTAAAGTATATTCAACTGCTCCAAGGTGGTATCGGCTGTGGGAATTCGTGTTTTTTGACGTTTTTCGATCAGCGTAATTATAATTATAACTACGTAATATAGCGGCAATGCAGCCCCGTCATACAGGTTCATAGTACACACAGGAAAATATAGTCCAATTGGTAGTAGTGCTATTTCCGGTACGACGAAAATGGAAATTACGCCTGCATAAATCAGTTCGGAATACCACGGCATTTTTATGAATTTCTGT
>DVOC01000080.1 GCA_018713905.1 Candidatus Fimimonas merdipullorum
TAAATACGGTAGGCATAGGCAGTATTCTCTGTCTTTATATGAGCATTCCTCTTGCCTGTGCGCCTCTTCAGCGGACGTTTTTTATGGCGCAAACGAGAGAATGTAAATGCAGCAGGCAACGACAGAACTTCGCTACGCATATTTTTTGTTTGCCCTATTCCGTCTGTTTTCGTTTTTGCGACGTTTGCAACAGGCGTTTTTTCGCGTTCTATACAATGGACGTTTTTCGCGTATAAACGGGGAAACGTCAAACACGGCGTTTTTTCGTGCGTTGACAAAAAGAGTATTTGGGGTATAATATTTATCAGAGGCTTTTCAAGGAGAAACAAAATGACCGTTTTAGATTATATATTCATAGGCTGCGCCGCCGTAGCCGTAGCCGTAGGGGCGTGGAAGGGGCTGCTCAAACAGCTGTTCGCCTTGGTGGGCATATTCGTGGTGGCGGTGGGCACAACCTACCTTGCGCCCTATCCTGCGCAGTGGCTTTCCTCCGTTATCGAAGGGGACGGACTGCGTTCCATAGTGGCAATGATAATAACCTTTGTAGTGCTTGCCTTGGCGTACGGCATAGTGACGGCGATAATTTCCAAAATAGTCAACAAGGGCAAGGTGCTGGGCGCGCTGAACAGGGTGCTGGGCGCCGTGCTGGCAGTGGGCGTGGTGTACTTGGTGTTTGCCGTGCTGTGTTCGCTGCTACTGGACACCGCCGACGACTTCCTTCCCCACATAAAAGGTTTGCTGCAACAGTCCTTCCGCGAAAGTTGGGTGATGCAAAACGTATATGCAAACAACTTTTTCGGCAATTGGCTGTTGGGCGTGCTTGCGGAAAAAATACCCTCCATCGTTCCCGCCGCCTGACGTACCCGCAGCGTTTTGTGCCAAGCGCACCGCTTTGCTGAAGCGAATGCGGCAATTGCGCCGAGCGGGCGAGTGCGCCTTGCGGCAGTCGCATTCCGAGCAAAATTCCTACCGTCAAAGCTTCCCGTTTTCTGCGGGAGGCTTTTTTTCGGCAACAGCGGCGTACCTATGTTTTTCGCCGCCCGACGAATAGAGAAAGTTCTTGCTTTTACCGCCGTCCTTGTGCTAAAATACGAATAAGGCAAATCGGCGGGCAGCCTTCCGATAAAGTCAAAGGTACTTGCGGCGCACGTTTTTCCAAAGCGATTTTTAGTGCGGGAGTTGCGATTGCGCGGTTTTGCTCCGTTGGCGTTTCCTTTGTTTTGCGCAAAAACGCCGCGAGGGCGGGCCTCGACTACGTGTTTTCAAGCAGGCTATGTCTTGGCAAAGGGCAAAAGTGGCGTTATTCAAAACGTCGGCAGTTTTGCGAGGTAGAAAGCTAAAAGGTAAAGATATGCAATATTTTATCTCCGACATACACGGTCACTACGACTTGTTTTGCCGCCTTATGGAAAAGATAAAGTTTTGCGGCGGCGACACTTTGTACGTTTTGGGCGATATGATAGACAAAGGCCCTCACAGCGTGCGACTGCTGCGGCTGCTGTTTTCACAGCAGAACGTCTTTTGCATTGCCGGCAACCACGAATACAACCTTATCAAGTACTATCATGCGCTTATGAGGCAAACGGAAGACTACGACTACGTTTTGCGTCAGCTGGGCGAAAGGTACGAAGACCGTCACCTGCTGGATTGGGACACGGTGGACAAGCTGGAAACGCTGCCCTACTTTATCGAGGAAAATTTCATAGCGGTGCACGCCGGCGTTCCCCTGCAAAACGGCAAAATCCTGCCGCTGTCGCAGGCAATGCGCGAGCAGCTGGTGTACGACAGAGATTTTCTCAGCCCGCATTGCCTGCCCGAGGGAAAATGCGTGCTGTTCGGACACACCCCCACCCGAAGCGTGTGCGGCAGGGACGGCATACTGATGTATCCGCGGGGAGGAAAGGTGAACACAATTTGCGATTGTATCAAAATTCACTTGGACACCGGCGTATATCTGGGCGGCGTGTTGGGGTGCGTGTCCTTTGAAGGAAAATGCTTTTACGTAAAACAGTAAGGGGCGCAGCTTGGTCAAAGTGGCAAAAGCAGCAGACGAAGCGTTTCAGACGGTAGAAGCGTTTGTGCAATCACGGCGGCAAGCCTCAACTTTGGAAAAAAGTTCAAAAAATTGCAAACGGTGGTGATTTTTCGTGACAAAAAACAAAACGGAAGGCAAAAAGCCGAGCACTTTCAAAAGATTGTACGCATATTTTTCCATATTAACGGCAATATTTTTGGTCTGCGCCGTCATTTTTACCGTAATAATAGCGACACAATGGAACGCAATGCTGTCCGACCTGCCGGCGGGATACGTCGAGGTTGGCGTTCTTCTGATATTAGACGCCGTGACGGCTGTTCAGGGAATTGTTTGGCTTGTGCGGCTGCTTAAGGATGGCGGCAGACTGAAACGTAACGACGCGTTGAAAATACGCGGCAAGGTGGTGGGCTTTCAATACGAGCCGTATCTGCAAAAAAACTTATCCCCCGTCATATTGGCGGAAGGCAAGCGCAAGGCGCTTCACACCTTCAACGAAAATATGCGCGAGGGGCAAACCTACGATTTTCTGTATTTTCCCTCCACGGGCATAGCCGTCGTTGTCGGCGAGGCGCAGACGGAATGCGATCAAAATGCAAATGCGGAATAACCGTGTAAAAGTGTTTGCAAAATAAACGAATTTACTGTATAATATACAGGCGCACAAAAGTGCCGCGAGCATTGCGGCGGTTTTTCTGCACAAATCGAAGAGTGATTTCGAGGTGTAGCGCAGTTGGGACGAAGCGAAAAGGAAACAGCACGGTGTGCTGTTTACCGCGAGTCCGCAAAGGCTATGCCTGCAGCGCGGAAGCGCCTTGGGCGCTACCAACTGCCATATATACAAAAAACTAAATAATTTTCTAAGACTGTATATCGAGGTGTAGCGCAGTTGGTAGCGCGCTTGGTTCGGGACCAAGAGGCCATGGGTTCAAGTCCCGTCAC
>DVOC01000081.1 GCA_018713905.1 Candidatus Fimimonas merdipullorum
GCCGTGACGGCGATATTTTGCGCCGCGACTTTGTTACGCCGCGATAAACGCGCTCTGAAAATTGTTTCCACCGTCATCTTTTTGTGCGCGGGCACCCTTTCCGCCGCTTATATGGCGACGTGCGCGGGGGCGTCATTCGACGTGACGGTGCCCGCCGTGACGGAGAGCATTTTGGCTGTGAGCCTGATCACACCGCTGCTGTGCACGCTGAGCATTGCTTATTGCACGCCTGCGGCGCAACGTACATTGCCTGCCGCCGTGCAAAAGACGGAAAGACGTGAAACTCACGGCGCAGAGGAGAGGGAAACGTCCGAAGAAAGTGCGGGCGCACTTGCGGCAGAACAAAGCGTTGACCAACAGCCGCACAGCGTTGACCAACAGCCGTCCGCCGAGGAATGCACCGCTGCCCAAATGGAAGAACAACTTGAGCCGAACGCCGCAGAACTGCAGGACTTTGCCGAGGAGCAGGCTGCGGAGCAACAGTCGGAAGCGTTGGACGAAAAGGCGGAAAAACAGAGTGCGCCCTGCTCGGCAGAGGGCACGGACGGAAAAGTCGCACCCGAACAGACGCAGCAAACGGAAGACGTGACGATTGCGGAAGACGCCTCAACGGAAGATACGGAGCAGCCCGAAGAACAAGCTGCGACGGAAGCGCCGCAGGAAAACGCGGAGCAGCCGACGTGGCGGGAAGTGTCGCAATACGTGCCGCAGGATCAGACGGTAGAAGGCATTGCGGAGGAGGCGTACGGCAGCGTGCAGCCTATAAGCGCGGCGACTTTGAAAAAGATAGAAACGCTGCGTCTGCTGCTGGAATCGAAGGCGATAACTTCCGACGAATACGTGCGGTTGGTGAGGTCGTATATAGACGCAAAGTGACAAAAAAACCGCTACGTTTGCAAATTATGTTACGTTTGGGGTAAATGCAAGCGCGCATTTGCCCTTTTTTGCGCACGGCGCACACGAGGGGGAAAGATAAATGCCGCAGAAAAAATTGCAAAACGGGCAGAGCTGTGCAATTCTTTCGGCAAATACCTCACCGTAAAACCGTTGCCCGTCGTTCAGGACGCTATTCACCGCATTTATCGGGTTGCGTTTGAGCGTGACTCACGACACGTTTACGGGGACAGTGCGACAGATCACGTTTGATTACAGGCGCAGATAAACGATATAATACGCCACTCGTCTTGCGGAGCGGCGTCTGACGGTCAGTTGCGGCTTAAAATGCAATTTGCCGAAAGAATGCAGGCAGGTCGCACAAATTGCTTGGGTGAATACGCTTTACACTTAGTTTCGCCACAGATTCGTATGAACTTCCTTTTTGTAGGCGTTGCACTTAATAGTATAATTCACCTGTAAATTTTTGGTTTTGCAACTACATTTTACCACAGATTCGTATGAACTTCTTCTTTTTATGGGTGTTGCACTTAATAGTATAATTCACCGAAGGCACAAAAAAAACGCTCTTGCGAGCGTTTTTTTTAACGTCTGCCGAAAGGCTTTTTGAATCGGGGAGAATTGAGTACCTCGCCCAGCACTATGGCTTTTTCAAGTTCCTCGGTGTTTTGCAACTCCCCTTCGCTGCTTTCGTATGCCTCGTCGTGGGAGATAAGGCGTATTCCCGCAAGCTCGGGACAGCCCTCGTCGGAGGTTTTGCCCAGCGAGCCGACAATTTCGGGGTACTTTTCCACTCTGCCGGTGTGACCGTGCCGCTCTGCCTCGGCAGTCTTGCGTTGCTCCTGCCGCTGCTGCTCTTGCTGCCGCCTTATACGGCGCACGTAGTCGCCGAATTGCACGCCGTCGGGGGTGTTTTTCCTCTGATCCTGCCGATACTTTTTCGTGACGTAGGTTATGGTGACGATGACTCCCACTATGACGGCTATGACGAACAGCACAAGCGCAATCCACGATATCCAGCCGTTAACTGCGATGGGCGTTTCGCTTGTCATTTTTTGTCTTCCTTTTTATCTCCGGAGATGGCATTGCGCATTGCCGTGTCCGCCTGAATGTTTTGCATATTGTAGTAGTCCATTATGCCAAGTTTGCCGCTGCGCAGCGCTTCCGCCATGGCGCGGGGAACTTCCGCTTCCGCCTCCACCACCTTGGCGCGCATTTCCTGCGTGTGGGCGCGCATTTCCTGCTCGGTGGCGACAGCCATTGCGCGGCGCTCCTCGGCGTTTGCCTGCGCTATGCGCTTGTCCGCCTCTGCCTGATCCATTTGCAGCTGTGCGCCGATGTTGCGCCCGACATCCACGTCGGCAATGTCTATGGAAAGGATTTCAAAGGCGGTACCTGCGTCCAAACCCTTTTTGAGCACCGTTTTGGAAATGGAGTCGGGGTTTTCCAGCACTTCCTTGTGCGTTTCGGAGGAGCCGACGGTAGTGACGATACCTTCGCCCACGCGGGCAATTATCGTTTCTTCACCTGCGCCGCCTATCAGACGGGATATGTTTGCCCGCACCGTCACCCTTGCCTTTACGCGCAGCTCTATGCCGTTTTTGGCAATGGCGGAAATGACGGGAGTTTCGATAACCTTGGGATTTACGGAAACTCTGACGGCGTTGAGCACGTCGCGCCCCGCAAGGTCGATGGCTTTTGCCGATTGCAACGAAAGCTGAATGTTTGCGCTGTGCGCCGAGATGAGGGCGTTTACCACGTTGCTGACGTTGCCGCCCGCCATCACGTGCGATTCCAGCTCGCTGATGTCGATGTTAAGACCGGCTTTGCGGGCGCGGATGTACACGTCCACCAGCTGTTTGTACTTTATGCGGCGCATCTTCATTCCCACAAGACGGCTCATTGAAACGTGCGCTTTGCTTACCGCCGCCATGAAATAGGTGCCTATGGGCAGGAAAATTGCCAGCAGTACCAGCAACACCGCCGCTACGATGAGAACCACTCCCCACCAAGGAAAATCGGCGACTACGGGAGCAAATGAAAGTAATGTAGACATAAAACGTTATCTCCTCTGTTTATTTTTGGTCTGACAGGGCACCACCACTACGCGCTGCCCTTCTGTGGATATGCAGGTGACCTTTTCACCTTTATCTATAAACCCTTCGCGCGCCACGACGTCTATCACCTCGCCGCCGAAGGTGGCTTTGCCTACGGGGCGCAGTATGGTTTCCGTTACGCCCGTCTGCCCCACGAGAAAGGCAAAATCCCTCGTGCCTTCCGTCTTGTCCTCCGCCACGGAAGAATCTACGCTGAATATCGCCGTCTTGCCCAGCCTGCCTTTGCGTATGGCGCGGCTCAGAACGAAGAACATCAAAAACAGCAGCAGAAAGGCTATCAGTATCATGTACAGCAGCATGAGCAGGTCGCCGTCCTGAATGAACCTGACGACGATGCCCGCCACGATGAGAATGACGCCGGATATGCCGAAAAACCCGAACCCGGGGATGAACATTTCCACCGCGCAGAAGATGATGCCCAACACGAACAGTATTATGGGCAGCACCTGCATTTCGGTGAACAGCCTTGCGAAGCTGCTGTCGGCAAAGCCTTGGAAAAACGCCAGAAGATGAGCCATCGCTTTGCCCCCGCTATCTGACGTAGGGCTGCAACAGCCCTATGGTGCCGTCCTTGCGGCGGTACACCGCTTCGACGTTGCCCGTTTCGTCGTTTACAAACAGATAGAAGTCGTGATCCAGCATGTCGAGGTTTTCCGCCGCTTCCAGCGCAGTCATTCTGTCCAGACTGAAGCTCTTGGTTTTGGCTATCTCGACGGGTTCCACCTCCACCTCGGAAACAAACTCGTATTCCTGCGGACGCTCGGGCATTTTGTACGCCTTGTTAAGCTTTTCGCGGTGCTTTACCAGCTGACGCTCCAATTTGGGAAGGCAGGTGTCTATGTTGTAGTACATAGTGTTGCCCACGACCTCCGAACGTATATACGTGCCGTGATAGGTGATGGAAATTTCCATTTTGCACTGTCTGCCCAAGTCAGTAAGCACTACCTTGCAGGGAGTGTCCTTGTCGGGAAAGTACTTGTCCAGCTTTTTGAGCTTGGTGGACAGAATGTGCTCCAACCTGTCGGAAACACGGTAGTTTTTGGTTGTAATTTCCATTTTCATAGTTGATACCTCCAACCTGAATTTGAAAAGCCGTTGCCTGCGGCAAAGCCTTTCCTACTGTAATTATATCATATTTTTACGCCATTTCAAGACCTATATTGAAATTCCCTGCGATTTTTTTGTAAAATGCGCGACAAGCCCTCCTTTACGCACCACGACGGCAAAAGGCGTAATGCGTAACAGACGGCATAAGTAAAGTTGCTCATGACAAACCGTCCGAAGGGGCGTAGGGCTCTTGTATGCAAAAGGGAAAACCGCTCCGACTCCTTAACACTTCCGCCGCACCGTGCCGACGGCGGAAGGGCAAAGCGCTTTACTGACGGCAGCCCGTTGCGCCGCTTGCGCATTGCTACACACAAAGCCTCTCTTTGTTGCAGAAACACGTTGAACCGCTATTGCTTCTCGTACAGACGTAAAAAAGGACGCTTGCTTCGTGCAAACGTCCGTAAAATTGCTTTGTTTTGTGGCGTCGTGTCACAAAAAACGCCTACCGTTTGGTAAAAGTTATGACAGAACCGCGGCTGTCCACCACAACGCTGTCCCCTTTGTTTATTTCCCCCGTAAGCAGTTTTTCCGCCAGAGGATCCTCCACCTTGCGCTGCAAAGTGCGCTTTAAGGGGCGCGCGCCGTACTCCTTGTCGAAGCCTGCGGCGGCTATAGTGTCGATGGCGTTGTCGGTGAATATCAAATTTACCGTGCCTTGCAACCGTTTGTGCAGGTTGTAGCACAGCAGCTCCGTTATTTCCAGCGTTTCCTTTTTGCCGAGGTAGTTGAACAGCACTATCTCGTCCACGCGGTTCAAAAATTCCGGACGGAAAAAGTTTTTCAACGCCCTTTCCACCTTGTCGTGCATGGCGGCGTATTCGTCCACCTGAGCAAAGCCTATTTTGTTTTGCTGTTCCGACACGCCGATGTTGCTGGTCATGATGATGACGGTGTTTTTGAAGTCCACCGTTTTCCCGTGGGAATCGGTAAGCCTGCCCTCGTCCAATATTTGCAGCAGCAGGTTGAACACGTCGGGGTGAGCCTTTTCTATCTCGTCGAAAAGCACCACGGAATAGGGCTTTCTGCGCACCGCCTCGGTAAGGTAGCCCCTTTCCTCGTAGCCGACGTACCCCGGAGGGGCACCTATCAGCTTGGCGGTGGAGTTTTTGTCCATATATTCCGACATGTCCAGACGTATGACGCCGTTGTCGTCGCCGAAAAGCTGCTCGGCAAGAGCCTTGGTGAGTTCCGTTTTGCCCACGCCGGTAGGTCCCACGAAAATGAAGCTGCCCACGGGTTTATTGGGATCTTTCAGCCCCGCGCGCTGACGGCGCACGGCAAGCGCTACCGCCTTTACCGCCTTTGCCTGCCCTATGACGCGCTTTTGCAATTCCTGTTCGAGGTGCACCAGCTTGTCCTTTTCCTCCTGCGAGAGGCGGGACAGGGGTATGCCCGTCATCTGGGACACCACTTCCCGCACGTTGTCGGCGGTAAGGGTGCACTTTTTGTGCTGCATTTTTTCTTCGTATTCCGACTGGGCGTATTCGTAGCGGAAGTACAGTTCGTTGAACTGTTGGGACAATTCCTTTGCGGCGTCGCGGTTGTTCAGCGACAAAGCAAGTTCCCTTTTGCGTTTCAGCTCCGTAAGCTGCGACGCCATTTTTACCAGCGACGAGGGCACGGCGAAAGCGTTTATTTTAAGCTTGCTGCACGCTTCGTCCAGCACGTCCAGCGCCTTGTCGGGAAGGTATCTGTCGTTTATGTACCGCACGGACAGCGTCACCGCCGCCTTGACGGCTTCTTCCGTTATCACCACGTTGTGGTGCTTTTCGTACTTGGACTTTACGCCCATGATTATCTTTTCCGCCAGCTCCTGCGAGGGCTCGTTTACCACAATGGGCTGAAAGCGCCTTTCCAAAGCGGGATCGGACTCGATGTATTTGCTATATTCGGTAGTCGTGGTAGCGCCCACGATTTGCAGTTGCCCGCGCGCAAGAGCGGGTTTTAATATTTCCGCCGCGTCCATAGAACGCTCGGCAGAGCCGCCCGCACCCACCAGATTGTGTATTTCGTCTATGAAAAGTATCACGTCGCCGGCGGACGCCACCTGATTTATCACCCGTTTAAGCCTTTCCTCGAAGTCGCCGCGGTAGCGTGTGCCCGCCACCATTCCGGCAAGATCCAACTCCACCAGCCTTTTGCCCTGCAATTCCACGGGCACTCTGCCCTGCGCCATTGCCATGGCAAGCCCTTCCACTACGGCGGTTTTGCCTACGCCCGCTTCCCCCACCAGCACGGGATTGTTTTTGGTGCGGCGGTTGAGCGTCTGAACCACCCTTTCCGTTTCCGTTTCTCTGCCTATGACGGGATCGAAGCCGCCCGCAAGCGCCTTTTTGGTCAGGTCGAAGCCGAATTCTATGTCGTCGGTGCGCTTGCGCCTTTCCCCTTCGCCCCCTTCGTATTCCATCTGCAAGGAGTCTTCCGACTGCTGCGGCTGCGGCGAGGCGGTTTTTGCCGGCTCCTTGGCGTACTGCTCGAGCTTTTCGCGGTTGGGGAAACCGCTGACGATACGTGCGTAAAGCTCGTTGGGCGTTTTGTTTCTTTCCGAAAGCAGATACTCTATCTTGTCGTAGGCGTAGCTGCCCTTCATGGTAAGCAATGCCAGCAGCGTGACGGAGCAGGTGACCTCTTTCAGTTCCAGCACCTGCGCTATGGTATAGGCTCTTTCGTTAAGCTCGCGTATTTCGGTGTCGCACGTCATGGGAGTGCCCCTGCCGCGCTTTATTATGCCCAGTTTATTCGGCGTAAGGCCAAATTCTTCCAATATCTTTTTGGCGTCGCTTTCCACAACGGACAGTCCGTAAAGAACGTGTTCCGCCTTTATCATGGGCGAACACACTTTTTGGGCGTAATCACGCGCCACTTCAAATACGTCTTGTAAAGATTCCGTCAACAGCATATCGGGTATTCCCTTTTGAATGTTATTAGTATAATTATACCAAATCGCAAGGGATTTTTCAAGGGAAATACCTAAATACTTTGGCTTTGCGCTCTACGCTTTGAATTTTTTTTGAGATAATCGTATAATTTTGCGCCCTCTGCCGCCGCCGTGGGCAACATTGACAGGGCAATGGCGGCTACGTAACAGCGCACGGGCAGTATTTCCGTCTGAAAAACCTCCGCCAAGGAGGGGATAAGCGCCACCGCCGCCACCATAATTACGGAAACTGCCACGCTTGCCGCCATGAACCACGTCATGCCGCCGCGGAAAATGCTTTTTCTGCTGCGCATTTCCAGCACGAAAAACAGCTGGGACAGCGAAAGCGCAAGAAACCCCATAGTGGCTGCCGCCCGCTGACCGTAGGGCGCGCCTATGGCGTAGCACAACAACGAGGACAGCGCAAACAGCGCTCCGCCCGCCAATACCCGCACTCCCCCGCCGCCGCTGAAAAAGTTTTCCGACGGGTGCTTGGGCGGATAATTCATCACGTCCTTTTCCTGCCGGTAGATACCAAGCGCCAACCCCGGCAGTCCGTCGGTGACGAGGTTTATCCACAAAAGCTGCATTGCCGAAAGAGGGGATACCTTCCACATCGTCAGCGCCAAAAACACAAACAGCACTTCCCCTATGTTGCAGGTGAGCAGATAGATGACGGACTTTTTGACGTTTTCGTACACGCTGCGCCCCAACGATACGGCGTCTACTATGGTGGAAAAGTTGTCGTCCGTCAAAATTATGTCCGCCGCCTCCTTTGCCACCTCCGTGCCGCTGCCCATTGCGCACCCGATATCCGCCGCTTTGAGGGCTGGAGCGTCGTTTACTCCGTCCCCCGTCATCGCCACTATTTCCCCTCGGCTTTGCAGGGCGCGCACTATTTTGAGTTTGTGCGCAGGCGTTGCCCGTGCGTACACGGAAATTTCCTTTGCCCTTTCCGAAAGCGCTTGGTCGGATATTACGTCCAGCTCCTCTCCCGTCATGACCTGTTCGCCCTGACGCAAAATGCCTATGGAACGGGCTATTTCCGCCGCCGTTTCCGCTCCGTCGCCCGTTATCATTACGGGGCGTATGCCCGCTCTGCGGCAGACTGCCACCGACGGAGCCGCCTCTTTGCGGGGCGGATCGGCTATGGCGAACAGCGCCGAAACGCGCAAGTCCTTTTCCAATGCGGACACCTGAAAATTTTCCTCCGTCTTGCGCACCGAAAGGGCAATGACGCGCAGCCCCCTGCGCGAATAGTTTTTCAGCGCGCGGAGAAACGCGCCGTCGCACGCCATTTTGTCGGCGCTGCCCTTGGTGACGGAAAAGCACCCTTCATGCGTTTTGACCACCGCCGTCATAAGCTTTCTTTCGCTGTCGAAGGGCAAAAGGTACAGCCGCTGCGCTTCGGCGGGCTGCGCCACGGATATGACGGCGTTTTCGGTAGGGTTGTTCCACTGCCCGTCCTTGACGGAATCGCTGCACCAGCAGAAGGCGGAAAGCCAGAAATTGTCCTTTTCAAGGCGGGAAGCGTCCCTCTCGCTGCCGTCGAAAAGGCTTATCAAGGTCATTTTGTTTTGGGTGAGAGTGCCCGTCTTGTCCGAACATATCACGGTAGCGCTGCCAAGCGCCTCCACCGCCGTAAGCTTTTTGACTACGGCGTTTTTTGCCGCCATGTCGCTTATGCCCTTGGCGAGCACCACCGTGACCACGGCGGGAAGCCCTTCGGGTATGGCAGCCACCGCCAGCGACACGGAGGTGAGAAAGGCGTCGGAAAACAGCTGAGTCAGCGGCAGCGAGGAGCTTTTTATCTGCTGAAAAAAGCTTATGGCAAACACCGCCGCGCATATGGACAGGCACACTATGCCTATCACCTTGGACAGTTGGCGCAGTTTTTGCTGCAAGGGAGTGAGTGGCTGCCGCGAATCGTGCAGCATGTCGGCAATATTGCCCAGCCTTGTGGCGGAGCCGGTGGCAAACGCCTTTGCCGTGCATTTGCCCGAAGTGACGAAACTGCCGCAAAACACCTTTTGCCCCCGCTGCTTGTGTATCGGCAGGCTTTCGCCGGTAAGGGACGCTTCGTTTACGGCAAGGGAGTGGGAGGAAAGCACTACGCAGTCGGCGGAAAGTACGTCCCCCGCCTGAAAAATGCACACGTCCCCCGGCACGATTTCGGCGCTGTCCGTCAGCGTCGGCTTGCCGTCGCGGTACACCTTGGTGCGGGGCGCGGTGATACGCCGCAGGCTTTCCAGAGATTTTTCCGCGCGGTATTCCTGAACGGCGCCCAAAAGAGCGTTGACCATCACTATCGCCGCTATTATGACGGGTTCGGCAATATCCGTTTTGTCGCCGCTGTACAGCGCAATGCCCAGCGACAGCGCCGCCGCCACCAGCAGAATTATTATCATCAAGTCGCCGAACTGCCTGAAAAACATGGAGAGAAAGCTGCTTTTTTTGCGCTGCGCAATTTCGTTTCTGCCCTGCCGGCGCAACAGTTTTTCCGCCTGTTCCGAAGAAAGACCTATCAATTTATACTCCGTTATACACTATGAAAACGCCGGCATAAATAGAAGAACCTTGGCGTGCGGCAAAAACTTTTACGCACTAAAATGTCAAAACCGTCGCCGCACCTCGGCACAGTTCCTCGCAAAAAAAAGTCCGAGAAGCAAATTCTCGGACTCGGTAAGCACCTTCCTCACGCCCCCAGCGAGTGCGTTTCGTACTGCATCTGCTTGCGGACAAACTGCCTTTTGTAGTCGCGCAGGGCAAATGCCAGATACACCAAAATGGACAAGATTTCCGCAAACGGGTAGCAAAACCAGATACCGCTTTGCCCCCACCACATATTGAACAGTATGGCGGATGGGATCAAAAACAGCAGCTGACGGGACAGGCTCATGAGCAGGCTGGATATGGGGCAGTTGATGCTTTGCAGCATGTTGATGATAAGTATGCTGAACGCCGCAGGCACAAAGGAAATGCTTATGCAGCGGAAGGCGTATGCACCTTCGGTGACCAGAATACGGTTTTCCTGCTCCAGTTGTTCCCACGTCTGCCCTTCCGACACCGTCTGACTTTTGAATATGGACATAAGCAGTTCGGGACACAGCTGAAACAGCAAGGTGCCCACCACCATGACGCCCACGGCAATGGCAAGGGAAAGCTTGAAAGTCTTGTTGAACCGCTGTTTCAGGTTTGCGCCGTAGTTGTAGCTTAAAATAGGCATGGTGCCCTGCATAAGTCCGAACACCGGCATGAATATGAAGGACTGCACCTTGAAGTAGGCGGACAGCACCGTTATGCCGTTGGTGTAGGAGCGCAGCATGACGTTGAGTATTATCGTCACCACCGAGCCCATGGCGTTCATCACAAGCGCAGGCATGCCTATTTTGGCTATGCGCGCAAAATAGTGTCCGTCAAAGCGGAAGCCCCTGAGGGAAATGGAAACGTCCTGCTTTTTGAATATGAAAAAGTACAAATCGAAGGCGGCGGCAAACCATTGCCCTATGGAGGTGGCAAGTATCGCGCCCAGCACGCCCCACTTGAAGGGTATTATGAAAAGTGCGTCCAGCGCAATGTTGGTAAGCGCGCCTATAAGCTGGCTTATCATGGGAACCTTCATATTGCCCGTCGCCTGCAAAATGCGGGCGCTGACAATATCCAGCATTATTCCGCCGCTTGCCGCCATGTAGATGGTGAGGTACAGCGTGCCCTTTTCCACCACGAAGTCCACGTCGGTAGCGTTTGTTTCGTTGACGAATGCCGCAACAAACGGACGGGACACGGTAAACGCCAGCACCGCCATTACCGCCCACGCAAACAGCGCCATTACTATCGCCGTCTTGGCGCCCTTGTTGGCGCTTTCCACGTTGCCTTCTCCCAATTTACGCGCTATGTAGGCGTTGGCGCCCACGCCGATGCCTATCGCCACCGCAGTTACGAACATGGTCATGGGCATGACTATGCTGACGGCGTTGAAGGAATCCTTGCCTACGTTAAGCCCCTGATAGCCCGCCTCCACGTAGCTTATGTTGGTGAGGAACAACGAGTCCACTATGTTGTACAGCGACTGCACCAGCATGGAAAAAATTGCCGGCAGGCTCATTTCCATAAGCAGACGGGTTATGCTTTTGTTGCGCATTTTGTCGGAAGTTAACGAAACCTCTCCCGCTTGCTGCTGCAAATTGTTTTCGGTATCCATAAATCTCCTTTATGCGTAAACACGCAAAGGCAAGTTTAACACACTTTGAAAAAAATTTCAACCAAAAGCGCGCTCTTTCGCCCTACTGTCGGGCGCGCGAGGCTGTTTTAAGAGTCGCGCGGCTTTGAAGGATATTTTTCCGCAAAAACCTTTTGCCGAAAGGCCGTCAAAAAAAAAACGCCGAAAGCAGGTGCTTTCGGCGCGGCGTTTATTTTGCGTCCAGCGGTTTTACCCTTTCGTTGCGATAGACGCAGAAGGTGAGCAGATGTCCCTCGTCGGAAATTGGCTCCGAGGCGCTTTGCAGCGTCCAGTTTTCCCTTTGGTCGAGGTTGGGGAAAAACAGCTGCGCCCCGCCGTCCTCCGCCACCTTGTTGACGTACGCCGTAGAGCAGCAATCGGCAAGCAGCGCATACACCGAGGCGCCGCCTATGACGAAGACGTCCTGCGGAGGATATATGCTTATCGCCCGCTGCAACGCAGCCACGTCCCTTACCGTAAGCGCGCCGTCGAAGGTTCTGCCCTTGTCGTCCAGCACCACGTTCACCCTGTTGGGCAATGCTCCGTTAGGGAAACTCAAAAAAGTGTTTGCCCCCATCACCACCACTTTGCCGGTGGTAGTTTCGCGGAAAAATTTCATATCCTTTTTGAGGGAAAAAAGCAATCCGTTGTTTTTGCCTATGCCCCAGTTTTTGTCCACCACAACAATGAGATTCATATTTCCCTCTATATTGCCACTTCAAATCTTTCGGAAAACTCGTTGTACCTATAGTCTTTAAGCGCAACGTCATCTACGGTAAACTTGTAGAAATCGGTGACCTCTTTGTTTATTTCAAACTTGGGCGCCGGCAGCGGAGTGCCTTTGAGCATGCGCTCCACCTGCGGAATGTGCCTGTCGTAGATATGCGCGTCGGCAATGACGTGCACCAGCTCGCCCGCTTGCAGTCCGCTTACCTGCGCAAACATATGCACCAGTACCGCGTACTGCACCACGTTCCAGTTGTTTGCCACCGCCATGTCGTTGGAGCGCTGGTTGAGTATGGCGTTGAGCTTTCCGTCGGTGACGTTGAAGGTGACGGAATAGGCGCAGGGATAAAGGTGCATTGCGTGCAGATCGGCATGCACGTAGATATTGGTTATTATGCGACGGCTGGCGGGGTTGTGTTTAAGGTCGTACAGCACCCTGTCCACCTGATCGAATTCCCCCTCGGCATACTTGTGCTTTACGCCCAGCTGATAGCCGTAGGCTTTGCCTATGCTGCCCGTTTCGTCCGCCCAGCTGTCCCAGATGTGGGAGTGCAGATCGTGCACGTTGCTGCTCTTTTTCTGCCATATCCACAAAAGTTCGTCCACGGCGTTTCTGAATGCCGTGCGCCTGAGCGTTATGGCGGGAAATTCCTTGCCGAGATCGTATCTGTTGACTATGCAAAACTGCTTTTTGGTATGCGCGGGAGTGCCGTCCGCCCAACGGGGACGCACCTGCTGATTTTCGTCGGAAAAACCGTGGTCTATTATGCTGCGCATATTGCTTATGAATATCTCGTCCGCTTTGCTCATTTGTACCTCGCCTAGTTTTTGTTTTATTATATCAAAAAATCCCCCTTCCGTCAAAGCGTGAAGGGGGCGCAACGTAAGCGTCTTGTAAAAAGAATTTTCCTCTGCCGGGCGTGTTTTGAAAGGGAATACGCCCCTCGACAACGGAAATTACTTTGCCGGTTTCAGTTGCTTTTCCACCGTGGGCACGACGAAAACGTCGGGGTGCGTTTTGCGTATCTCCGTACGGATTTTTTCCGTTATCTGTTTTGCGGTAAGTTTTGTGTCGAAGTGCACCGCCACGTCGAAAATAAGGTTGACGTGCGTAGGTCCCTTGACCATTCGGAAATCGTGAATGTCAAAGTGCTCGTCCATGCCCTTTACTATGTCCGCCACCTCTTTTTTGTACTTGTCCAATTCGGGATCTCCCAGCACTATCGGATCCAGATGTGTGACAAGCACGATGTTGGTGTTTTCGGCAAAGTCGCGCTCTATCCTGTCCAGCAGGTCGTGGCTTTGCATGACGTCCACGGCGGAATCCACCTCTACGTGCACGCTGGCGTAGTACAGGTCGGGGCCGTAGTTGTGTACGTTGAGGTCGTGTATCCCCAAAACGCCGTCAAAGTTTTTTATCCTTTGCGTTATTTGGGATATCAGCTCCTCCGAAGGCGCTTCGCCCAGCAGCTGATTTACCGTGTCTTTGAGTATACGCACACCCGCTACGGCAATTACCGCCGAAACGGCAAGCCCCATTACTCCGTCCAGATTTATTCCCGCAAAGTGGGAAATTATCACCGCCGCCAGCACCGCTCCCGTGGCGCACACGTCGGAAATGCTGTCCGTGGCGGTGGCTTTGAGCAGTTCGTAGTTATACCGTTTTGCCAAAGTGCGGTTGAACAGGAACATCCACAGTTTTACGACGACGGACAGAGCAAGCGCCCCCGCCGTCCAATAGCTGAAAACAAGTTGCTCTGCCTGCCCCTCTGCCAGCTGCACCACCTTGGAAATGCTTTCGGTGGCAAGCTCCACCGCCAGCACCAGCACGATGAGCGCCACTATCATGGAGGCAATGTACTCCATGCGCCTGTGCCCGTAGGGGTGACGGCTGTCAGCGGGCTTGTTGGCAAGCTTTATGCTTATCAGCGAAACCACGTTGCTGCCGCAATCGGTAAAGTTGTTTACGCCGTCGGCAAGCACCGACAATACCCCGAAAATCGCCCCCGTCACCACCTTGGCTGCGGCAAGCAGCAGGTTGAGCACTATTCCCACTATGCCGGAAAGATTGCCCACCCTTTGCCTTACCTCCGAAGAGGTGACGTCGGAACTGTTTTTTACAAATAGTTTAAGCAGCAAATTTGTCATGGGCAAATTGTACCGCAATAAAACGGTTATGTCAACAGCAAAATTACTGCGGCAAACCGACGCTGCAAAAGGCGGCTGCCGCGCACTCTGCCGCGCTTTGAGCGTTTTCCCCTTCGGCGTAGACGCGCACCTTGTTTTCCGTGCCGCTTTTGCGTATCACCACACGGCATTGGGGGAAAAGCCCCGTCACCCGCTGCGAAACGCCGCTTATGCCGGAGGGCGTGGCAAGCCGCCCTTCCTCTAACGGTACGTCACGGGTAACAAAGGGCACGTCGCGGCACTCCTGCGTGTAGGCAAGCAGACTGCCCTCTTCCAAGAATATTTTGCACAAAAACAATGCGTTTACCAGAGCGTCGCTGCCCGTTTCCAAATCGGAAAGAATGTAGTGTCCGCTGGGTTCCCCGCCGAAATTGAGGTTGTTGTGCGCCATAACTCCGAACACGTTTACGTCCCCTACCTCGCTGCGCAGCAGGCGTACGCCTATGTCGGCAAGCGCCTTTTCCACCCCGCCGTTGGTAAGGGTGGTGCCGCACACGGCGTTTTTGCGCAGCAAGCCGCGGGAACTCATATACTTGGCTATTGCGTAAAATACCTTGTTGTCCGACACGCGGTATTTATCCTCGAACACGGCAAGGCGGTCGGCGTCGCCGTCTACGGCAAATCCCAGCCGAAAACCGCCCTTCTGCATTTTTTTGAGCAGAAATTCGGGATTGTTTGCGCCGCAGCCCACGTTTATTTTGCCGTTTTTGGCGGTGCAGAAGGCAGTCACCTTTGCTCCCGCCCTTTCAAACAGCATGGGCGCCACCTTGCATGCCGCACCGTAGCAGCAGTCCAGCGCAATGCGCAGTCCCGACAGCTCCGCCCCCGCCGAAACGTCGTCGCAATAGATGTTTTCTATGTCGTAAAACACCGGCTCGAACACCTTTCCGCAGGGATTGTCGGCAACTATGCTGCTCATAAGGCGCGACACCGTCTGTTGCTTTGCGGGGCACAGCTTTACGCCGTATTTGTCGAAAACTTTCAGCCCGTTGTCCTGCGGAGGATTGTGGCTTGCCGTTATCATCACACCGAAATCTCCGCCCATTTTGCGCACGAAGTGCCCCACCGCGCCCGTAGGCAGCACGCCGAGATTTATCACGTTGCCGCCGCCGGCATACACGCCCTGCGCCAAAGCGCAAAACAGCTTTTCTCCCGAAGGGCGGGTGTCGCGCGCAATCAGCACAATGGGACAATCCTCGCCCAGCAAAGCCAGACTTTTCCCCAGCAAAAAGGCAGTACTGTCGGTGACGGCACTGCCGTAGGTTCCTCTTATCCCGTCCGTACCGAAAAAATTCATGGTTCCTCCCAACTCCGCCAACGGCGGTTTGCGGGAAACTTGCTCCCCCTTTTCTTCGGTACGCCGCCGCAGACGCGCTCTGCTCTGCCGCGGTAATATACATTAGTTTATTTTTGTCCCTTTGAAATCATTCCGGCATAGGCGGCGGCAAATGAGCCTGCCTTGGCGCCGTCGCCGCAGGCGGTGACTATCTGTTTGAGAGGCCCGTTGGTGACGTCCCCTGCGGCAAACAGCCCTTCCGCACCCGTGGCGCACCTGTCGTCCACCACGACGTAGCCGTTTTTGCGCTGCACGCCCTCTACTTGCAGAAAATCGGTGACGGGCTGCGCGCCTATCGCCACGAACAGGGCGGAAACGTCCAGCGTCTTTACTTCGCCGTCGAACACCTTTACGCCGTACACGACGTCGTCGCACAAAATTTCCGAAACCTGACTGCCGTAAAGCACCTGCACGTTAGAGCGGGAAACAAGGTTGTTTACCGCCATTTCCTCGGCGCGGAAGGCTTCGTAGGGAACTATGACGTACACCTTGTCGCACACGTCGGCAAGGTACAGCGCTTCCCTTACGGCGGGAGTGCCGCCCCCTGCTATCGCCACGGCTTTGCCGCGATAAAAGTTGCCGTCGCAGGTGGCGCAATAGGACACGCCCTTGCCCACGTACGGTTCTTCAAAGCCCAGCTTGTTGTGGGCGGTGCCCGTAGCCACCACCACGGCGGGGAAGGAGTATTCCCCCTTGTCGGTGCGCAGCAAAAACTGCTGCCCCTTGGTGACGGAAAGCACCCTTTCCCTTACCGTTTTCAGCCCCAGCGCCTTTGCCTGATCTATCATGTTCTGCGCCAGCTGCCACCCCTCTATGCTCTTGTAGGAAGGGTAGTTTTCTATCTCACCGAGGTTTGCCGTCTGCCCGCCCAGTCCGAACTGTTCAAACAGCGTCACCTCTGCGTTTGCTCTCAATGCGTACACCGCGGCGGAAAGTCCCGCTACGCCGCCGCCGATAATGGCAATGCTTTTCATAAGTCCTCGCATACGTTATATTTTACAGTTTCAAAGCGCCCTGCCGTTGTTTAACTTTGACGGATAACTTTGTTTATTGTCGTAACTGCCCTGTTATTCTACCACAAAACTTACCCTTTGTAAATACCTCATACCACGCCGCCGCACTTAAAGCGCCGCACCACCGGCGAAAAACTACGGCGACAGCCGCCGCAGAAGCAAAAGCGTGGGGTTTTGCCGCTTTGTCCTGCCCGTACGCGAAAGGGCACGCGACAGCCTGTATCCAAGCTTACTGCTGCGTACGCACCAAAAAAACACGCGACAGCCTGTCAAAAACCGACGAAGCCCATTTGGCGGCACAATCGTCTTTCGACGCGACGAGTCCCGCCCTCGCCCTCGACGAAAACGCGTTTGCCGCCTTCTGCAACGAGCGCAAAAGCAGCCGCACGGCAAAGGAGCAAATTGCGCTTCGCCATGCGCTGCGCAGACAAAAGGAGGGCGGCACAGTCGTCACGAAAACAAAAAACGTGCAAAAAATCGTGATACGTATGCGGTTTTTGCGCACAAAAAAAACAGACCGCCCAAAGCAGTCTGTTTTTTTGTGTTAGTTACTTGCAGCGCGCCTGACGGACGGCTTTTGCCCAGCCTTCCACAAGCTGCTTGCGGTGTTCTTCCGACATTTTGGGCTTGAACACTTTGTCCACCTTGATATTGGCGCGTATGTCGTCGATATCCTTCCAGTAGCCTACGCAAAGTCCCGCAAGGTAGCATGCGCCCAGCGCGGTGGTTTCCGTAACCTTGGGGCGCACCACGTTGGCGTTTAAGATATCCGACTGGAACTGCATAAGGAAGTTGTTTGCGCTTGCGCCGCCGTCTACGTTAAGGCTCTTGATATGCACGTCGGCGTCCCGCTGCATGGCGTTGACGAGGTCGTACACCTGATAGTCGATGGCTTCCAACGCGGCGCGGATAAAGTGCTCCTTCTGCGTGCCGCGGGTTATGCCCACCACGGTGCCGCGGGCGTCGGGATCCCAATAGGGCGCGCCCAGTCCCGTGAAGGAGGGCACAATGTACACTCCGTTGGTGGAGGGCACCTTTTTGGCGTAGTCTTCCGTTTCCGCCGCCGTCTTTATCATGCGCATTTCGTCACGCAGCCACTGGTTGATGGCGCCGCCGATAAACACGCTGCCTTCCAGCACGTAGGGAGGTTTGCCTTCGAGGCAGGCGCCCAGCGTGGTCACCAGTCCGTTGGTGGATTTGACCAGCTTGCTGCCTGTGTTCATAAGCAGGAAGCAGCCCGTGCCGTAGGTGTTTTTGACGTCCCCTTCCTCTACCGCGAGGTGTCCGAACAAAGCCGCCTGCTGGTCGCCCACCACGCTGCAAATGGGAATTTCCCTTCCGATAAAGGTTTCGTCCGTGGTGCCGTAGTTGTAGCCGGAGGGATGAACCTCGGGCAGCATGCACTTGGGTATGCCGAACATTTCCAGCAGTTCGTCGTCCCACTGCAAGGTGTGAATGTTGAACAGCATGGTACGGCAGGCGTTGGTGTAGTCGGTGGCGAAAATTCTTCCGCGGGAAAGCTGCCACATTATGTAGGTGTCCACCGTGCCGAACAGCAGTTCGCCCTTTTCGGCGCGGCTGCGCACTCCCTCTACGTTGTCCAGTATCCATTTAAGCTTGGTGGCGGAAAAATATGCGTCCAGCACAAGTCCAGTCTTTTCGTATATTGTGTCCGCAAGCCCCTGCTGTTTGAGCTGTTCGCAGTAATCTGCCGTCCTGCGGCACTGCCACACTATGGCGTTGTAGACGGGTTTGCCGGTGTTTTTGTCCCACACGAAGGTGGTTTCACGCTGGTTGGTGATGCCGATGGCGGCGATATCCGAAGCGGACACGTTGGCGCGTATAAGCGCTTCCACTATGACGCCCACCTGCGAGCCGAGAATGTCGTGGGGATCGTGCTCCACCCAGCCGGGATGAGGGTATATCTGAGCAAATTCCTGCTGAGCCTTGCCCATTATGTTGCCCTGCTTGTCAAAAACTATTGCGCGGGAGCTGGTAGTTCCCTGATCCAGTGCAAGAATGTATTTCATTTTTCTTCTCCGTTATATTTATTTTGGTACAACTTTATTGACAGGTACGTCCCAAAACAAGCGGACTTACTTTGCCTCTACGTCCTTGGTGGCGATAAAATCCACTCCGCAGCCGCATATGTCCTTTACCACCACGTCCCCGATATGCACGGGCGCGGGCATGTGAACCTTTTTGAGCAATTCAAGGCTGTCGAAGATGAGCTGCTTGGGAATGGCTTCCCTTGTCTTTACCGACACCATGGGAATAACGCCGCCCTCCACGTGAACGGAGCCCGTCACCATGCGCTTGGGGGCGGTAACTTCATTTACTGCATAGGTGATGCCTCTGGGGCAGGTGTTTCCGCTGACTTTTATGTTGTTGTGGTCGCTGTCGTCCACTACCAGATGACATCCCATAGGACAATTTATACAAATCATTTCTCTCATTTTGCCGTCCTCCTATTTTATCAGCGTGATTTCCACGTCGGAAGCCTGTTTCAGAGCCTTCATCTGCTCTGCCGAAAGCACTATGTTTTCCATTTCGCCGGGGGCAACTACCGGACGCTTTTTGCCGAACACCTTAACGCCGTCGGCAAGCACGGCAAGCTCCACCTTCTTGAAGACGTTGGAAACGCGCATTTTGAAGCTTTGCGCCGCATAGACGTCGTCCTTGTTGAGCACCGTGGGCACACAGTAGCGCACGCCGTTGGTGCAGCGAATGGTAATTTTTTCGTGGCAGGGCTTGTATCCCTGAATGTATTCCGCCGCGCACTTGCCGGCGTTTTCGCTTTCGGCGGAAACAAAGTCCACCAAGTCGTGCACGTGAAGCACGTTGCCGCACTCGAACACGCCGTCGATATTTGTCATAAGGTTTTCGTCCACTACGGCTCCGCCCGTGGTGTTGGAAAGCTGCACCTCGGCGTTCTTTGCCAGCTCGTTTTCCGGCAGAAGTCCTACCGAAAGCAGCAGCGTGTCGCAGGGGATAAGCCTTTCCGTTTCCTTTTTGGGACGCAGTTTTTCGTCCACTTCCGCCACTACTACGCCGGTGACTCTGTCTTTACCCTTTATGTCCACGACGGTGTGCGAGAAGTACAGAGGAATGCCGAAGTCGTTGAGGCACTGCACGATGTTTCTGTTAAGTCCGGAGGAGTAGGGCATAAGCTCCACAACCGCCTGCACCTTTGCTCCCTCGAACGTCATGCGGCGCGCCATGATAAGACCTATGTCGCCGCTGCCCAGAATGACCACTTCCTTGCCGGGCAGATAGCCGTCGATATTTACCAGCTTCTGCGCCGTGCCTGCGGAAAATACGCCCGCTCCGCGCATGCCCGCCGTGTTGATGGCTCCGCGGGGACGTTCGCGGCAACCGCAGGCAAGAATTATAGCCGTTGCCTGTACCTGCACCAGCCCGTCTTCCTCGGAAACGTAGGTGACCACCTTGTTTTTGGAAACGTCGATGACGGTGGCGTTGAGCTTGTAGGCAATGTTGCGCTGCTTTACCTCCGCCACGTAGCGCGCGGCATATTCGGGGCCGGTAAGTTCCTCTTTGAAGGTGTGCAGTCCGAAGCCGTTGTGTATGCACTGGTTAAGTATGCCTCCCAACTCCGCTTCGCGTTCCAGAATAAGTATATCGCGTTCGCCGCAGTCGTAGGCGGCTTTTGCGGCGGCAAGACCTGCGGGACCTCCGCCCACTATGACGAGATTTATCTTCTTCATTACTTAGTCCTCCCTATAACCACGTTGCTGCTGCCGCCGCCCTTGGTGATATCCATCATATCGCAGCCCAGCTCGCGGGCAAGTATTTCCATGACGCGGGGCGTGCAGAAGCCTGCCTGACAACGTCCCATTCCCGCGCGGGTGCGGCGTTTTACGCCGTCGAGATCCTTTGCGCCGGGGTTGCGGCGTATGGCGTCCACTATTTCCCCTTCCGTGACCACTTCGCAGCGGCACACTATCCTGCCGTAAAGGGGATTGCGCTCGATAAGCTTTTCCCTTTCGATGTTGGACATGGTGGCAAAGTGAGGTATCGCCTTGCGCTTTGCATCGAAGTGCAGTTTGTGTTTGAGCTGCAATTTGTTTGCTATCTGCTCCGCCACGTCCACCGCTATTGCGGGAGCGCAGGTAAGACCGGGGCTTTCGATGCCCGCCACGTTGTAGAAGCCTTTTACGCTGCTTTCGCCCACCACGAAGTCGTCGGTGTCAAGATGCGCGCGCAGTCCGGAAAACTGCGTGATTATGTTGCGGCGCGCCAAAGAAGGCTCGGTGATGGTGCCCTTGGTGAACGCCTGATCCAACTCCTCCGCCGTGGTAGCCACGTCGTCCTTGTCCTGCACGTCGGTGGCGGTAGGCCCTACCAGAATGTTGCCGTGCGTAGTGGGAGTGACAAGTATTCCCTTGCCCATTTTGGTGGGCAGCTGGAACAGCGTGTGGGAAGCAAGGTATCCGCACGTTTTGTCCATAAGCACGTAGTCCCCTTTGCGTGCCGTTATGTGCAGCTTTTCGGGACATATCATATTGTTTATTTCGTCGGCGTACACGCCAGCGCAGTTGACCACCACTTTGCCTTGGTGAACGCTGCCGTCGCGGCAGGTAACGTCAAAGCCGCCTTCCGTCTGCTTTATGCCGGTAACCTCCGATAAAAAGCGGAATTCCACGCCGTTTTGCGCTGCGTTTTCCGCATAGGCGATACACATCTCGTAGGGGGAAGCAATACCGCCGGAGGGAACCACCAGCGCCGCCACCGCCTGATCGGAAACGTACGGCTCCATCTGTTTTATCTTGTCGTTGCCCTCGACGATATACATTCCCTTTACGCCGTTTTTCACGCCGCGGTCGTACAGTTCCTGCAATTTGTCCTTTTGCGTTTCGTCAAAGCAAAGCACCATAGAGCCGTTGCGACGGAAGGGAAATTCCAGCTCCTGCGCAAGTTGGTCGAACATGGCGTTGCCCAATACGTTGTAGTGCGCTTTGAGCGTTCCCGGCATTGCGTCGTAGCCGCCGTGCACTATGCCGCTGTTGGCTTTTGTGGTGCCCACCGAAACGTCGTTGCCGCGTTCCAACAGCAAAACGTCCGTCTTGTACCTCGACAGCTCGCGTGCGATAGAACAGCCCACCACGCCGCCGCCAATTACAATTACATCTTTCATTGCGTCCTCCTGAGATTTTTCGTTTTTGCCGTGAAACCACAGCATTACAGTTTATATTGTAACATTATAAAAAGCAAATTTCAATACCCATTTTGAAATTTAATAAAAAAATTTTGTTACAGTCTTTCGATTTTGCGCACGTTGAGCAAATGACCAAGGCACGAATACGCCCCTATCGGCATAACGGGGCGAATTTTCCTTTTGCGCCCGTTTGGGAGGTGACGCAAAAAACGTCCCGCCGCTTTGCCTTTTGCCTGCCGCAACGTCGCTACGCCCATCGGCACAGCGCCTGACGAGGCTTAAAGCACTTTTTGTCAACCTCGCCGCAGGCAGGCGCAGTTAAACGCAGCTTACACGGCGCACGGTTAAGCGTCGTGCCGACGTGACGCCTCAAAACAAATAGAAGGGTCGCCCGTCGGACGCTCAGTCCTTTGCCCGTATCAAATCAGCAAGCCTTTCAAAACGCAAAGCAGGACGGCGGCATGCCAATCCCCGCCGCTTCAGACGGCAAACAAAAAAAAGCCGCTCCGTGACGGAGCGGCAGAGTTTGCTCAAAAATTTGCAAACGGTACACATTTTTGCGTACACGCAGAGATACTGTTCGGACGTCAGAAAAGTTTTTGCGCCAGCACGTTGTCCTGCATATCGAAAAGCGTCACGCCCTTTTCGTCGGCTATGCAATAGGAATTATGCCCGTCCTTTGGCAGAGCGCAACTGCCGACGTTGACGCAGATGACTCCGTCCTTTTCCGCAATTTCGTTGACGTGAAAATGTCCGTAAAACAGCACGTCCCCCTTGAACAGCCGAGGAAGGTTGTCCTTGTTGTAGACGTGTCCGTGAGTGAAAAACAGTCTGCGCCCGAAGGCAAACAGCGCCTCCTGCGGCAGAAAATCGAAGTCGCTTATCATCTCGTCCACTTCGCTGTCGCAGTTTCCCTTGACGACGAGCAGCCTGTCTTTCAGAGTGGAAAAAATTTCCGCCGTGCGCATGGGGGCATAATCCTGCGGGAAGGGGTTGCGGGGACCGTGGTTGTAGACGTCCCCCAGCAGCACCATGACGTCGCACTGCGACGCCAGGAACTTTTCCTTTACCTTTTGCGCCCAATATGCCGAGCCGTGCACGTCGGTGGCGACGAAAATTTTCATTCTTCCTCCTCCTGCTGCGTCTGCACGTCGGGCGTTGCGTTGTCGTAGACGGGCGTTATGCCCAATTCCTCCGCCGTGTAGGTGTGCATTTCGGCGTTGTCGCCGTCAGTCACCCTTACAGTCACCGTCAGGCGAAGCATATCCACGTCCGCCACCTTGCCTTTGCCGGCGGGGGTGGTTATTTCGGAATTTATTTTAGGCATGAACTTTGCCGTGCGGCTGTAATAGTCGTCCTCGTATTTGAGGCAGCACATCAGCCTGCCGCACAGCCCTGAAATTTTGCCGGGGTTGAGAGAAAGCCCCTGCGTCTTTGCCATTTTTATGGAAACACGCTCGAAGTCGTTGAGGTGAGCGTTGCAGCAGCACACTCTGCCGCAGGGGCCCAGCCCCCCTTTCATTTTGCACTCGTCGCGTATGCCTATCTGGCGCAGTTCTATGCGCATATGGAAAGCCGAAGCCAACTCTTTTACCAAGTCGCGGAAGTCCACTCTGTTTTCCGCCGTGAAATAGAACACCACCTTGCTGTTGTCAAAGGCAAATTCGGCGTCCACGAACTTCATATCCAGCTTGCGCCTGTCCGCCTTTTCCTGCGCTTCGCGTATGGCGGAGGGGCGTTTTTCCACTATGGCTTTGTGGGCGGCGATATCCTTTTCGGTAGCTTTGCGCAAAACGGGTTTAAGCTCGCCGTGTATTTCGCTTTGCTCTACGCAGCAGTTTGCCACCGCCACCTCGCCGTATTCCGTTCCGTGAGCCGTTTCCACCACCGCTCCGTCCCCCTCGGCAAAAACTATATCCTTGGGATCGAAGTAGTAGACCTTTCCGCCCTGTTTGAATTTTATACCTACTATATTCGGCATCTGTATTTTACCTCCAACATGGCTGCAATAAGGGAATCGGCAATCACCGTCTGATTGCCCCCTTCCGCCAGCCGTCTTTTTGCACAATTTATTTTTTCAATGCACACTTCCGCCGCCTGCAACGAATAGTTTTGGCAGATTTTTTGCGTAACTTCCCCATATTCGTCCAGCACGCACAAATTTTCCGCAAGGCGGTACACCACGCTTTCACGCAGCAGCAGCGCCATAAAGTCCAGACACCACGCAAAGTGATCCCTGTCGGCAAGCATTTTGGAAACGAAGGGCAGCGCGTATTTGGTGGAAGCCGCCTCCGTCAGAAATTCCGACGCCGTTTCGAAGCTGCGCAGCACTACAAGGTCGGAAAGCAGCGCCTCGGCGCTTTCCGCACTTCCGCCGCTTACCGCCGACACTATCTGCGCTTTTTTTCTGTCGTAGCCCCGCCTGCACAGCTCGTCGCACACCTGCTTTTCGCTTGCGCGGCTTTGCACCAGCACCTGACAGCGGGAACGCACCGTAGGCAGCAGAGAAAACATGTCGGTGACTCCGATAAAAATGTAGACGTCGGGGTTGGGTTCTTCCAGCGTTTTGAGCAGTTTGTTCTGCCAAACGTCGGCTCCCACGCCGGACGCCGACTGCGAGGCGTCCACCACGAACACCCTTGCGTCGCCGTCGTCTATGGGACGCTTGTAGCTTTCCTCCACCAGCATATTCATGTCGGCAACGGTAAGCCTTTTGCCGTCCTGCGGAAACCACACCACGTCCTGATGCACGCCCGTTTTGACCTTGCGACACACTTCGCAGCCGTCCTCCGAATGGTTGGGACACAGTGCCACCATTGCGCAACGGCGCAAAAGCTCCGGCAACGTGCGTTTGCTGCCCTGCACCACGTATGCGTGCGCCGCGCACCCTTCGGCAAAGGAACGCTGCAAAAGTCCGTCTACGTTAGCGTCGGCAAAAGTCACTGTATTATCCCCCTTCTGCGCAACACGTCGCGAAGCTTTTTCTGCGTTTCCTCCTTGGCGCCGGAAGCGTCTATCACCTCGAACGCCTGAGGATTTTGGCTTATGAGTTGTTTGTAGCCGCGGTACACCTTGTCGTGAAAGGCGAAATCTACCGACTCCATTCTGTCCGACTTGTCCGCTCCGCCCTTGCGGGCAAACGCCTCGGCGGGGGAAAGATCCAAAAATATAGTGAACTCCGGCATGTATTCGCCCACGGCGATACTGTTGAGGCTGACGATGTTGTCCAGCCCCAGACCGCGCGCTATGCCCTGATAAACGTAGGAGGAGTGAACGTATCTGTCGCAGAACACGATTTTGCCCTCCTTCAAGGCGGGCTTGACTATGTCGTGCAGGTGCTGTATGCGCGAGGCGGCGTACAAAAACGCCTCGCACATATCGTCCATACTGCTGTTGGACGCGTCCAGAATTATTCTGCGTATCTGCTCGGCTATGTCGCTGCCGCCCGGCTCCCGCGTGAACACGACGTTTGCGCCCTGCTGTTCGCAATATTCTTTCAGCAGCCGCGTCTGGTAGGTTTTGCCCACGCCGTCGCAGCCTTCGATGGTTATAAAGTTTTTCATTCGTTTCCTCTTGAAAAAAGTGTGATGAATACTTGAATATAATAACACAATTTGCCTCTTCTTTCAAGCCTTTTTTTGACGGTGACGGCGGCGGGCGTTGTTGACAAAGAGCGACGGAAAAGGTATAATTAGTGGCAATGACGGCAAAGCGCTTTCAAACGCCGCAAAACGCATTTGACGAGGGACAAAATGGGATTTTTTGAAAAAGTGTACGAAATTGTGGAAACAATACCTCGTGGAAAGGTTGCCACCTACGGTCAGATAGCGCGGCTGTGCGGCAACGCAAAAATGGCGCGTCAGGTAGGCTGGGCGCTGCACGTCAACCCCCGCCCCGTAGAGATACCCTGCCACAGAGTGGTGAACAGAGAGGGCAAAACGGCAAAAGCTTTCGCCTTTGGCGGGAAGGACGCGCAAAGACAGCTGCTGGAAAATGAAGGGGTGACCTTTACCTCCGACGGAAGGGTGGATATGCGCAAGCATTGCTGGGAGAAGTGACATGACGGACAAGAAGACGCTGGCGGTAATTAACATGCTGTCGGAACAGGTGGGATACAGCTTCAAGGTGGTGAAGATACGCCACCTGCTGGACAGTCTGCCCCGCAAATACGCCATGGACGAAAACGCTCTGTGGGCGGCGATATCCATGCTGAAAGAGGCGGACTACGCCGTGGTGAAATACCGCGACAAAGAGGAGATATGCCTTGCGCTTACCGTCAAGGCGGAAAACTTGCTGCGCGCACGCCCCGCACAGAAGCACGAACGCCCGTGGCTGCTGGCAGGAGTGTTCGTCGCCTCCTTTTTGGGCGCGCTGCTGGCGGTGCTGCTGGGAAAATTGTTTTAGGTGAAAAATGCTTAACAAAAAGGAAGTATCGGTGATGAAGTGCATATTCGAGCTTTGCAAAAAGCACAACGACTGCACTATCGTTTCCGACGAAGTGATAATTCAAAGCTGCCCCGAAAAATTCAAACTTACCGAAGAACAGGTGGACGTCATTCTGAAACAGCTGGAATACGACGGATATTTCGAATGTACCAAGTCGGAAAGGTACGGCAGCACGGTAAACGTCATTTCCCTGAAACAGAAGGGAAAGGCTTTTCAGCGGGAACTGATACAGCGCCGCCGCGAGCTTATAAACACCATGATATGGCGCATCGTTTTTGCCGCTTTGGGCGCGGTGGTAGCCCTTATCGTAAATAAAATACTCAGCTGGTAGGCGCAAAAAAGCGCAAACGTATTTGATTTTTTGTGACAATCCCCTTGCCGTGCGCAAGTCGGCAAACAAAAAACAGGGCGCAAGCGGGATACGTCGAGGTTGGCAACTTTTCCCTGTTGCGCAACGTGACAGCCGTAACTACGGCAAAACGTCCTTTACAAAAAAGTGAAAAACAGCGGCTACACGCCGCAAAAAACAAAGCAGACTGTACAATTTGCGTACTCGGAATTTTGATACTTTCGGGTAGGCACCGCGACAGCCTGTTTTTTTTGCGCCTGAATTGCCGACGTCACGGTAAAGCTGCAAGGTAATGCCGCGCGCCGCCAAAGAAAAAGCAGACCGCTTAAAGCAGTCTGCAATTTTTACACGTGCGGGTAAATTGAACTGTTGAGCGCAACGCCCAAAAAACCGCGAATATCCCGCAAGCGGGAGGTAGAAAGCAATATTTATGCGCCCTCCGTCAAGGCAAAGCAGTATTGGCAGGACACCGACAAAAGTTATACGCCGCGGTATTCCGTTTGGAAAAGAGGAATGCCGACGACGCTTTTTGTCGGAGTAGTCGCGGGGGAATACGAACAGCCGACGGCTCGCTTACAGCACCGTTGCGCCGCGTCTTCGGAGAGTGAGCCTGAACACGTTTTCCGCGCCGAACTTTTCGACGGCGGAATTGTACAATGCCTCTCTGTGTTCGGGAGGCGCAATGGCCAGCACCGTGCCGCCGAAGCCGCCGCCGTGCACGCGGCAGGCGCATTGCGGACAAGTCTGTTTGCAGAAACGCAACGCCTGCACTATCGCATCCTTTGCCGAGCCGCAGTTCTGCAAATCCCTTCTGCTGCTTTCCCCCGATTCGTCCAGCAGTTGCAGCATATGCTGCGTATGTCCCCTTTGAGCGGCGTCGCAAAACTGTTCCACACGGCGGTTTTCGGTGAAAAAGTGTCTTGCGCGCAAAGCGGGGCGTTCGCCCGTGTGACGCACGACCTCCCGAAAGGCGTCGAAAAAGTCCTTCTCCTCTACCTGACACAGCTTTTCCTTGCCGAAATATGCCGCCACCGCCGCCATTTCCTGCGGGATCGCGGCATACTGCTGCGTCAGCGAAGCGTGGCTTTTGCCCGTGTTGATAACTATCGGCTGCAAATTGCCCATATCGAAGGAAGTAAACTGCCCGCAGGAAAAATCTGCCTTTACTGCGCCGCCGATGGCTATCGCCGCCTGATCCAGCAATCCGCAGGGCTTGCGAAAATACACGTTTTCGGCATACTGTCCCGCCTTTGCCAAAGTTACGGCGTCCACCTCGCCGCCGTTGTACAGGCTGTTTTGCACCACGGCGGTAAGCAGCTGAAAGGCTGCCGACGAGGAAAGTCCGCTGCCCGAAGGCAGCACCGAACTGACGCACGCCACAAAGCCGCCCGTGTTTTTTCCCCACGAGGAAAGGGCGTGCATCACTCCCTTTACCATGCCGGTACTGCCGCCCTGCACGTTTTTCGCCTCCTGCGGGGCAAAACATATATCTCGGTAGTTATCGCCGCTTATTTCCACCTTGTCGGCAGGCAGAAAGGCGGCGACGATATCCAAATTGACGGCGCATGCCGCCACCTTGCCGCCGTTGTGGTCGGTGTGGTTGCCTATAAGCTCCACTCTGCCCGACGAGGACGCCAGATAACAATAGTCGGCGTTATACTTTTTGCGGAAGCGGCGCACGAGATTTTCGTACCGTTTAAGCTGAGGCAGCGTTTTTTTGCCGTACAAGCCCTCGAAATACTGCGCAGCCTGTTCTCCGCAGGTAAATTTTTGCATGTTCCTTCTCCCTTAGTTGTCAATATTGTAACACAAGGGAGAAAGTTTTGCAAGAGGCGCTATTCCACCGTGACGGACTTGGCGAGGTTGCGCGGCTTGTCTACGTCCCTGCCCAGCACCACCGCCGTGTGGTAGGCAAGCAGCTGCAAGGGTATTACGGAGATAACGCCGCCGAAATACCTTTGCACCGACGGTATCCGCACAATTTCGCCCACGCCGCCGTAGGGGCTGACGGTCACCACTTCCGCACCTCGGCACTGCACCTCCTTTGCCGCGGCGGAATTTTTTTCCACAAGGTCGCTGCAGGAAGATACCATGACGGCGGTGACGCCCTTTTCCATAAGGGCGAGGGTGCCGTGTTTGAGTTCTCCCGACGGGTACGCTTCGGAATGAATGTAGCTTATCTCTTTGAGTTTCAGCGAGCCTTCCTGCGCAGTGGGATAGTCCTCCCGCCTGCCCAAAAAGAACACCGCGGAGCTTTGAGCGGCGGTATGCGCGATGCGGGCTATTTCATTTTGGCACAGCAGAGCCTTTTCCGCCGCGTGAGGCAAGGACAGCGCCCCCTCGTAAAGCTTTTTCACCTTTTGCGGCGAGAGCTTTTTCTGCGCGGCAGCCACGTCCGCCAGCATAAGCAGCAGGGTGAGCAGCTGACAGTTGTACGCCTTGGTGCTTGCCACGGCGTATTCTCCGCCGGCGCGAATGTCCACGCACCTTTGGCACAAAAAGGACAGCGTAGAGGGCAGCGTGTTGGTCACGGCGCACACCCTTGCCCCCTGCGCCAACGCCTTTTCCGCAGCGCGGACGGTATCCGCCGTTTCGCCGCTTTGGCTTATGCAAAGAGCAAGCGTGCCGTTGTCCACGGGATAGTTGCCGTACAAAAACTCGCTTGCGTACACCGCACGCATATCCACGTCGAGAAAGCTTTGCGCCGAAACGCACGCCTGACTGCCGCTGTGATACGCCGTGCCGCACCCGATGAAGTAGATACGCCGCACCTTTCTGCAAAAGGAAGGGGGAAGCTTTTGCTTTTCGTAGCCGTCAAGACACCTTTCCAGCGCGGAAGGTATTTCGCATATTTCCCTGTACATGGCGCACCCCTGCGGAGGCTTTGGGGCAGAGGATATTTTGACGGGGGACAGCGCAAGTCTTACTCCGTCAAAACGGAAAAATTCCGTATGCATATCGTCGGCGCGCGCTACCGAACCGTCCGGCATTACGTATGCTTTGTCGCTGAGGCACCGCACGTCGGAGGAAAAGCTGCCGCAGCCGTCGGCAGCCAGAGGGCTTTTGTGCCTGACTGCGTACATTTTGCCGTCGTGCCTGCACAGCACAAGCAGGGCGAAGGAGCCTTTGAGCATATTTGCCGTTTTGAGCACCGCTTGCAGCGCGTCGCCGCGGTAGTTTGCCTGCAACAGGTGAGCCACCACTTCGCTGTCCGTGTCGGAGGTAAAGGGAACGCCCCCCACAAGCTTGCGCAGCTCGGTGTAGTTTTCTATGATACCGTTGTGGCATATGGCAAAATTGCCGTCCGACGACAAAAAGGGATGGGCGTTTTGAGCGCACACCTTTCCGTGAGTTGCCCACCGCGTGTGCCCTATCGCCGCCTTGGCGCAGATATTTTTCGGAAGGCATTCGGCAAGCTGCCGTATGCGCCCTTCACGCTTGTACAGCAAAATATCCCCTGCCAGCGCCGCTATGCCCGCCGAATCGTAGCCGCGATACTGCAAAAATTCCAACGCCTGCAAGGTGCGTTTTACGCAGTCGCCGCCGAAAGTTCCGAAAATTCCGCACATAAACTCCTCCGCGCCATTATATGCCGCAACGTCCGCGCGTGACAGCCCGCTTTGGGGCGCATACATAAAAATATATAATAATATATTTGACGGCACAGGCGGATAGTTGTATAATTTTACGGTTGAATTTCGGAGAAAGTATGAAAAGAGAAGACATAAGAAACATAGCCATCATAGCGCACGTAGACCACGGCAAAACCACCCT
>DVOC01000082.1 GCA_018713905.1 Candidatus Fimimonas merdipullorum
TTTGTCCCGCCCTTATGTACTGCGACGGCGAGAGCATGGGCTTGCGCAGCCGGCGAAGTGTTTTATTAAAGGCTTTGCGATAATCTTTGACAGGGGCAAAAGAAATGTGTTGTCATTCGTCATATAAGCAAACCGCGTCGCTCGGCGCGCAGCCGCGTCAACGTCAGGTTTGGCTTGCGCAGCCGGCGTCCGTGATACGTAATCTGCGCATAAAACCCGACAGGGGCAAGAACAAGATACGGTCGTGGCGCAAGCGAACTTGTTGCCCTGCCGAAAATGGTATTAAATTTTGCAAACGGTGGCGGTTTTTTGTGCCAAAGCGTACTGTTTTGTCTTTTTTGGCGCGTATTTCGGGGTTGGCACGCACGTTTTGCACACAAAAAGTTCGCGGACGAAGTTTACACGGGTAAGCGGAGGCGTGTTTTTATCGCCCGAGCAGCGCAAAGCATGCTCTCGCCGTTCTACCCAAGCAGGATAACAGATACTGCCACGCCCGCTGCAGACAAGCACGTTACGAAAATACGGAAAAAACAAAAAGGAAAGATAATTCCAAGACGCGCGTTTGCAATGCTTTTCACATCGTTATCAGCGAAAGCAGTAGCGGCAGGGCAAGGTATACGGCGAAGCCCACCCAGCTTTTGCCCTTTACAATGCGCAGGCAGGCGTTTACTGCAACCAGTCCCGAAAGGAAAGCCGCCGTCGTGCCCACCGCCACGGCGGACCATTGCACGGAGGCGTGAGTTTTCAACGCTTCCCAAAGCTCCGCAGCGCCTCCCGCCGCAATTATCGGGACGGAAAGCAAAAAGGAAAACTCCGCCGAGTCCTCCGCAGTCACGCCGAAAAATTTCATGACGGCAATGGTAGAGCCGCTGCGGGAAAGTCCCGGCAGAAGCGCCAAACCTTGCACGGCGCCCGTCACAAGGGGAAGGGCAACTCCGCACCTTTGCAGCCGCAGCCGCGGCGCATACAGCTTTTCCGACAGCACTATCAGCGCTATGGTCAGCGCAAAGCCCACGGGCAGCAGGCTTTTCAAAAGCTTTTCCGGCACAAAAAGCTTTACGGCAAGGGCAATGGCAAAGGTGGGCAGGCTTGCCAACAGCAGATACAGCAGTTTTTTGTCCTTCACTGGGTGGCGCAGGGCGCTCCACAGGCTTTTGCGCAGGGCGATGACGGCGGCGGCAAGGGTGCCAAGGTGCAGCATAACGTCGAAAAACAGGTTTGCGGGCAGGTCGAACAGCCTTTCGGCAAGTATCAGGTGTCCGCTGCTGGACACGGGCAGAAATTCCGTAAAGCCTTGAAGCAGGCCCAAAAATATACTTTGCAGAACAGTCATAATTTACCTTTTTTATTTACTTTTTTTTGTTAGTATAGTAAAATAGTAGCAGTTTAAGGAGTGCGCTGTGATACAAGTGTACTCCAAAATATATATTTTTAGACCGAGGTGCAATATGAAACTTGGCGTAGTGGGTTTGCCCAACGTGGGCAAAAGCACGCTGTTCAACGCAATTACGCAGGCAGGGGCGGAAATAGCCAACTACCCCTTCTGCACGATAGAGCCCAACGTGGGCGTGGTGGCAGTTCCGGACGAACGGCTGGACAAGCTGGCCGCGCTGTACGACAGCAAAAAGATAACTCCTACCTATCTCAAATTCGTAGATATCGCCGGACTGGTAAAGGGCGCGTCCCACGGCGAAGGGCTGGGCAACAAATTTTTGTCGCACATACGCGAGGTGGACGCCATAGTGCACGTGGTGCGCTGTTTTGTGGACGGCAACATAACGCACGTCAGCGACAAAATAGACCCCGTATCCGACATGGACACCATAAATCTGGAGCTTATCCTTGCCGATCTGGACACGGTAAACGCCCGCCTTGCCAAGGCGATAAACATGCAGAAGACGGGGGACAAAAAGTACAAGGTAGAGGCGGAGCTGCTGGAAAGCATATCCGAGCACCTTCAGCAGGAAAAGCCCGTGCGCACCATGACCTTCGACGAGGAACAGCAAAAGCTGGTAGACGACATGTTTCTGCTTACGGCAAAGCCGGTAATTTACGCCGCAAACATTGCCGAAAGCGACTTGGGCAAGCCGAATAATGCTCTTGTAAAGCAGGTGGAGCAGCGCGCCGCGCAGGAAAACGCCGAAACGCTGGTCATCTGCGCCAAGGTGGAGGAGGAGCTGTCTTCGTTGCCGCCGGAGGAAAAGCAGATGTTTCTGGAAAGCTACGGCATAGAGGAAAGCGGACTTTCGCGGTTGGTGAAAAAGTGCTACAAGCTGCTGCACTTGGTAAGCTATCTCACCGCGGGCGAAAAGGAAACGCGCGCATGGACGGTGACGGAGGGCACCAAAGCGCCGCAGGCGGCGGGCAAAATACACTCCGACTTTGAAAAAGGCTTTATCCGCGCCGAAATCGTCCCCTACGAAACCATGCTGGAAATGGGGGGATACAATCAGGCGAAGGAGCACGGCAAGGTGCGCAGCGAAGGCAAAGACTACGTAATTAAGGACGGCGACGTGGTGCTGTTCCGCTTCAACGTATAACACCGAAAGGAGATTACTATGAAAAACAAAGCAACTGCGGCGGGAAAGGTAAGCTTGGGCAACAAGCTGGCGTTTGCCTGCGCCGACGTTTTCGGGGGAGGCAGCTTCAATATCATCAACTTTCTGTTCACGCCCTTTCTGACGCTGGTGGTGGGCATTCCCATGATATACCTCACCCCCATTTTGCTGTTTACAAAAATTTGGGACGGGCTGATAGACCCCTTCATAGGGCAGGTGACCGACGGCAAACAGCCGGGACGCTTCGGCAAACGCCGTTACTTTATGCTTATCTGCGCTCCTCTGGTGCTGGTGGGGCTGGTGCTGCTGTTTTTCCCGTGGAACCTGATAACAAACAGCGTCGCCCTTAAATGCGTGTTCGTGGTGATTGTGTACGTGCTTTACGCCACGGCGCAAAGCTTTGTGCTTATTCCCTACTATTCTCACGCCAGCGAAATGACGGACGACTTCAACGAGCGCAACAACACAAATGCGGTGCGCCTTGCTTTCAGCATAGCGTCCAGCACCGTGTGCGTGGCTGTGCCCGGCATGATAGCCTCTCCCACCAAGGGAGATAACGGCGTAAGCTACCTTATTATGGCGGCAATTTTCGGAGGAATATTCATGGTGGCGATTCTTGTCACCGCGCTGTTCAGCAGAGAGCAGATAGTCACCCCCGCCGTAAAGGTGAAAATAAGCCTCAAAGAGTATCTGCGTCCCCTCAAGCTCAAAACCTACCGTCAGTATCTGGGCATGCAGATGTGCACCTCTATGGGCATGGCGGTGATGTCCAGCTTCTTCTTTACCTTCTGCGACTTTTATCTGCGCAAGCTGTCCTACTATCAGGTGACGGTAAATCAGGATTTGTCCCGTTTTCCCATTGCCACCGTCGCCGCAGCAATGATGTTTGTGGCGCAGATAATAGCGCTGCCCTTCTACCTCAAACTGATTCGCGCCCGCTCCAAGCGGTTTGCCTACCTTACGGGGGCGTTTATCTGGATAGCGGTGGCGATTTTGATGCTGTTTTTGCCTGCCGAAACGGACTATGCCGTCAACGGCAGCACCGTAGTGTCCACGCAGGGCACGCCCGACTGGCTGCTGATAGTGTTCGGCTTGGCGCTGGGCTTCGGCATAGGTGGCACGGTGTTTGTGCCGCACAGCACCTTCGGCGACGTGTGCGACGTGGGCGAGCTGTACTTCGGCAAACGCACCGAAGGCGCATTTTCTGGACTTACCAACTTCCTCAACACCACGGCGCAGGCGGTGGGACTTGCCATTCCGCCGCTGGTCATAGGGCTTGCAGGCTACACCGAAACGCAGTACGTAACGGTAGAGGAGTTTGCCGCAATGGCGCCCGATATCGACCTTGCAGCCAACCCCACGGGCATTTTTGAAACCTTCCGCTACACGCTGGGCAACGGTTCGGTGCAGTTGCTTCCGCTGGAGCAATCCGAGCCGGCGCAGCTTGCCATAAAGCTTTGCTTTGCGGCGCTTCCCATAGTGATAATGGCGGTGGGTATCCTTATTGCCTTCCGCTACAAGCTGACTAAAGATTTGCAGCGCAAAATAGTGGAAGCCAACGCCCGCCACGACAAAGACTCCGACGACTTCGCCGCCCTGCGCACCGACCTTCTGGGAAAATTGTAAGATGAACAACACAAACAACCTTGCGGAAAACTATCTGTACGACTTTGCTTCCGAACCCCTCAAAACGCTGCTTGTAGACCGTACCACCCGCAAAAACATAATCTGGGCAACGGACGAGTATGCGCATTTGGGCGACGGCTACGGAAGTAGTCAGCAGATACGCGCACAATATATTTCCGGTATATTCGGGCAAATCATCATGCCCCGCAGCAAAAAAACCCGTGCGCAACAAAATATGCGAATACGCGAAAAGGCAGAGGTTTTTACTCCGTCATGGGTGTGCAACTGTCAAAACAACCTTGTGGATCAAGCATGGTTCGGAAAAAACGGCGTATTCAATACCGAAACGGAAAAGGGATGGCAAACAAATTACGACAAAGTGGCTTTTCCCGACGAAAAAGGCAAAGGCTGGCAAGACTACGTAAAAGAAAATCGGCTGGAAATAACCTGCGGCGAGGCACCCTACCTTGCAAGCAGATATGATACCGTCACGGGCGCAGCCATTCCCGTCAAAGACAGAATCGGTCTTCTGGACAGAAAAATGCGTATCGTTTGCGAAAATACCGACAACGAAAGCGATTGGAAACTGTGGGCAAAAAAGGCTTTGCAAAGCGTGTATGGCTACGATTGGCAGGGCGACAACGTGCTGCTCGCAAGAGAAAATCTGCTTTTTACAATGGATGACTATTATCGCGAAACATTCGGCAAAGTTCCTTCGGTACAGTTTCTTTCCGAGTGCGCGCGAATAATTTCGTGGAACGTGTGGCAAATGGACGGGCTGAAGTTTGTCGTGCCCAACAGTTGTCACAAGGAAACACAAACAGAACTGACCATTTTCGGAGAGGAAACAACGGAAACGGCATGTACGGGCTGCCGAAAGAACGATCCCTCAAAGCACAACGGAACATATTGCAGAATTTACGATTGGTCGGCAAACAGGTCGGTAGAGTTTTATTCGATATACAAAGGAGCAAGAAAATGAGCGGATTCAAGTCACCGTTTAATTACAAATTGATATACGTTTTCAGAATTCCCGACAAAGCACACAAAGGGTTGCTGAAAATAGGTGATGCCACGATAGAAACAGACGCACCCGAAAGTCAACTTGTTCCTAATTGCCAAGCGCTGAATCGGGCTGCGAAAAAGCGGATAGACGAATATACCAGAACGGCGGCAATTTCTTATGACCTGCTGTACACTTGTCTTGCGGTAAGAAAGGTTGCGAAAAACGGAACAGAAAGAAACGTCGCTTTTCGAGATAAATCCGTGCACAGTGTTTTGGAACGCTCCGGAATAACAAAGTATGAATTCAAGAGCGAGAAAAAAGGCATAGAATGGTATCCCGTGGACTTGGAAACGGTCAAAAGGGCTATTCTCGCCGTACAGGAAGGCAGACAATCTCTTGATTCAGCAGAAATAACTACGGGGCTAACTCCCATCAGTTTTCGTCCGGAGCAGAAAAAAGCAATAAAGGACACTATCAAAAACTTCAAAAACAGCGACCGTATGCTTTGGAATGCAAAAATGCGTTTTGGAAAAACACTTACGGCATTGCAGGTTGTCAAAGAATTAAATTTTCAAAAAACACTTATATTTACTCATCGACCGGTTGTGGACGATGGGTGGTATGAGGATTTTCACAAAATATTTTATGACACCGATTATAAATTCGGCTCCAAGAATAAAGGCGAGAGAATAGAAAATTTAGTAGATACGGATATGCCCTTCGTATATTTTGCTTCTCTGCAAGATTTAAGAGGTTCTTCCGCAGTGGGTGGAAAGTTTGATAAAAACGAATTTATTTTCCTTCTTGATTGGGATTTTGTAATTATAGACGAGGCGCACGAAGGCACGCAGACTCATCTCGGGCAAAAGGTTATAGAAGCCGTCCGCGGAAATAACCCCAAAAAGAAACCGAAGCTCCTTGAACTTTCCGGAACCCCGTTTAACTTGTTGGAAAAATTCAATTCCTCGGAAGTCTTTACGTGGGACTATATAATGGAGCAAAAAGCCAAAAACGATTGGGCAAAAGAGCATTTCGGAGATTCGAATCCGTATGAAGAACTGCCGCAGTTGCAAATTTACACATATAATCTCGACAAATACATTCCGGGTTTTGTAGACGGCGAAGACAAGGCGTTCAACTTCCGTGAATTTTTCCGCACCTGGACGGGCGACATAAGACATGATTATAAGCCCTTGCCAAGCAGCGACAGCGTCGGAAAGTTTGTCCACGAAGACGCCGTTTGGTCGTTTTTGAATATTATCACAAGAACGGACGAAGACACTAATTTTCCATACGCAAACGAGGAATATCGCAATTATTATCGTCATACGCTCTGGAAAGTTCCGGGGGTGGCTGCGGCATACGCATTGAGCGCAATGCTGAAACGGCACCCCGTGTTTGGCAGCGGTGCATTCAAAATAGTTAACGTCGCCGGCGAGGGGGATGACGACGAAAAAAGCAAAGACCATCTGGAAATGGTGCGGCAGGCAATAGGCGAAAATCCCGATGACGGCTATACCATAACGCTTTCCTGCAGCAGGCTTACAACAGGCGTTACCGTTCCGGAATGGACTGCCGTGCTCATGCTTGCCGGCTCTTATTCTACGTCAGCCACAAACTATATGCAAACGGTT
>DVOC01000083.1 GCA_018713905.1 Candidatus Fimimonas merdipullorum
CCGCAAAGCATTTTGCCGCAGGGCAAACAGTTGCAATTTTTCTTAAAAAAGGTTACAATTTTACTATATAAATTTTTTCGGAGGAAAAAATGATTCGGCTAAACAAATATCTTGCCGACTGCGGCGTGGGCAGCAGACGGCAATGCGACGAATACATTGCCGACGGCGTAGTAAAAGTCAACGGCAAAAGGGCTGTCGTGGGGCAGACGGTGGAGGAAAGGGACGTCGTCACCGTGGAGGGACGGCGCGTGGCGCCTAAAACCAAGCTGTACTACGTAATGCTGCACAAGCCCAAGGGGTGCGTGTGCACCGTCAGGGACGACAGAGGGCGCAAAACGGTGATGGACTTTATAGACTTGAAGGCAAGGCTGTTTCCCGTGGGCAGACTGGACTACGACACCGAGGGGCTGTTGCTGCTTACCAACGACGGCGAAGTGGCAAACGTGCTTACGCACCCGTCGCACAGCATAAAAAAGACGTACGTGGCAAGGGTGTCGGGGGCGATAACGGAAAGTCAGCGCAGGCAGCTGGAACAGGGCGTGGAGGTGGACGGCAAAATGACGCTTCCGGCGCAGGTAACGCTGCTGGAAAGCGACGGGCACCACACCCGCGTAGAGGTGGTCATAACGGAAGGGCGCAACAGACAGGTAAAAAAGATGTTTCAGGCGGTGGGCGCAGAGGTGGAGTTTTTGAAACGCACAGCCGTGGGCGAACTGCACTTGGGCGGGCTGCAAAGGGGAAAATACCGCTTTCTCAACGAAAAGGAAATGCAATACATAAAGGGACTCAAATGAAAATTCTGCTTACTAACGACGACGGGCTGGAAAGCGAGGGGATTCAAATGCTGTGCAGGCGGCTTGCCGACTGCGGGCACGAGGTGTACGTGGTGGCTCCCGACGGCAACCGTTCGGCAACTTCTCACTGCGCCAACTTTTACAAAAGAATATTCATACGGCTGCGCCGCGACTATTGCGGCGCCGTAGAGGCTTACGCCTGCACCGGCTCTCCCGCCGACTGCGTAAAGTTTGCCGAAAGCGTGCTTAAAATAAACTTCGACCTGCTTGTTTCGGGGCCAAACAACGGCGAAAACACCGGCAACGCCATTTTGTACTCCGGCACGATAGGCGCGGCGGAGGAGGGCGTTTTGTGCGGTTACCACAGCATTGCGCTGTCCCGTCTGGGCAGAGACGGCGATTTTGCCCCCGCCGTCAACTTTTTCGTGCGCAATTTACAGGCGCTTTCGGCGGTGCGCATTCCAGACGCCTTTCTCAACGTAAACGTGCCCGAGTGCGCCGAAAAGGATATCAGGGGCGTCAGAGTGGTGCGGCAGAGCGAGGGCAAGCTGTACCACGACTATATGGAAAAACAGCCGGACGACGAGGATTGTTGGGTGAGCACCGGTTTCCGCGCCGAGCTTACCGAAAAGGACGCAAACACCGACGTGATAATGTCCGAGCAGGGGTACGTTACCATAACCCCTCTCACCGTGGTGCGCACCTGCTTTGACGCGCTGGACAAAATAAAATTCTTGGAAAAACTGAGCTGATGAAAGTTATCGTGATAGGCGGCGGCGCGGCGGGCATGACTGCGGCGTATTTTGCCGCAACGGACGGCGCCGACGTGCTGCTTTTGGAAAAAAACGAAAAACTCGGCAAAAAGATGTACATAAGCGGCAAGGGAAGGTGCAACCTCACCAACAACTGCACGCCGCAGGAGTTTTTGGACAACGTCGTTTCCAACGCAAAATTTTTGCGGGGAGCCATTCACAGGTTTTCGCCGCAGGACGCAATGCGCTTTTTCGAGGAGCATTCGCTGCCCCTCAAAACGGAAAGGGGCAACAGGGTGATTCCGAAAAGCGACAAGTCCAGCGACGTCATACGCACGCTGGAAAGAGCGGTGCGGGGCGCGGGAGCGGAAATAAGGCTTGATTGCAACGTCACGGACGTGACCTTTTGCGACGGCTTTTTTCACGTTGAAACTCCGTTTGGCAGCCTGTCGTGCGACAGACTGATAGTGGCGTGCGGCGGTTACAGCTACCGCAGCACCGGCAGCGACGGCTTCGGCTACCGCGTGGCGGAAAAGTTCCGGCATAACGTTGTGCCTCTTGCGCCCGCCTTGTGCCGCATTTTGTGCAAGGGCACCCAAAGCCTTCAGGGGCTGTCGCTGAAAAACGTTACGCTCTCCGCCGTAAAGGGCGGCAAGGCGGTTTCGGAGTTCGGGGAAATGCTGTTTACCGACGACGGCGTTTCGGGACCCGCCGCATTGTCCCTTTCCTCCAAAATAAACAGGACGGGGGCGGATTTTCTGACGGTGGACTTAAAGCCTGCGTTGTCGGCAGAGGTGCTGGACGCGCGCATACTGCGCGACTTCAAACAGCGTATGAACAAAAATCTGATAAACGCTCTGGACGCGCTGCTGCCCGAAAGGCTCATTGCCCAAGTCGTGAAGCAAAGCGGTATCCCGCCCTACAAAAAGGTAAACCAGATAACGGCGGAGGAACGGGGCAGACTGCTCGCCGCCTTAAAGGGACTGCGCTTTGACTACGTGGGGCTGGACGACGTCAACTGCGGCATAGTGACGGCGGGCGGCGTGGACGTAGGGCAGATAGAGCCCTCCACAATGCAGAGCAAACTGCAAAAGGGGCTGTATTTTGCCGGCGAAGTGCTGGACGTGGACGCCCTGACGGGCGGCTTCAACTTGCAGACGGCGTTCGCCTGCGGTTACGTTGCGGGCAGAGCGGCGGCAAAGGAGAGTGTATGAAAGTAATTCGCGGCGCGGTGTGCGTAAGCAACACCGCCGAAGATATTTCTGCGGGGGCGGTGCGCCTTGTCGAGCAGATAATGAAAGCCAACGGGCTGTCCCAAGGGGACGTGGAGGCGGTGTTCTTTTCCGCCACGCGCGACCTTGACGCCTGCTATCCCGCCGCGGCGGTAAGGGAAAAGCTGCTGCCCCAAGCGGCGTTTATGTGCTTTGCGGAAATGAACGTAGCGGGCAGCGCCCAAGGCGTCATACGCGCGGCGGTTTTTGCCAAAACGGAAAAAACTCCCGTGCATTGCTACCTTGGCGAGGCGGCAAAATTGCGTCCCGACCTTTCGAGGTAGGGTTTTTTGCCATGCGCACAGGTGCGCACGGGCAAAGGCGCAAGCCGTCAATATGATTGACATTTGCAAAACATATTGCTAAAATTGAATGGCGTTGCGATTTTTTTGGCAGCGCAGATAAATTATATTTTGTAAGGCAAACTATTGGAGGAATCCGTTGAATAAATTCGTTACCTTTCTGGTGTCTATGGCGAAGGTGCTGGTAAAGCCGTTTTTTCCGCTGAAAATATACGGCTGCGCCGACCTTCCGCAAAAAAAGACGCTGCTGGTGGGCAACCACATTTCGGGGTGGGATCCCGTCATCTACACAATGTGGTCCAAAAACAGAATATCCTTCGTCTACAAGGCGGAGTTCCGCAAGGTGGCGTTTTTGCGCTGGGTGTTCGACGGCATGGACTTCGTACCGGTAAAAAGAGGCGAAGTGGATCTTTTTGCCACCAAAAGCATTCTTAAACTGCTTAAAGAGGACAAAATAGTGGGGCTTTTTCCCGAAGGGACGAGGAATCCCGAGGTGGACTGCCTGCAAGAATTTCACACGGGAGCGGCAATGTTCGCCATAAAGACGCACGCGCCGCTGCGCCCCTTCTATATATGGGAAAAGACCAAGGTGCTGCGCAAAAACTACCTTATCGTGGGCGAAGAGTTTACGTTGGAGGAGTTTTACGACAGACCTGTCACCAAGGAAATGCTGTTAGAGGCAACCGAAAAGGTAAGAAACCAAGTGGATTTGCTGCGCGTAAAGCTTAACGGCATATTGGCGGAAAAGGGCGTAAAGCGCCGCAAGCGCACCCGCCGCGAAACGGAAAAGATAAACAAATACAACCGCAAGCAAAAAACGCTTGCCAAGGAACGCGCCAAGCAACAGTCGGAGAAAAAATGAAATTTCTTATTCCCAAGGAGTACGGCTTTTGCGCGGGGGTGTCCTCGGCGGTAGACAAGGCGCTCAAGGTCAGGGACGGCTACTGTCTGGGCGACGTGGTGCACAACGCCCAAGTGGCGGCGAAGCTGGCGGCTAACGGCATAAAAAAGGTGTCGGACGTAGACGAGGTTCCCGACGGGGCGACGCTCATCATACGCGCCCACGGCGAACCGCCGCAGGTGTTTGAAAGGGCAAAGCAAAAGGGACTTAAAGTGGTGGACGCCACCTGTCCCTTTGTCAGAGCCATACAGCAAAAAGCGCAGCAGTACGGCAGTCGGGGCTACCTTGTGGTGCTGGTGGGGGAAGCCTCCCACCCCGAAATAAAGGGCATAAACGGCTGGTGCGGAGGGAAAGCCGTCATTTTCGACGGCAGGTCGCCCTTGCGCCTTCCGGAGTGCGAAAAGGCGCTGGTGCTTTTTCAGACCACCTACGACAGCGAAAATTTTGAAAACGCCGTAAAAAATATTTTGGCCGATGGCGTAAAAACGCTTGAAATATTCAACACAATTTGCTATACTACATTACATAGGCAATATTATGCCCGTTTGCTTTCCGAGCGCAGCGATCTGGCGGTGGTCGTGGGGGACAAAAACAGCTCCAACACAAAGCGCCTCTTGGAAATCGCCTCGCGAAATTGCAGGGCGGTGCTGTGCGACGGCAGCGACTGGCAGAATATCGACCTTAAAAATTGCAGAAACGTATGTTTCGTTTCAGGAGCATCAACTCCGACCGAGTTGATCAAGGGGGTTTTTGAAAGAATGGTTGAAAACGCAAAAGATACCGTCGTAGAAACGGTAACGTCCGACGAAAAAGTAAACGCAGCGGCGGACGAGCAGGTAACGGCACAGGTGGAACCCAAAACCACGGCGGAAAAGAACGAGCAGCTTTTGGCTCAGGCGGTAGCCGAAATGCCGGACAAAAAGTACAGAGCCGGCAGCAAGGTGAAATGCCGCGTGGTGCAGACCACCGAAGACGGGGTTTACGTCCGTCTTGACGGCAGAAAGACGGAAGATTTTATTCCCAACGAGGAGCTCGTATTGGAAGGCGACGTGCAGGAATACAAAAAGTCGCTGAAAGAAAACGACCTTTTGGAATGCAAGATTACTACTATCGGCAGCAAGGGCAACATCACCCTTTCCAAAAAGGCGATAGACGAGCAAAACAAGGACGACGTGCTTGTTCCCGGCATAAAGGAAGGAAACGAGTTTTCCGTTACCATGACGAGAATGGCGAAAAACTGCCTTACGGGACGTCTGGGCAGCTACACGGTAGTGGTTCACGCTTCGCAGATAAAAATGGGCTACGTCAAGGACTTGGAAAAGTACGTGGGGAAAACGCTACGTCTTAAAGTCAGCGGTCCGGACAAGGTAAACGAAGAAAAGCACGTTATCTTTGCCAGCGCAAAGGCCATAATTCTGGAAGAAAAGAAAGCCAAGGAAGACGCTTTCTGGAACGGCATAGAGAAAAACGAGATAGTGGAAGGCGAAGTGCTGCGTTTTGCCAACTTCGGAGCTTTCGTCAACGTAAGAGGTTTCGACTGCCTTGCTCACACGTCCGATCTGTCTTGGGACAGAATAAACTCTCCCGAAGAGGTGCTGGAAAAGGGCAAGACGTACGAATTTGTAGTGCTGGATACCGACAGAGAACACAATCGCGTGTCCTTGGGCTACAAGCAGCTGCAACCTAAACCGTGGGAGCAGGCGGAGGAAAAATTCCCCGTAGGCACCGTCGTTACCGGAAAGGTGGCGCGTCTTATGCCTTACGGCGCCTTTATCGAACTGGGTTCTCACATAGACGGACTGCTGCACGTGTCCAACTACGACTGGGATTGGATAGAGGACATCTCCAAGGTGCTCAAGGTGGGGGACGAAGTGGAAGTCAAGGTTATGGACTTCGACGCGGAAAACCACCGCATCACCCTTTCCCGCAAGGCGCTTATCGAAAAGCCCGAGCACGTTGTCACCCGTCCGCGTACCACGGAAGAATAACAAAACCAACTACCGTTTTCTGGGAGGAAAGAGGACTCCGACTTCCTTCTCGGATAGCGGCAAAATAAAAAAAGGAGAAGACAAAAATGACTAAACAGGAAATCATTGCCAAGTTCGGCAGAAAAGAAGGAGATACAGGTTCTCCCGAAGTGCAGATAGCGCTGCTTACGCAACGTATCAACCACCTTACGGAACACCTGAGAACGCACCAGAAGGATCACCATTCCAGACGCGGTCTGTTGCAGATGGTAGGTCACAGAAAAGGTTTGCTGGATTATCTCAAACAGACGGACATCGAAAAATACCGTTATATCATTGCCGAATTGGGACTCAGAAAGTAGTAAAACAGGGGTAGGGCTAAGGCAACTTTGCCCTGTCCCTTTTTATTGTTTTTTTGCGCCAAAAGGGCGCAACGCAGGTAGATACTATTGCCGGGGCGCGGCATGAGCGGCGTTCCGAATATAAATAAG
>DVOC01000084.1 GCA_018713905.1 Candidatus Fimimonas merdipullorum
CTTTTGTGCAATCTCTAATTTATGTACAAAGTCGGCGTTGCTTTCGGCATATTTTGCTTCGGCTATATTCGCGCTGATTGAAGATGCACTGCGAATAAGTTGCTTTGTGTATTCGGGGCGTCCTTTTATTCTTGAGCACAGCTCGGTAATTTCAACTGCGAATTCAATCGCGAGTTCGTTTGAGGTTTTTGCCATAAATACTCCTTTTGGGTCCACCTGCGGTGGAGTGATATAGACGGCATCGCCGTCGTGATATAGCGCAACTTCGTCGCGCGTGATATACTTGCTATCGCAAGCGTGATATAGCCTCGCGTTGCTCGGCGTGATATGCGCACTTTGTGCGCGTGGAACTCCATCGCCTTACGTCGCGCAAGCGACATATCACGCACCCAAAGGGTGCATATCACGAACGCGAAGCGTTCTATATCACGTTTGCTTTTGCGCTATATTTCGCAAAAGCGAACATATCACGCGCCGTAAGGCGTTATATCACGTCGCTTTGTCTCTTGAGACAAACGACACTTTCTACGTGATCGGTGTGGGGGAACATGTCGTAGGGCTGAATTGCAGTTACGTCGTAGCTTTGCGAAAGCATTTTCAAGTCCCTTGCGAGAGTGGCGGGGTTACAGGAAACGTATTCCACGTCGGAAAAGGGGGTTTTTGTCACTGTTTCGCACACCTTTTCGCCCAAGCCTTTGCGCGGCGGATCCACCACCAGACACATTTTTTTGCCCTCGTGCTCCTTTGCCAGCCGCGGCAGCACCTCGTTGGCGTCGCCGCACACGTTGACAACCTTGCCCTTGGCAAACTTAGCCATGGAGTTTGCGTCCTGCACCGCCTGCGGCACTATCTCCACGCCGTAGGTAAGGTAATTTTGGTCGGCAAGAGCATTGGTAAGCACGCCTATGCCGGAAAAACAGTCTATCAGCACCTGCGTGCCCGCAACGCGCAGCGATTGCTTTACCTTTTGGTAAAGAATATCCTTTACGCCGTCGTTCACCTGAAAGAAGCTGTCCGCGCCAAGGCGGAAGGGCACGCCCGCGTGAACGCCCTTTATGTACTCTATTCCGCATACGTGCAGAGTTTTTTTGTCCATAATGACGTTGTTGCGCAGGTTGTTTTCGTTGACGAAAATTCCCGTTTGAGGAAACTTTTTTCTCAGCCGCTCGTACAACGGAGAAAGGTCGTGCCGCCACTTTCCGTTGGACACCACCGTCAGCAGCAGCTGCCCGTCTACGTATCTTGCCACAAGGTGACGCACCTCGCCCCCGAAGGTTTTTTCGTCGTAGGGCTGCGCCCCGCAGTCGTTTAGATAGCTGCGGAAAATATTCACCACGTCGGCAAACACGCCGTTGCCCAGCAGACAGTCGTCGGAATCCACCACCGTATGGCTGCCGCGGCGGTACATGCCTATTTTTACCCTTCCCCTTTTGCCCCTGACGGGCAAAGACAGCTTGTTGCGGTAGCGCACGGTGAGAGGGCTGGGCACGCAGGGGGACACCTCCGCCGTTATGCCCCCTATCTTGCGCAATGCGTTTTGCACTTTCAGCGTTTTGAAGCGCAGCTGTTCGGCGTATTGAAGGTGCATAAGCGCGCACCCGCCGCACAGTCCGAACAGCGGACAGGACGGCGTTACTCTGTGCGGCGAAGGGCGCGTTATGCGTACGACGTCGGCATATGCCACGCTGCCCTTTACGTAATTTACTTTTACCTCGGCGGTTTCGCCCTGCGCCATAAAGGGCACGAAAAGAGTGTATTCCCCCACGCTGCCCACCGTTTCGCCGTCGGAATACGCCTGCGCGGTGTACGTTACAACGTCATTTTGTTTCATCTTTGTCGGGTATTATAACTGTGAAAGAGGAGCCCTCTCCCCTTTTGCTTTGCACCTGCACTTGCAAGTGAAGCAGTTTTGCGATTTTGTCCACAATGGCAAGTCCCAGCCCGTTGCCCTGCGTCGCGCGGGAGCTGTCCGCCTGATAAAATTTGTCGAAAATGCGGCTGCGCACCTCCTCGTCCATGCCGCAGCCCGTGTCGGAAATGGTGACCGACACTACGCCCCTTTCCTGCCGTGCCGAAACGGACACCTTGCCCCCTGCGGGGGTAAACTTGACGGCGTTGGAAAGCAGGTTCACCCACACCTGACTTAACAGCTTGCTTTCGCTGCGCACCGTTATCTGCGGCAGATCGGCGCACATCTCCACACCCTTTTCGGCGCATTGCTTTTCAAACATCAGCATACACCGCCGCAGCTGCTCGTCCAGCACAAAGCTTTGCAACGTCACCTGCCTGCCCTCCAGCCCCGACAGCGTGAGCACGTTGTCCGACAGCCGCACCAGCCTGCCGCACTCCTCCGAAATGACGGCGAGGTATTCCTTTTTGTCCTCGTCGGAAACGTCCGGCCGCTGCAAAAGGGCTACGAAACCGGAAAGAGAAACGATGGGAGTTTTGAACTCGTGAGAGAAATCGGAAATAAACCCTTCGCGCAGCGTTTCCACGCTTTCCAGCTTTTTTGCCATATCGTTGAAGTTCTGCGCTATGCCCAACCCCGCCAGCAGCGGAGAGTCCTGTATCCTTACGGAAAAGTCGCAGTCGGCAATTTTTTGCAGTCCCTCTACGTAGGGACGGGTGATTTTTACCATCACCGCCGAATAGGCGAAGGACAGCCCCGTGCCGATGGCGACGCTTATGGCAAAGATGATGATGGCGTACAGCCACAGGTTTTCCACCGCCCCGAAGGACACTATCACCGACACGGCGGCTGCCGTAAGTAGCATGGTTGCCACCAGCAGTATAAACAGTCCCAGCACCACCGTAAGAGTTATTCTGTTGAATACGCTGCGCGATTTGCGCCCTTTTTTGCTCATACTTTCACCTTCCGTCCTCCCCTACGTTTTTGCGCACCGCCTTGTAGCCCAAGCCTCGCACGGTGACTATCTCAAAGTCGTCGCAGTGGGCAAAGCGGGTGCGCAGTCTGTTTATATGTACGTTTACCGTGTGTTCGTCGCTTTCGGCGTCCATACCCCAAATTTCGTCCATAAGCTGCAAACGGGTGAACACTACGTCGGGGTAGGACAGCAGCTTGAACAGCAGCAGAAATTCCTTTTGCGGAAGCGTTTCTCTGCCCTTGTCGGTAGTTACTGTAAGGGAGTCGTAGTCCAGCGTGACGCTGCCCGCCACTATCTTTTTTTCCGTGGCTATCTTTGCGCGGCGCAGCAGGGCGCGTATGCGCAAAAGCAGCTCCTCCACGTCGAAGGGTTTTTTCATATAGTCGTCTATGCCCACGACAAACCCGTGCCTTACGTCGGCGGCGCCGTCCTTTGCCGAAAGCATCAGCATGGGAAGGGTGCTGCCACCGCCCCGCAGCTGCTCCGTAAGAGTGTAGCCGTCCATACGGGGCATCATGACGTCTATCACCAGCAAATCGACGTGATTTTTGTCCAGCACTTCCAGCGCCTCGGCACCGTCCTGCGCAGACAGCACGTTGTAGCCGTCGCTTTTCAGCAGGGCGCACAGCAGCTTGCGGGTGCCCGCGTCGTCTTCCACCACAAGGATATTGAACATACTTCGCCTCTTGTTTTTGGTCCTTTGTTTTTTCTATTATAATATAAAATTCGCGCGAGGTAAACCCCTTTGCGGTTTTTGCCCGTTTTGCATTTGTCTGTCCGAAGAAATGAAGGACGACGGCGCCATGACTGCGAGGGGCAGGCGCACGCAAAAACTAATTTCGCCGTCAATTGTTGTCACCGTTCATGCCAAGGCGGCGAAGGGCAGCACGCACAAAGGCAATGGCGAGAACGGCAGACTGCGCTTTGCCTAAACGGTTTGCTCTGCCCGACGTTACCCTTTGCCGCCACTTTCGACAAAATGCGTCGGAAATTTTGCGCCGCTCACGCCGCAAGGGATAAATCATTTAACAAATGTTAAATTTTGTGGTATAATAAAGTACGCCGTATTGCGGCGAACATTCAGCGGAGAAAAAATGAAAAAAACCTTCAAAGTACCGTCGGAAAAGCAGCCGATATGGAAGGGCGTTTCCAAAATTCTTAAACTGATTTACAAAAAACCGGAAATAATCAACCTGAACGACGCTCTCTCCAAGAAAAGTATAATAGTAGCCAACCACAGCGCCATGAACGGCCCGGTGATCTATTCGCTGTACTTTCCGCTGTTTCACGCCACGCTGGGGGCGTATCCCATGCTGGAAGGGTACAAATCCCGTTTCAGATACCTGCGGGACGTATACTTTGTGCAGAAGCGCGGAATGAAAAAATTTCCCGCCACGCTGATAGCCGCGTTCGAAGCCTTTTTCTCCATATATTTCTACCGCGGAATTAAGGTTTTGCCCTCCTACGACGACGCCCGCTTTGCCACCACCGTCAAAAACAGTCTGGCGTGCATACGCGCCGACGTGCCGGTGATGATATTCCCCGAGGACTCCTCCACCGGCTACCACGAAAAGCTGACCTCCTTTTTTGCGGGGTTTGTGGGCATTGCCGAAAGGTATCGCAAGGTGTACGGCGAGGACGTGGATATTTACCCCGTGTACTACCACAAAAAGCACAACAAAATGGTGATAGGCAAGCCGTCTACGCTTGCGGAATTTGAAGGCATGGACAGATACGCCGTGGCAAACGCCTTCCGCGACAAGGTGAACGACCTGTTTGAAAAATACGTTAAGCCCTCTGCCCCTGCGGCAGAATGAAAGCCGACGCCGTCGGCTTTTTTTGTGCCCTTTCGCGCCGTGACGGCAGGGCGGCTATGACGTACGCTGCCCTTTTCGGCGCACGACGTTGCCCCGCGTCGGTTTTGACGCGCAGAAGACAGGACGCGGCAGCGGCAGCCGTTACGAAGCGCGCAAGCCGAGCCCTTGTCCCGTTACACACGGACGGCGAAAAAAACCGCGCAAGGACGTTGCTCCTTGTGCGGTTTTTGTTTGCAAAAATCAAATACGTGTCGCGTTTTTGCGTACGTCAGCTCAACTCGAACATGCCCGTGTAAAGCTGGTAGTACTTGCCCTTTTGCGCTATCAGGTCGTCGTGGTCGCCACGCTCGATTATCCTGCCGTGTTCCAGCACCATGATGGCGTTGCTGTTGCGCACGGTGGAAAGACGGTGGGCGATGACGAAGGTGGTTCTGCCCTCCATAAGGGCGTCCATGCCCTTTTCGATAAGCCACTCGGTGCGGGTATCTATGCTGCTGGTGGCTTCGTCCAGAATAAGCACCGGGGGATCCGCCACCGCCGCGCGGGCAATGCTGAGCAGCTGTCTTTGTCCCTGCGAAAGGTTTTCACCGTCGCGGGTGAGCATGGTCTGATACCCTTCGGGCAGGTGCATTATGAACTGATGTGCGTTTGCCGTCTTTGCCGCCGCGATACATTCCTCGTCGGTGGCGTCCAGCCTGCCGTAGCGAATGTTGTCCATAACGGTGCCGGTGAACAGGTGGGTGTCCTGCAACACCATGCCCAGCGAGCGTCTTAGATCCGCCTTTTTGATTTTGTTGATGTTTATGCCGTCGTAACGTATCTTGCCGTCCGGCACGTCGTAAAACCTGTTGATGAGGTTGGTTATGGTGGTTTTACCTGCGCCGGTAGAGCCGACGAAAGCGATTTTTTGCCCCGGTTTGGCGTACAGCGTAATATCGTGCAGCACCGTTTTGTCCGGCTCGTAGCCGAAGGTGACGTCCTCGAAGCGCACGTCCCCTTTAAGCTCCGTATAGGTGACGGTGCCGTCGTGATGGGGGTGCTTCCACGCCCATCTGCCCGTGCGCGTCGCGCTTTCGGTGACGTTGCCCTTTTCGTCTATCACGGCGTTTACCAGCGTGACGTAGCCGTCGTCCACCTCTACGGGAGTATCCATAAGAGAGAACACCCGTTCAGCGCCCGCCACAGCCATAAACAGCAGGTTTATCTGCTGGGAAATTTGCTGAATGGGCATGGTCACGTTGCGGATATACAGCAGGAAAGCGGCTATAATGCCCACGTAGGAGAGGGGATTTTCCGCATTGACAGCCATTATGGCGCCCACAATGGAAATGCCTGCGTAGAAGAAATGGGAAAGGTTGTTGAGGATAGGTCCCATCATATTGGCGTAGCTGTTTGCCTTGCCGGAAACAAGCTGCCAATGTTTGTTTATCTCGTCAAACTCCGCAACGGCTATTTCCTCGTGGTTGAAGGCTTTTACCACCTTCTGACCTTCGGTGAGTTCTTCCAGATAGCCGTTTAGCTTGCCTACGGCGTTCTGCTGCGCCACGAAGTTGTTTTTGGATTTGCCGCCGATGACTTTTACTATCACCAGCATTATTGCCAGCATGCCCACCATTATCAGCGCAAGTGCCCAGTTGAGAATGAACATTGCCGTAAACACGCCCAGAATGGTCACCAGACTGTTTACCATCTGCGGGATACAACGGGCGATAAACTCGTTCATCATATCCACGTCGTTGGTGTAGCGCGTCATAAGCTCGCCGTGGGTGGTGTTGTCGAACACCTTTATGGGCAGCCTCTGCATATGCTCGAACAGGTCGGTACGCAGCCGCTTGATGGTGCCCGTGGACACACCTACCATTATGCGGTTGAGAATGTAGTTTGCCGAAAGGCTGAGCAGGTAAATGCCGGCTATCATGCCCACCATGGTGAACAGGTATGCCGTCTTGTCCGTCAGCGCCAAGTTGTCCAGCGCCGCAATGCCGGTAAGCGTCACGGTGGCGTCCTTTGCCGAAAGCCCGTTCAATAGCGGCGTAAGCATAGAGGTTGCCAGAATGTTGCATGCGCACTGCAACAGTATGCACACAAACACCACCACCATCCTGCCGCGGTAGGGCTTGAGGTAACCTATGAGCCTGCCCACGTTGTGTTTGAGGTTTGTGGGACGGGGAGTCCCCATGTTTTTGTTAGGTCCCGGCATCAGTTTTCACCCCCTTCCGCTGTGCCCTTCTGCTGAGAATGGTACACTTCCTGATATATCTGATTGGTTTTGAGCAACTGCTCGTGCGTGCCTACGGCGTCTATCTTGCCGTCGTTGAGCACCACTATCTTGTCGCAATGCTCCACCGAGGAAATACGCTGGGCTATTATGATGGTGGTCATGTCCTTGTCCAGCTGTTTAAGCCCGTACCGTATCTGCGCGTCGGTGGCGGTATCCACCGCGCTGGTGGAGTCGTCCAGAATCATTATCTTGGGCTTTTTGAGCAGAGCCCTTGCTATGCACAGACGCTGTTTCTGTCCGCCGGAGACGTTTACGCCGCCCTGTCCCAAGTCCGTTTCGTACTTGTCGGGGAAGGACATTATGAAGTCGTGCGCACAAGCCGCCTTTGCCGCAGCCTCTATCTCTTGCTGCGTGGCGTCCTTGTTGCCCCACAGCAGGTTTTCCCGTATGGTTCCGCTGAACAGCACGTTCTTTTGCAACACCATTGCCACGCTTTCGCGCAGGTTGAACAGCGAGTATTCCCTGACGTCCACGCCGCCTACCGTGACGGAACCGTCCAGCACGTCGTAAAATCTGGGAATAAGCTGCGCCAGACTGCTTTTGCCGTCCCCCGTGCCACCGATGATACCCACCGTTTCGCCGGAGGCTATGTCGAGGTTTATGTCGGTAAGGGTGAGGTTTTCGGCATTATTGGAGTAAGAAAAGTTTACGTGGTCGAACTTTATGCTGCCGTCCTTGACTTGCAGATCCTTTTGCTCTCCGTCCCTGATGTCCGGCTCCGTTTCCAGCACTTCGTAAATTCTGTCTATGGAAGCGCGGGACATGACCAGCTGCACGGCGATGAAGCATATCATCATCACCGATACGAGTATCTGCGTGCAGTAGCTCATCATGGCGGTAAGGGTGCCCGACTCTATTCTGCCGTCGGCGATTTCGGCGCCGCCGATAATAAGCAGCGTGACTATGGTGCCGTACACTATGCAGTTGACAAGAGGATTCATAAGAATAAGCAGCCGTTCCGCTTTAAGCTGCGACTTGCGCACCTCTTCGGTAGAGCGGCGGTACTTTTCCTCCTCGTAATCCTCGCGCACGAAGGACTTCACCACGCGGATCCCCACAAGGTTTTCCTGTACGTCGGCGTTCATTTTGTCGTACTTTTTGAGCATGGACAAAAACAGAGGATGTACCTTTGCGGCAAGTATGCCCATGACCAGCCCCAGCAGAGGCACCGCCACCAGAAATACCCACGCCATGTCGGGATGCCGTATAAACGCCATTATGCAGGAGAAAATAAGCATTGCCGGAGCGCGTATGACGGTGCGGATTATCATCATGAAGCTTTGCTGCGCGTTGTTTACGTCGGTAGTGGAACGGGTGACAAGGCTTGCCGTGGAAAATTTGTCCACGTTGGAAAAGGAAAAGCTTTGTATCTTTTTGAACAGAGCATAACGCACGTTGCGGGAAAATCCCGCGCCCGCCTGCGCGCACAGCCTGCCTGCCAACGCTCCCGCCGAGAGAGACAGCGCGGCGGAAATTATCATCAGCACGCCGTACGTGACCACTACGCTTAAAAGCAGCTGTTGCGTTACCGGCGTAAGGCTGTTTTCCGCAAGGCTGACTATCTGCCCCGTTTGAAGGTCGAGATATATCAGCGCCTCTTTCAGCGGTGTGCCGTTTGCAAACAGCTGCATTGTGTTGAGAATATAGGACATGAACATAGGAAGCACCACCTCCAGCGCCGTTTCAAACAGCACCAGACACAGCGTCGCTATGGACTTGCCCTCGTATCCTTTTGCATGTCTAAGTAATTTTCGTATCATCTTTCACCTTTCAACTCTTGTTGAACCTGCCTTCTCCCTCTTGGAAAAGGTCGCCTGCTTGGCGCTTTTGTCTTTTTTACAATATCTCTATTATATACCACCTAAAACTTTAATAAAACTGAAAGCCTCCTGCCGCAAGCCCCTGCCGTCGGCGCGGCGAAGCCGTGGCTATTTCGTTTGGTTGTTTCTGACGGTCATTCCGCAAGCCGTTGCGTATATACCGAAGTGCGTTTGCCTGCCCGCAAGAGGCAAAGCCGCAGACAACGCTTGCCGACGCGACAACAATTCGCGCCCGTCCGAAGGGACGCAGGCGCAGCTCAGCGCTTACGGCGCACAACGCGCCCGTATAATAATTTATATCATACCGTAATTATTTAGTCAAGGACTGCCCTTTCGTTGTCTTGACGAAATTTTGTCCCTAAAAAGCAGTACACTGCGGCAAAAGTGCCGCAGTTGTGCATAAAAATCGTATACGTGTTGCTTTTTTGTGTACACCGCCGCTATTTTTCAAAAAAGACGACGTTTTCTTCTCCCAGCAGGTTGTGCAGTTCGTACTCTATGCCGCCGCACCTGCGCACACGCCTTTCGGAGGCGAAGGGCTTGCCCTCTATCTTGAATTTTACCGGAATATCCCCCTCGTACTGCGCCAATACGCGGGTTACCTTTTCATACAGCTCGGCGTCGTTGTTGTCCATTCGCAGCCACAGCGTGACGTTTGTCTGCGGCAGGGAAGGCGCTTCCTCCTGCTCCTTTTGGGCGTGGGGGTTGATTATCTCACGCAAAGTGATTTTGTAGCCATCGCGCGCTTCGCCCAATGTGCCCTTTACTACCACGAAGCTGTCCTCGGCAAACAACGTCTTGTACCTGTCGTAGGCGGGGGAATATATCGCCACTTCTATGGTGGAATACTTGTCTTCCAGCGTGGCGAAGCCCATTTTTTTGTTGTCGTTGCCTATCACCACCCGTATTCCGCGCAAAATTCCGCCCGTGGTGACAAAGCGCTTTGCTACGACGGGGTAAATTTTTTCCTCGGAGCCTTCCGGCTGGACGGGGGAGGTCTCCTCGGTGGTGAAGTCGAAGCGGTACTTTTTGCTTATTTCGTCGTAGTCGTCCAGCGGCGAGCCCGTCATGTACAGCCCCAGCACTTCGTTTTCGAAGTTATACAGCACCTGCTTGGGCAGTTCCTTTACCTGCGGACGAGTGGGACGCACTTCCGTTTTGAGCTCCGGCATGAAGTCGAACAGCGAAAGCTGCCCCGTCGCCTGACGCTTGACGCGCTCGGTGACTTCGGTAAACTCCTCGTTGTACCATTGCAGCATATCGGCGCGGGTACGCCCGAAGCAATCCAGCGCGCCCCCCTTGATGAGGTTTTCTATCATGCGCTTGTTGAGGAAGGAATTGCACCTTTCAAACAGATCCGTCATATCGGTAAACTCGCCGCGCGCTTCGCGCTCCTCTACCAGCTGCTTGACTATGCCTATGCCTATGTTCTTTATGCCCCCAAGTCCGAAACGCAGCGCGCCGTTTTCCACGCGGAAGACGTCGCGGCTTTTGTTGACGCAGGGGGGCAGCACCTGTATGCCCTGCGATTTGGCGTACTCCATGTACTTTTTTATCTGCGTTATGTCGTTTATCCTGTTGTTGAGCAGCGCGCAGATAAACTCGGCGGGATAGTAGTTTTTCAGCCACGCCGTCTGATAGGTCACGTAGGCGTAGCAGGTGGCGTGCGATTTGTTGAAGGCGTATTGGGAAAAGTCGTCCAGCTGCTTGTAAATTTTGAGCGCCGTTTCTTCGGGAATGCCGTTGTTGACGCACCCCGCTACCTTTTCGCCGTTGTGCCACGTGCCGCCGTGCACGAACAGCTCGCCCAGCTCCCTCATCATGTCCGTTTTCTTTTTGCTCATGGCGTAACGGACGTTGTCCGCCAGCGCCGTGGAAAAGCCTGCAAGCTTTTTTACCAGCTGCATAACCTGCTCCTGATACACTATGCAGCCGTTGGTGACGGAAAGAATGCTTTCCATGGAGGGGTGCAGATAGTGTATTTTGGATTTGTCGAATTTGCAATCGATATAGTCGCCTATGTACTGCATGGGACCGGGACGGTACAGGCTTATGCCGGCGATGATTTCTTCCAGCCCTGTCGGCTTCATGCGGTGCATAAGGTCGCACATGCCGCCGCTTTCCAGCTGGAATATGCACATGGTGTCGCCGCTGCCTATCAGCTTGAAGACGTTGGGATCGGAATAGTCGTCCTTGGAAAAATCCACCTTGACGCCGTAGTCCTCGTAGACGTAGTCGCACGCCTTTTTTATGTCCGTCAGCGTGCGCAGTCCCAAAAAGTCCATTTTGAGCAGTCCCAGCTCCTCCACTTCCGTCATGGTGTATTGGGTGGTGACAATGCCCCCCTTGGCTGCGGAGCCGCCGTTGGTCTGCAAGGGGACGTGGTCGGAAACCTTTTCGCGGCATATCACCACGCCCGCCGCGTGCATGCCCGTCTGACGGGGAGAGCCCTCTATGCGCATGGCGATGTCTATCACCTTGTGAGTGGCGGGATCGTTGTACGCCTGTTTGAGTTCTTCGGAGACGTAGGTGTCTCCCTCCTTTTTGTACTTTTTGAGTCCCAAAAGGTGCTTTAGAGTGTATTTGAAGTTGTCCGGCACCATTTTTGCCAGACGGTTGGATTCGGCAATGGGCAGCCGCAGCACCCTTGCCACGTCCCTTATGGCGTTTTTCGCCGCCATGGTGCCGAAGGTGACTATCTGGCAGACGTTGTCGCTGCCGTACTTTTTGTGAACGTAGTCTATCACCTCGCCCCGCCTGTCCATGCAGAAGTCCACGTCGAAGTCGGGCATGGATTTTCTTTGCGGATTTAAAAACCGCTCGAACATGAGGTTGTAGCGGAAGGGCTCCACTTCCGTTATGCCTATGAGGTAGGCTATGACGCTGCCGGCGCCGCTGCCTCTGCCGGGGCCTACGGGAATGCCGTTGGTTTTGGCGTAGTTGATAAAGTCCCATACGATAAGGTAGTAATCCACAAAGCCCATATCGCAAATTACGCCGTATTCGTACTCTACCCTGTCCCGTATCTCCTGCGTGCAGTCGGGGTACTTCTTTTTGAGTCCCTCTTCCAACAGATAGCGCAGGTAATCCGGCGAAGACATGCCGTTGGGGGGAGTATACAGCGGAAGCAGCTTTTCCTTGCCGAAGTTTACGTTGCACTTTTCGGCAATTTCCAGAGTGGTTTCCATCGCGTCGGGCAGATTGGGAAAAAGCTCCGCCATTTCGTCGTACGTTTTGAGGTAAAATTCCTCTCCCTGAAATTTCATTCTGTCGGGATCGTCGTAGAACTTGCCCATCTGCACGCACATCATTATGTCCTGAATTTCCGCGTCCTCTTTGTTGAGGTAGTGTACGTCGTTGGTCACCACTATCTTTATGTCCAGCTCCCTTGCCAGCTGCACCAGCTGCGGCATGACGGCGTCCTCGTCGGCTATGCCGTGCTTTTGGATTTCTATGTAGTAGTCGTCGCCGAACAGCTGCTTGTATTGCAGGGCAAGCTGCTTTGCCTCCTGCGGTCTGTCGGCAAGAAACAGTCGGGGCAACTGCCCCGCTATGCACGCCGAAAGGCATATCAGCCCCTCGGAATACTTTTTGAGAGTGTCGAAGTCTATCCTCGGCTTGTAGTAAAACCCGTCCACAAATGCTATGGAGTTAAGACGGCACAGATTGTAGTAGCCCACGTTGTTTTTGGCAAGCAGAATAAGGTGGTAGTACTCCTTGTTTTCGTACCCCACCCCGTAAAGGTTTTCGCACATATAAAATTCGCACCCTATTATGGGCTTTACCTTCTGCAAAAAATTGCCCTGTTCGTCGTGGTTTATGGCAGCGCACGCCTTCATAAACTTCCACGCGCAGTACATATTGCCGTGATCCGTCACGGCAACGGCGGGCATGTTGTATTCCACGCACCGTTGCAGCAGGTCGTCTATGCGCGTCGCCCCGTCCAGCAGGCTGTATTCCGTGTGCAGATGCAGATGTACGAATGGTTTCATTTGTGCTCCTCGCCGCTTAACGGCCCTGTCAGTTTATTTGCGCGGCTATCTCCGCTATCTTTGCCAAACGGTGGTTTACGCCGCTTTTGGATATGCCCAAGAGGGCGGCAAGCTCCGCAAGATTGGCGTCGGGGTGCTGCTCTCTCGCCTCCGCCGCCTGTCGCAGCCCATCCGGAAGAGAGTTGAACCTGCCCGCGCGGCGTATCTTTTCCACGTCCGCCAGCTGCTTTGCCCCCGCAAGCACGGACTTTTCTATGTTGGAATCTATGCAGTTGCGCTGTCTGTTGGCTTTGTTGCGGAAGCTGCGCCCGATTATGACGTTATCCACGGTAAATTTGCCCTTCACCGCCTCGATGTAGGTAAGAAAATCGGAAATCTTTTCCCCCTCTTTGAGGTACAGCACCACTCCGTTTTTGCGCTGAACGCTCTTGAATTGCAAAAAGTCATACTTTTGCTGCACGAAAGTGGCAAAATCGCCGTCGGAAAAACGCAGCTCCAAGTGATAATTGGAGTGGGCGCTTTGACCGAACAGCGCGTCCTGAGTCTGCGGAATGGAAACGGAGCCGCACACGGCGAACAGTCCCTGCATAAAGGCTTTTTGACAGCATTCCCTCTCCGTAGAAAGTTCCACGTCCTCTATTTGCAGCTTTTCCCCAAGTGTGGCGTTCCATCGGCAGCTGTACTTTTTGCCCGTGCCCCCCTGCACTTCCAGCACTTCGCTTTGCTCGTGGAAAAATTCCTCGGCAAAACGGCAGCTCGTTTCCGCAAGGGGAGCGCTGTCCGTTTCCACCACGAAGCCCACCTTGCCCTGCGAAAGCAGCAGACTGCCGCCGCCCTTCAAAACGGCGCACAGAAAAGCCCTTGCGCAGCAGCTTTTTCTGCGCAGCTTTTTGAGTATTTCCTGTTTTACCGAACGGGAAAAGGACATTGTTGCTCCTTTGGCGGAAAATTTATAAGACACACCTCCGTCATGGCGTTTACGCCCATTTCGCATAACGCCTTTTTAACGTGTCGTATAAGCAAGTATACGTCGGCAGAGGAGGCTTTGTCAACGTTTACGATAAACCCCGCGTGCTTTTGCGACACCTCCGCGCCCCCTATGCGAAAGCCCTTCAGCCCCGCACGCTCTATTAGCGGCGAAAGAGATATCGTAGGGTGAAACAGCACGCACCCCGCCGAACGGCAGCCCAGCGGCTGCGTAAGCGCCTTATAGCGGCGCATTGCCGAAAGACGGCTTTGTATGCGCTGCGGATTGTCCCTGCCAAAAACCATTTCCGTCTGCAAAACAAGACATCCGCTTTGCTTGAACAGGCTGTTTCGCTTGGAAAAGCGGCAGTCCTTTGCCTCGATACGGCGCAATTTGCCCTTTTCCAGCAGGGTGACGCTTTTTACCACGTCCTGCACGCTCTGCCCGAAGCAGCCGGCGTTGCACACGGTGGCTCCCCCTACCGTCGCCGGCAGACAGCCGAAAAATTCGCCGCCGCAAAGCCCTGCGTTTACCAATTTGGAGCACAGCGCCGAGGTGGAAAGTCCGCATTGCGCCGTCACCGTGCCGTCGTGAAAAACGCACCCCTTGACGCCCTTGGTCACCACGGCAACCCCCTCGTAAAAGTCGTCGGAAGCGAGAATGTTGCTGCCGTATCCCACAAAGCAATGGGGGATTTGCCTACGGGAAAGGTACTTTGCCGCCCACACAAGCTGCCGCGCGTTTTCCGGCGCTATGGTAAGATAAATTTTACCCCCTGTACCCAGCGTTGTCAACTCATTAAAGGCACACTCCGTTCTGTACGGCACCCGATATTTTTTCATTTTTGCCGCAGCCTTTTCCAACACGGTCATGACGACAGCTCCTTCAATGCCTCCTCGCGCAAAGAGGAGGGGAAAAACACGTTGGGGACGTAGGCGTTTTTCAGCAGCTTTTCCGCCTCGGCATACCTTTGGTCGGTGTAAATTGCCTCGTCCAAGACGGAAAACAGCGATATGTCCGCAAGGCTTTGTTGCACCTTCTCACTTACCATAAACTCCGCAAAACAGTCGCAGCAGGCGGGAGCGTCGGCGTGAACAGACAGATACTGCACCAAATCGGTGTAGCCGCACAGCGGGAAAAAGGCAAGACTTTCTATCCTGCCCTGCCTTTCCCTTTGAGAAAGACGGTACAAATCGCGCTGCGTGCCCAAAAGCGCCACCGCCGTTTTGCCCTCGACAAACGCCTGATACGCCGCGTATTGCGTAACGGAATAGTTTGGAGCAAAATTTCCCTTCGCCCCCGCCGCGGCAAGGGCGGAAAGGGGACTGTTGTAGGGGGTGAAGCCGCACACGACGGGCTGCAATACGTATTGGTGCCTGCCAGTCCTGACCGTATAAGAAAAGCCCAGCGCGTCGGCTGCCGCGGCATTGGGGGAAATTTGCGACTGTCTGGCAAACAACGCGTATATTCCGCAATACAGCGGCAGAGCGTACTGCACTCCTCTCACCGTGCCCGACGCTTCCACGTTGGAGCGCACGGCGGCGTTTACCGGCCGCAGGAGAGGCAGATAGTTTTCGCCGCTGCCGGAAAAGCACAGCACGTCGAACCTTTCGCCCTCTTTAAGTTTTTGCGCAGCCTGCTCGGCGGAAAGAGTGGTGACGTGCACGAACAGTCCCTCGTGCTCCCTCTCAAACGCCGCCGCCTGCCTTGTCAGCCACGCCGTCCTGCTGCCGCTGCCCCCTTCGAAGGTTTCGACGTTCCACAATTCCACCACTCCGCCGTAGTGCTTTTCGGGAGATTTTGCGGGGACGTCTGGCAAAAAGGACAGCAGGCAAAACACCGCCGTTACGCTGAACACAAACAGAGCGGCTGCAAACGCCTGTTTTTTTACAAACCCTTTCATACACACTAATATACGCCAAGAGAGCGCAAAGGTTGACGGCGAAAACCAACCGCCGCCAACCGCCCCCGAACAAGCCGCCGAAGCGCAAGCTTACTTTGCCGTAAAAACGCAAATCTGCGCCTTTTATAGGTGAACAAACTTTTTCAAAAAGTATTTACAAAGGCGGTGCGGGTAGGTTATAATGGATACGTACCAAAAACAAGGAGCGTAAATATGAAGCTTAACTACAAACGCACGCTGCTGGTGGGGTTTGCATTCTTTCTTATATGCGCCTTCTGGCAGGCATACGACACCATAGTGCCCCTTATGCTCACCAACAAATTCGGGCTGGATCAGACGTGGTCGGGGCTGATAATGTCCTTGGACAACATTCTGGCGCTGTTTTTGCTGCCGCTGTTCGGGGCGCTTTCGGACAAGAAGGATACCCGATACGGCAAGCGCACCCCCTTTATCGTCATAGGCACGGTGTGCGCCGTACTGTTTTTCGTGGGGCTTACCTTTGCCGACAACGCGCAGCTGGCAAAGCTTTCGGAGGGCACAAAGGACACCTATTGGCAGCAGAACTACACGGTGGTAAACCGCGAATACCACTCCGTGACCAACAACAAGGTGGCGGAAACGTACACGGTGCACGACTACGCCGCCAAGGTGTATTTCAACAAGAGCTACGACCAATTGACGGACAGCGAAAAGCAACAGGTACAGCAATGGTACGGCGACCTTTCCTACGACAGCTACTACGTGTACAACCACGCCGACGACAGCTACAAGGTGTGCGTGGTAAAGGAAAAGGGCGGCGGACTGTTCGGCAAGACGGTGTACGAATACGCCGACGGCACTCCCTTGGAGGAGGGCGCCCGCACCACCAACGCCTATTCGTCGCTGGTGTCGGCGGCGGAAAACCAGTTTGCCCACACCGTTACGCAGAACAACGCCGGCATATTGGCAATTTTCGTCATAGTGCTTTTGCTGACGCTCATCTCCATGGCGGTGTTCCGCTCTCCCGCGGTGGCGCTTATGCCGGACGTGACGGTGAAGCCGCTGCGCAGCAAAGCCAACGCCATAATAAACCTTATGGGTACGGCGGGCGGCATATTGGTGCTGCTTTTAGGAATGGTTTTCGGCACGGGCAGCGTGGCTAACCAGATGATGAACTACACTTGGTTTGTGGTGACGGTGTGCGGCATAATGCTGGTGGCGCTTGCCGTGTTTGCCTTTACCGTAAAGGAAAAGAAATGGAACGGCGAAATGCTGGCGGCACAGGCGGAACTGGACAAGGAGGACCCCGAGGAGCAGACGGAACAAAACGCCGCGACGGAAAAACTGCCCAAGGACAAGCTTAAATCGCTGATATTCATTCTTGCCTCCGTTGCGCTGTGGTTTATCGGCTACAACGCCATTACCAGCAAATACAGCGTTTACGCCGTGAACGTGCTCAACAAGGACTACAACACCACTTTGCTTATTGCGCAAGCCGCCGCCGTGGTGGCATACATACCGGTAGGCATTTTGGCAAGCAGGATAGGGCGCAAAAAGTCCATTCTGATAGGCGTGGCGCTGCTGACGGCTGCCTTTACGGGCGGAATATTTATTACCGCCGCTTCTCCCACGTGGCTCATTTCCGTACTGTTTGCGCTGGCAGGCATTGCGTGGGCGACGATAAACGTAAACAGCTTCCCCATGGTGGTGGAACTTTCCAAGGGCGGCAACATAGGCAAATACACGGGCTACTACTACACCGCCAGCATGGCTGCGCAGGTAGTGACGCCTATTCTGTCCGGCGCGCTTATGGACGCGCTGGGCACCATGTCCATACTTTTCCCCTATGCGGCGATATTCGTTGCGCTTGCCTTTGTGACTATGCTTTTCGTAAAGCACGGCGACAGCAAGCCGCAAACCCCCAAGGACAAGACGGAAATGCTGGCGGGGGCAGACGACTGACGGCGTTTGACAAAAAATACCGCCCGTAAAAACGCTCATAAAAGCGTCCCAACTCAAAACCAATACGTATCAAAATAAAATTTGAACGTAAAAAATAATACGTATCAAAATAGAGTTTGGACGCAAAAAAACAAATACGTATCAAAAAAAACAAGACCTTCTCCTTTTTGGAAGGTCTTGTTTTTTGAAAGCAACGCCGAAAGCAATACGGCGAATGCGAAATTACAACCTGAAAAGCAAATGCAGCACCTTGCAGAAATCCACGCCGAAACGCCTTTCGCGCTGCGTCTGTTCCGCCGCTTTGCCCACGAAATTGGCGGCTATCTGCGTTGCCTCCACAATGCCGTAGCCTTTGAGCATTGTGCCCAGCAAAACGGAGCTAAAGACGTCCCCCGTGCCGGAATAGTTGACGTTTACCCTGTCGTTGGTGACAAACGCCGCAGGCTCGTTACCCCGCAACACCACGTTGCCTATAAGCTCGCCGCAGGGAATGCCGGTGATAACGGCGCTACAGCACCCCGTCTTTCGGGTGAAATCGGCAAAGATTTTGCCGCACAGCCCCAAAAAACCGGGAGCGTTGAAGTGCTTTTGCAGTTCGTTGTAGTCCTCGTCGGCAAGCAGACACGCCTCCGTAAGGTTGGGAGTTATGCAAAATGCGCCCCGCACCAGCTTTTTCATCTGCTGCACGTAGTCGTCGTCAAATACGGGATACAGCTTGCCGTTGTCCCCCATTACGGGATCTACAAACAGCGGCAGCGCACCCTTTGCTTCCGATATCTGCCTTACCACGTCGGAGTTATGACAGTAGCCGCTGTACACCGCGTCGGGAGTCCATTGGGCGACGATATCCTTGGCAAACACTCCCACTTTGTCGTTGGCAAAGCAATGAAAGTCGCCAAACCCCGTCTGGCAGGAATACGCCGACGTAATGACGGGCATGCAATAGTGCCCCAAGGCGGAAAAAACGGGCAGGTTGGCGCTCATTGAGCAGTTGCCCAGCCCGGAAATATCGTTGAAAATAAGTATCTTTTTCATAACCGTTATAACTTGTTTTTGCAGACTTTGCCGACGGAAGGCTGTTCAATACGTTAGCAGCGCCCGCGTCTTTTTTTTTGGAGGGCGCCGGCTTTTTTTTGATACGTATTTGATTTTTTATGTCCAAACTCTGTATTTGATGCGTATTCGGTTTTGAGTTCGGACTCTGCGCCTTGCGCTTCCGGCAATATTATCACCTTTCCCGCTGTTTGCCTTTGTGCCACTCGCCCAAAGTCCGTGCCGCAAACTTGTAGTGTTGGACTTTATGCTCGCCCAAAAGCCCTGTTACGCCGTAGCCACAGCCCGAAGAGGGCGTCAGTCCTCAGTCTTTTGCGAGTGGGCGTCGTCCGACACGGAATCTTCCGCAGAAGAACTGTCTTCCTCCTGCGTTTGGGCAGACTCGACCGAAGTATCCTGCTTTTCCTTTTGGGCGGAGGCAAACTGCTGCTGCGAAACGCCCAGCACGGAAGCGAAAACTTTGAGAGGTACGGCGCGCAGGATAAACCACACGGCAAAGCCTACTATTATGCCCGCCACCACTCCTAACAGCGCCAGCCACGGCATGTATGCAAACATTTCGGGCGTGTTGCTGACAAGGCAGAACACCACGTTCTGCGTGAGGTTGTGCAGCACGGCAGCCACCACCGAAACGGCAATTACGCTGATTTTGGGGTAGAGAAACTCCACCATGGCGGAGGTTGCAAGCACGCTTACCAACCCCGCCGTGAGGCTGTATATCAAAGTGGACATATTGCCCGTGAACATACTTCCCAAAACGGTGCGCACCGCCACCAGCACGATGGCGTCGGGCACGCCCAACAAAAACACCGTCAGCATGGAAAATATGTTGGAAAGCCCCATTTTTGCCCCCGGCAGAAACAGCGGAGGAAAAAGGCTTTCTATCATAAAGGTGATAAGCCCCATTGCGCACAGCACGGAAAGCATCGCCACCCGTCTTGCGGTAAATTTAGTTGTGTGTTTTTGGGTAATCATCATCGTACGTTGCCTTAATAATTTTTTGCATAGCGTGCGCGCATTTGCCTATGCGACGCAGGGAATATCTTTTGCCGTCCTGCTGTGCAAAACCGCCGACGCAAGGCGCAAAACGACGTAAAGCTATGCCGAAACCACCTTTAACCTGTTGGGACTGCACACTATCACGCCGCCCGCCTTGTCAATTTCGCCGAAGTTGTACACGCAGTCTTGGTGGAAGCCGCACAGCGAATCCGTCATCTTTGCCGTGGGCGTTGCGCCGCGCGTTATTTTGAGGGTGTTGAAGTGTTTTTCGCCCTCTATAACCCGAGTAAAGGTGACGATAAGCCCGTCCGCCTGACTTTGCACCTCTATCTGCCAGCTGTTGGAGTTGGCGGTGTTTATCTTGTATTCGTTGCGCACCACGTTGTAGAAAAACAGCTGTTCGCCGCTTTGGTCGTCCACAACTTCCAGCGTCTTCCACGATGACTGTTCTTCGGTGAAAAACACCGAAAACAGCACTATGATGACCAGCACCACGCCTAGATACACCATTACGTCCATCAGCTTGAAGGGCTTGTCGCCCCTCGCCTGCTGCACTTTTTGCAGCATTTTTTTTCTGCCGACGACAAAGTGATACACCACCATGCCCACAAGCAGCGCGCCACCCACGCAGGCAAGAACTATTTTGAGAACGAAGTATTCGTCAGGCTGCGTCTGAAAGGTGGCCTGACTGTCGTACACGAATACGCCGTTTTCCTTTTTGAGCCCCCATGCGTAGGTGTCGAAGTGTTCGCCTTTTTTCGTTATGTCTGCTTCGTCGAGGTTGGACAGGATCTCTTTCTTGCCGTCGAAGGTTTCGTACACCACCACGACGGTGATGCCGTTGTCGGCAAGGTAGCCGTTGACAAAGTCCACAAGCTGCTGCCTGCTCATGACGGTGAGCGCGGTGGTAAGACAGTCGCCCTTGCCGCCCCACAGCCCCTGACTTTCGGGAACTACCGCCAGCACCTCTTTTACGCCCGTCTGCGCCGGCGCACCCGTAGAACCGTCCACGATGTGAGAATACTCCACGCCGTCGGTGACGTATTTGCGCACGTACTGTCCGCTGGTGGAAACGGAGCTTTTGCCCACCTTGAAGCTCAACAGCGTCGTGGGGAACACCGCCGCTCCGGGAGCCAGCGGATCGGTAAGGCTCAAGGTCATTTCGCCGCCGTCATAGCCCAGCCCGTAAACGGAGCTGCTGCTGCCGCTGTCGATATAGTACCTTTCCAGCCCCTGCTGCTGCAAAAGCTGTTTTATGCCGTCCACCACGTACCCCTTGGCAATGCCGCCCAAATCCAGCCACTGCTGGTACTCCACGCCGTCCACCGTAACGGGGGAAACGTTTTTGGTGACGTAGTATTTGCCATCCTGCTGCGTAAGCTCCACCGCCTGTTCGTCAAAAGACACAAAATCCTTTTGCGAAAAAGCCGTTACGTACTTCTGCTCGGGCAGAGGATAGCCGTTTTCGGCAAACTGCTGCGCTGTGACCGGCCTGTCGTAGGGCAGACCGAAATCGCCGTTAGAGTAGATACGGGAGGAAAATCCCCACAAGTCCACCAGACGGTAGACGGCGGGGTTAAAAGCCCCGTTTGTGTCGTTGTACATCTCGCGGGCAATTTGCAGCATTTCGTAGGTATAGCGGGAAACTTCCACCCTGTCGCCGCAAACGGCGGAGTTGTATTTGTAAATGTCCGACAGGGGCAGTCCGTCTTCGCCGTCGTATTGAGTATTGGCGGCGGCGTCCACCTGTTGGATAAATTGGTTTATGCTCTCGAACAGCGCAATAATCTGCTCCTTTGCCTGCCGCTGACTTTCCGAAAGATTTTCCGAACCGATAAAAAAGTCCAGCGTCAGCTGCGGCGAAGAATATACGTCCAGCATGACCTGTATGCCGCTGCCGCCGAAATAGTAGCCGGAAAACCGCACGCCCACCGGCTGATTGTCCGTGACGTTGTTGACGATGGTAATCGCCCTGTACTCGCCGTGCTCCGGCGTGTAGACGTTTTCCTGCGCGGCAAAAGCCGGCGTGCCGGACAGGCCGCCTGCCAAAACTGCCGTAACGGCTATGACTGCGCACAATATAACGAGAAGTTTTTTCATATCAGCAGGTTGATTTTACCATTATTTTGCCTTTTTGGCAACAGAATTGCGCTTTGCCGCGCCGCACACGACCACCACAAAACCGTCACTCATTTCTTAGCCGACGTAACGATTCCGCAGCCTTTCGGCAAAAAGCGTTTTTTTGCCTCTGCGCGAAAGCGCCCTCGCCGCAAAACGTGCTCGCGCCGAAGGTTACGAGGCGCACAACCAAATAAGCAAATTGCTCTTGCAAAGCTTTTTCGGCAACAAAAAAACACGCACCGTAATGCGTGTTTTTTTGATTTGACTGTTCGTTACGCGGGAAGCTTGGAAAGAGCGTCCTGAACGGCAACGATGACACGTGCAGCGGACTGCGTAGCACCTTTGAGGTTGACGCCTTCGGTGGAAACGGACTGTCCGTCAGCGGTAGCGGACGCTTTGTAAGCGTTAACTTCCGCAACGGTCTTGCCTACGAACACGTCGGCAAGCCAATCTTCGTAAGCAGCTTCGGTAGCTTCATAACCAAGCTGACCTTCGGCAGCCGTCCAGCTGGGGGTGGTGCGGTGAGCATCACCCCATGTGGAATCTGCAGCAGCGGCTTCTTTGTCTGTGTACAGTTTAACAGCGGTGATAACGTCGCCCTTAACGGTTACGTCAACCATGCATCCGTAAGAAGCAGACCAACCTGTACCTTGAGCGGTGTAGTAGCACTTACCGGTAACTGTCTGAGGCTGTTCGCAAGCAACGAAGGCTACGACTGCAAGAGCCATAACTACTGCAAGCGCAATAACAAGAACCTTTTTCATTTTGTTTACTCCTTTTACAAATGTGTTTATTTTTCTCGGCTTTCGCCGTGAAAATCACCCTGAAACGGCGCGATACTTCCGCCGATTGCGATAATTATACCACATTCGGGCAAATTGTCCAAACGCTTTTGCGTATCTGACAAAAACTTTCCTTTGGCAAAAGTATATTTTTTATTTATACCCGCATAAGTTTTTTCTTATGTTTACCGCCGTTTGAAGGCAAACGGCAGGCGGCGTTTGGCTTTCGCTCAGTAGGCGCGCGCCACTATGGCTACGGTGAGATCTCCCTCTTTGCCGCAGCAGGTGCAGGTGTTTTGGAAGGGCGGCTCGTCCAGCATTACTCTTACGGTAGCTTGGAATTTTTCCTTGATGAGCGCTTCGCAGGCGGGATCCTTGTCCCACACCACTTTTGCAAAGCACTTTGCGTCCAGAATTTCCCCCAACTCCTGCATGTTGTGGGCAAGCTTGACGTGGGAGTCGCGGAAGGCAAGAGATTTGCGGTACATGCTTTCGTGAATATCCTCCAACAGAGCAAGCGCCGCCTTGTCCAGCCCCTCGATGGGTGCGGAAAGCTTTTCGCAGGTGTCGCGGCGGCTGTAAGTCACCTCGCCCCTTTCGATGTCGCGGGGACCCACCTCTATGCGCAGAGGCACGCCCTTCATCTCCCATTCGTTAAACTTCCATCCGGGGGACTGATCTCTTTCGTCCAGCTGCGTGCGTATGCCTGCGGCGGAAAGGGCTGCGGCAATTTCACGCGCTTTTTCCGCAACGCCCTGCTTGTGGGCGGCGACGGGAATAACCACCGCCTGCACGGGGGCGATTTTGGGGGGAAGCACCAACCCGCGCTGATCGCCGTGCGCCATTATTATTGCGCCGATAAGGCGGGTGGAAACGCCCCAGCTGGACTGCCACACGTATTTTTTGACGTTGTCCTTATCCAAAAACTGAATGTCGTAGGCTTTGCTGAACTTTTGCCCGAAATGGTGGGTAGTGCCCGCCTGCAAGGACTTGCCGTCCAGCATCATGGCTTCCATACCGAAGGTGGCTTCCGCTCCGGCAAATTTTTCCTTTTCGCTCTTTTGCCCTATGAAGGTGGGCATTGCCAGCACGTCGCGGGCGAAATCGCGGTACAGGTACAGCATGTCCATGGTTTCTTTAAGCGCTTCCTCGCGGGTGGCGTGCGCCGTGTGACCTTCCTGCCACAAAAATTCCGACGTGCGCAAAAAAGGACGGGTGGTTTTTTCCCAACGCACCACGTTTGCCCACTGGTTGAGTTTTAAGGGCAGGTCGCGATAGCTGTTTATCCATTTGGAATACATACTGCAAATGATCGTTTCGCTGGTGGGGCGTATGACGCAGGGCTCGGCAAGCTGCTCGCCGCCGGCTACGTTTACCACAGCCACCTCGGGAGCAAAGCCCTCGACGTGCTCCGCTTCCTTGTTGAGCAGGCTTTGCGGAATAAGCATGGGGAAATAGGCGTTTTGGTGTCCCGTGGCTTTGAAGCGCTCGTCCAGCTGCTTTTGGATGTTTTCCCAAATGGCATAGCCGTAGGGACGAATTACCATAGTTCCCTTTATTGGTCCGTAGTCCACCAGCTGCGTTTTGATGACGACGTCGGTGTACCAACGGGTAAATTGCGTATCGATATCGGCAATCTCTTTGACAAATTCTTTTGCCATAAGTCTACTCCTTTTGTTCGGGCAACGCCCGTTTTGCCGTTATAGTATAGTTCAACGCCGCTTATTTGTCAATTTGGCGGCGCATTTTTGCCGAATTTTTCGCAGAAATCGCAAAAAAACGCTGGCGCCGCCGCGCTTTTACGCAGACAAGCCGCCCCGTCTGCCCTTTGCGACACCTGCTTTCGGACAACTAAACCTTTTGCAGACTGCCAAAGCCTTTCCGTCCGCTTAAACTGCGACAAACAAAACTTTTCGGCAGCCCAACCCGCGCACAATCGAGGCTTTGCGACAGCCGAATTATTCCGACAGCCGAAACATTGGCGGACAATCGGAAGGAGTGTTTACGCAAAGGCTTTGCGGAAAAGCAACACCCGAAAGAAACAAAAACTTTTTCAGATAAGATTGCAAGTAATCAAACCTTTGTGAGCCGCCGATTTTTTTCGACGGTAAAAATTATTTGACCGGCAAAGCTTTTGCAACAAGCAAAACCGCGCGAGCAATCGTTTTTTTCAGCCGATATTTTTCGACGGTAAAAACCGCCGCAAATTAGAAGGAGAGTTATTTAATAAATATATAAAACTGAATTTATTCAAAACGCCGTGAAAGCAAGCAGCAACGCCCCGCGCCAACGGCAAAACGAACACCGAAAAAACGCACCTCGCCGCAACAGGCAAGAGGTGCGTTCAGCACAGGCGCAGTTTTATTTTTTCGTTGAGCGTTTTTAGGGGAAGAAAGGCGACGGCAAGTATGACGGCGTTGCTTATCACGTGGGTGAGGAAAAACGCCGAGCCGGCGGCGTACATTACGGCAAAGCGGGAGGCAAAGTCGCTGCCGTCCCAGAAAAAGCCCTTGCCGGTGTAGCCTATCAGCGTATCCACGGCGGAGGTGACCACCGAAAAAAGCGCCGTAAGCACCGTGCCGACGACTGTCGCCGCCACAGCCTGCGAAAGGGGCTTTTTGACGCACTTGGACAACAGGCAGAAAACCGCCGCCACCACGTTCCAATGCAGCAGGTAGGATATCACCCAAGTGTTTACTCCCCACACGGCAATTTCCGCCAAAATAAACGCCGCCACGGCGGGCAGACACACCGCCGCGCCCCAGCAGAAGGCGCACACCGCCGTCACAAGCGTTACCACCTCGACGTTGGGCAGCGCGGCAAGCGCTTCCTTGCCGCCCACCATCACTGCCGCAAACAGCGCCGTTACGCACAGCCGCAGGGCGGCGTTGGAAAACTTCCCTTTCAATAGGAGGACACCTCGAAATACAGCACCGCTCCCCCTTCGACGGTAAGTTGGCTTATGCCCACCGCGGCGGACACCAGCTTTACGCCGTCCGCCTCGTAGGAGGGCACTCCCGCCCATGCGCCCTTGTCCTTTTCTACGCTGGTGTAGATGGCTATAAACTGATTTTTGCTTTCGTCGGCAACGGCACCTCCCACCGAAAGCAGATATTTGCCGTAGTCGCTTTGCTGCCACGTCACCGAAAGAATGCCCTCGTCGGAAAGGTATTGCAGCAGCTGCTCGCCGTTAGATGCGTCGGTATCTCTGCCCAGAGTTACCGTGCACACCAAAAAAGTTTCCCCCTCCTTTACTATCACCGCGGCTTGATCGGGCTGCAAATCGGGCACGGACAGGGCAGAAAGCTGCTGCGTCTGCGGCTTGTCCACACAGGCGCACAAAACAAAAGCCGGCAACAACAACGCCAAAAGAATACAAAGTTTTTTCATAAACGCTCCTTCCGGTCTTGTGCGCAGGCAAAAAGAGCCCTGCCTTTGCATCGAAGACCTGCTCCCTGAATAATCTGCGGTCGGGCATTCGGACTTGCCTTTGGCTTACCGTAGCGGGACTGTCGGCGAATTTCACACCATTCCCCCGTGAAAGCGCGCCACGACGGCGCGCACCGCAGTTTTATGGAATATATGCATTATACCACAAGGCAAGAGGTTTTGCAAGGAGAGCAAAGCGCAAAAAGGCGCTTTGCTTATACGAAAAGACAGGAAAAACACTCGCAGACAAGCAACACAAAAGGTAAAACAGCCTTTTGCCGATACGTCTTTGCCGACAGGCAATAGCGAGAAAAGCGCAACCTGTAGGCAAAAGCAAACGGCGCAAGCAGAAAAAACCGCAAACGGCGCTTTGCCCATACACTATGACAGCGAAGCAAAAATTGTCGGCAAGCAACGCAGGATAAAAAACGGCTTTTACCGATACGCAAAGATAATAACAGCCGATATTGTCGGAAAAGACAACATACAAACGGCTGTTTGTCAAAATACAATGATAAGAAAAGCAGAATTGTTTGCGAGCACAAAATGCAAACGACGCAGGCAAAGCAACTGCAACACAAGCCCTTGGACGCAAAAACCGCCGCAAAAGGGCGCAAAAAAAGGACGGCTTGCGCCGTCCTTTTGAGGTTTATCGTTGTGATTTTGACTTTGCGTCAGGCGACGTCTTCCTCTATCACGGTGAAGGTGATGACGGAAGCGTCGGAATTACGCTTTGTAACGGGGTTGAACTTTACCACCGAAACGGAGCCGCTGCCAAGGCTGAACACGTATTCGCCCAGCACGTCGGGAACGGACCAGCCCGTTGCGCTGGTGGAAAGGCTGTAAGCGTAAGCCACCGGCTGCGCGCCTTCCGTGGACAGATCCAGCGTGTAGGAAATGCTGTTAGCCGTGTAGTAAAGCGTGTCGCCCACCAGCTTGTTGAAGGTGATGGAGCTGGAATTTTGCGCCGCGTCCAGCACTTCCTTCTTGTCCGTGCCGTCGCCGCTTGCCACCCAGATACCGTACATGGTGACGGGTTCCTCGGGCACGCTGGTGGTGTACACCACCTTATCCCGCCAGCCGTAGTAGTTTCCGGAGGGAACGGTGTCCAGCACTATTTCACCGCTCTTTGTATCGTTGGCGTAGTACAGCTTTTTGCCGGAGGTCTGCGTATCGTCCTCTACGGTGTAGTAGACGTAATCGCCGTTGGCGGAGCGTATGGTGTAGGATTCGCTGCTCTTTTCATCCTCGACGGAGGGGTTTTCCACCACCGTTTTAGCTTCGGCGTCCCCCGTTTTGTAACGACAGATAGAGCCGTCGGAATCCAGATAGTAGACGTAATCGCCGCTGAAAACGGGAGTGGTGATCTCCTCGGCTATGACGTCCGCCTCGCTTTCGCCCACTTTAAGCACGCTGAGATTGCCGTCCAGCACAAAGGTGGCGTACACGTCCTCGCCCACCTGCGAAAGCTTGAGCTGCGGAGCGTTGGACTGGAACACGTAGTGACGCTGCATATCGCCGCCGCCCATATTGTAGCTGGCAAGCACCAGCTGCGAGGACAGCACGTTGCCGTTGATGTCCAGTTCGTTGTTGGGGGTGGTGATATAAATACGGTTGTTGAACACGTATATGCCGTTAAGCGCCGTAGAGGAGGTGTTGCCCGTATAGTAGAAGTTGGGCACCACCATCTGTGCCTTTTCCGCCACCGCTTTCGCGATGCTTTCCGTCTTTTCCGACGAGGTAAGGTCCTGATCGTTTATGGCGATGACGTCGTTAAGGTCGCTCACCTTTATGCGCACTATCGCGCCCGTGCGGACGTCGGAGGTATATGCGTTGTTAGCCGTCGCGCTGCTTTGGTATCCGTTGACGTAGTATATCCAGTCGCCGTATTTGACGGCAATGCCGCCGTTGCCCTCTGCCTCCGCCTCTGCGGGAATTTCCACAGGGGTAAAAACGTTGCCGGGCTGACACGCCGCAAACACCAGCGCCGCGCACAGCAACAGCGCCAAAGAAATCAAAACGTTTTTTGCAATTTTGTTAGACATTGTAACTTTACTCCTTATGTAGATACTACATAGGCTTTAATTATACGGCATAATTCGTAAAATTGCAACACTTTTTACACTGTTGCGCCCTTCCCCCGAAAAAAATACCGACGTTTTGGTTTGCAAGCCGCCTTTCTTTCGTCAAAGGCAAGGTTTTTTTGCGAAGTTTTGCCCGCAAGACGCCGAATTATCCCTCAAAACGCCCTGCTTTCCAAAAACTACACCGGCTGTTTGAGAGTGGTTATCTGTCCCGTTTCGGCGTCCTGAAACAGCATCCAGAAGGGTGTGGGGGAGTTCTCCACAAACACGAAGTCCTTGTCGGAAAAGTCCTTCTTTTCCGCCGGCAGACCGTAGCAGATATATCTTACCCTGCCCTGCTGCTGCAACAGCCCCAGCACGAAGTATTTTTCCGACGAGGGGAAGTCTATGCGCACGAAAAAGGACTGACTGTATTTGCGTATCAGCGGGTAATAGGGCGGAAACTGCAAAAACACCCTGCATATCTCCCTCTGGACGGAATCGTAGTAGTTGTCCTGCGAGTTGGCGGCATAGTACCGCTCGAACGCCGAGCTGTACTCCTCCACGCTTTTGTACCGCGCGTCGGCTTTTTCCCGCAGTTTTTTTACCTCGTTGCCCTGATAAAAATTTTGCGACGCCGCCACAAACTGCTCGTAGGGGGTAACCTCGTCCCCCGTCAGCTCCGCCGTTTTGAGGCGCAGGAGCGAAAGCGTTTCGGCGCTGCCTATGCACCCGCACGCCGCCTCTTGTGCCAGCTCCTGCCTTTTTATAAGCAGACACCCTATATTGTCCGATTGCGCAAGGGGCAGCGAAAAGCTTTCGCCCGACAGCCTTTCCAGCCTGTGAGAAAACACCTTGTCCCCTATTGCCAGCAGCAGCCACCACTCGCCGAAAACGGACACGTCCACGTTGCTTACGGATACCGTCGCCTGCGTGCGCACGTCACTTTCCAGTTTGACGACGCCGCATATTTCCCTGCCCTTCACGGCGAAACGGCTGTCCGTCTGCCGCAGTATGACTATGCGTTTGCTGTACATATTCCACCTCCGAGCGTCTTACATTATACCGCGGCTATAACGGCGGAATAGTTTCTTTTGCGGCGTATTTTGTCCTTTTTTGCGTGTTTGACGGGGCAAAACGACGCATTTAGGCAGTTGGCAAAAGTAATGCTGCAAAAAAAAGGAGCCACCGCAAAAATTGCGCCACACCTGAGCCCGCCTTTGCGGCAGGAACGCACACGAAACAACCTTCTTTCCAAGTTGTGCCGCCCGTCGAAAAGCGCATGCAAACGCAAAAACCACGAAGCAACGCCGTCGTAAATCAAAGGGCGGAAAAAAAACGGCATGCGTATTGCCGAATGTACGGAAAAACGCATACCGTTTGCAATTTTTGCTTACTGCTTGTCGGTGGTGACGGAGGAAGAGGACAATTCCTCGAACTCGTTTTGTGCGCGTATCTTGTTGAGGATAGCCTTCATCACCTTGTCCATTTCGCTGCCCTCGGTGTAATCTCCCTTGACGTAAAAGTCCACGCGCTCCTCGTCTACAAGGTAGGAAGCGTCGGAGGGGGTACGGAACACACCTATGGCGTAGCCGCCCCGCTGACGGGTGAGCTTCATGCTGGGCACGTCGGTAAGCCCGTCGCCCACGTAAATCATGTTGCCGAAGGGCACCACTCTTTCGGAATGGGGCATGTACATGTTGAGTTTTTTGTTTTCTCCCGTGTCCTCTACGCCTTTGTTTATGCGGTAGAGAAACTGCGTTTTGCTGGTGTAATTGATGGCTACGGCGGGCCACACCGGTTCGCCGTTTTCGTCGTAGACGTATTCGCAGGCGAAGACGTTGTAGAACTCCTTGGCTATGTCGCAGCCCTCTATCATGGGTTTTAGTCCGCAGGAAATGATGTAGTGCCTCACTTCCAGCCCGAGGGAGCGGCCGTATTCGTTTATGCGCGAGAACCACTGCTTTACGCCGTCGAAAAACTGCACTCCCTTGCCCATCTCACGCAGCGCTTCCGAAGTGAGCTTTTTGCCGCTTTGTTTGGAAAGCTTTGCCATGAGATACATATACGCCAAAATGTGATCCATGTGGTATCTGTGGGAAATTTTGTCGCACATGTTCCAGAATTCCTCCGCCTCCATGCCCAAAGAGGGAATGAAGGTAAATTCCTGCATATCCTTGGTGGAAAGGGTGTTGTCGAAGTCGTAGATGATGGCAACTATGTTCTCATCC
>DVOC01000085.1 GCA_018713905.1 Candidatus Fimimonas merdipullorum
TTGTTTCTGCTTCCTGCGGGTTCGTTTGCTTTTACGTACACTATCAGAGTGTCTGTTTCAAGTGGGAATTCCACGTGTATTTTTGACGGCATATGCGGGTTACACGATAGAGTGAAATCTTCCGAAAGAAGGTCTTTAACCCCAACCGCCTTTGTGGCGGCTCAAAAGGTAAGCAACCCGCAAATGCTACGTGTAGCAGCGGTTCGGGGCAAGAGGTCGTTCCCTGTCATTATTATACATTCCCCCCCCCTAAAAAGTCAATACCGAAAGTGACGTCCGCAGTGTCCTTGCCGTAAAACCGGCGTCAACACGAAAAACCTTTGCCGTCCGTCTTATACGACTAAACAAGCGAGGTAAGGGCGGCGTGTTGCCTTTATTTTTTCTCTTGCGCGAAATTTTTGCTAAAACGTGATGAGAAGTCGTCTGCTTTCGTCGCTGCCGCCGCGGGCGTTTTTTTGTTTTGCCTTGCAAAAAATTGCTGCGACGGAGCGTGGCAAATACGTTTTTTGCCATGCGCTTTGCCGTTTTTTCAAAAATTGACTTTTGACGCTTAAATCGTTTGACTAAGAGCAACAATCGTACTATAATAATCCCAGTAAATCAGTAGGAATTGCAGCTATGAAAATGTCGTCAAAAGCAAGATACGGTCTGTACGCCGCGGTGGAGTTGGCAAAAAGGTACGATACCTGCGAGGTGGTGCCCGTCTGCACCCTTGCCCAATGCACGGGAGTTACGGAAAAATATCTGGAACAGATATTGGCGCTGATGAAAAAACAAAACGTCGTGGTGGCTGTACGGGGTGCAAACGGCGGCTACAAGCTGAAAAACCCGCCGCAAAGCACCACGGTAGGGCAGGTGTTGCGCGCCGTAGAGGACAATTTGGAAATAGTGGACTGTCTGCACAAGTCCTGTTCGGCAAAATGCAACTGCGTTTCCCGCAATTTGTGGGCTAAGCTGTACGACAACATAAATTCCTATCTGGACACAATTTCTCTCAAACAACTTTCGGAGGACGATTTATGAAGGTGTATCTGGATCATGCGGCGACTACCCCCTGCGACGGGCGGGTAGTGCAAAAAATGCTGCCGTATTTTTCCGACCAATTCGGCAATGCCGACAGTCAGCACGCTTTCGGGCGTGAGGCGGCAAAGCACGTGGCGCAGGCGCGCGCCGATATCGCAACGGCGATAAACTGCGCCGCCAACGAGATATATTTTACCGCCAGCGGCACGGAGGCGGACAACTGGGCGTTGAAGGGCGGCGCGCTGGCTCGTCAGAGCAAGGGAAAGCACGTCATAATTTCCTCAATAGAGCACCACGCCATACTCAATTCCGCCGACTGGCTGGAAAAAGAAGGCTTCAAGGTGACAAGGCTGCCCGTAGACGAAACAGGCATAGTGCGCCCCGAATATCTCGAAAACGCCATAGACGACCAAACGTCCGTCGTTTCCGTCATGTACGTCAACAACGAGGTGGGCACTATCCAGCCGGTAAAGCAGCTGGCGGAAATAACGCACAGCCGCGGCGCGCTGTTCCACACCGACTGCGTGCAGGCAATGCCCTATCTTGAGGTGGACGTCAAAAAGCTGGACGCCGACATGATATCCATGTCCGCGCACAAATTTTACGGTCCCAAGGGAGTGGGCGCGCTGTATATACGCAACGGCGTGAAGATAGACAAGCTGATTCACGGCGGCGGTCAGGAGCGCTCGCAACGCGGCGGCACGACAAATACCCCCGCAGTGGTGGGCATGGCGGAGGCGCTCAAAATTGCCGTTGCCGAAAGGCAGCAGAACAACGCCAAAATCGCCGCCCTGCGCGACAGGTTTGTGGAGCGTGTGGAAAAGGAGATTCCCTACGTGCGTTTCAACGGCAACAGACAGCACCGCATACCGTCGGTAGCCAATTTCAGCTTCGAATTTGTCGAGGGCGAGGGCATACTTATGCTTATGGATTTCAACGGCATAGCCGTTTCCAGCGGCTCGGCGTGCAGCAGCGGCAGTCTGGATCCCTCCCACGTGCTGCTTGCCATGGGCGTACCGGTGGAAATATCCCACGGCTCCATACGCTTTTCCTTCGGAAAGGACAACACCGCCGAGGAAGTGGACTACGTGGTGGACAAACTTAAAGATACCATACAAAAACTGCGTGCAATGTCGCCGCTGTTCAACTTGAAAAATGGAGGAACGTACAATGTTTAACTACAATCAAAAGGTGTTGGACGCCTTTGCTCACCCCAAAAACGTCGGAGTCATAGAAAACGCCGACGGCGAAGGCATGGTGGGCAACGCCACCTGCGGCGATATTATGAAGATAACGCTTAAAATAGAAAACGACGTCATTGTGGACGCCAAATTCCAGACCTTCGGCTGCACGGCGGCTATCGCTACCAGCAGCACCGCTACGGAAATGGTAAAGGGAATGACGGTGGACGAGGCGCTTAAACTTACGAACGCCAGAGTGGTGGAGGAGCTGGAAGGTCTGCCCCCGCAAAAAATACACTGCTCCGTGCTGGCGGAAGAGGCGATAAAAAAAGCTATCGAAAACTACCGCGAAAAACAACAGCACAAGCAGGTCAAGCAAGAAGAAATTCAATACGTATAGTGTTTTTTGTGACACAATCGAAATTTTCCCTGCAAAAAAAGCGTCCAACGACGCTTTTTTGTTTTGAAAAATGTTGCGGCGCGTATACCTCCCAAAGGGCAAACGTCTGCGCTTTTTGCGCCTGCGCGGTCACGCGGCAACGTCCTTTGACGTCGTTTTGTTTTGGGAGAACGCTCTGTGACGTATAACAGCGTAACGTAAATTTAGTGTGCGCCTGCAAGCCTACGGCAAAAGGGAATAGTTGCGGCGACAAAAACTCAAATGCTTTGTCGCCGCTATGCGCCGCAGGCAGCTTTTACGACGGTTTTTCGATAAAAAGCTTTTGCGCCCTTGTTGTCGGCAAGCCGAAACAACGCAAGTGTTGTGCCTTGCCGTGCGTTTGCGCCCTTACGCCGCAGTTTGTCTTGCGCCGTTGTTTTCTCATGTACGCTTGCACCGTCGTTAAAACTTCCGCGGGTTTTTCGGCAAAGTATCATGCTCGTGTGTGTATATGTTCTTATGCCGCAGCCGACCGTGTTCTTTTACTTTCGCCGTATACTGCGCGTCCTTTGGCGCAAACTAATTGCAGCAGCAAAGGGAGGTAGTATGAAAAGATTTGTATTCACTGTGACGCTGGGCGTCCTTCTGGGCATGGCGCTGCACGAGGTGCCCGCCGTAAAGCAACTTGTGGACAAGGGCAAGCGCAAGATAAAGGGCATAGGGGGCTGAGAATGTTGCGACGGCAGAGGGGAGCTTGTGTAACTTGCCTGCGAACCTTCGCAACGCACGCCGAGTGGCAGACGTACTTTCGGCATTCAGCGCACCGCGTCGCTTATTGCCGTCAATGCCCTCGCTCGACGCATAGCCGTAGGGTAAAGGGCTCACGAAACGTTCCGTCCGTTTCGGAAAATTATGCGCATTGCGCATTTTGACGCAAAACTTGCGCGTTTGCAAAGGCTCGTCAGCGGATTTAGCGGTGGTTTTGCGGTAAAATTGCCGCGTTCACACGACAAAGTGACAAAAAACGCTGTTGTATTTTTCCTGTTTGTGGTACAATAAACATATGGGAAGAATAATGGCTTTGGACGTGGGGGACGTCAGGATAGGCGTCGCCGTGTCCGATCTTATGGGAATAATTGCAAATCCTCTGGAAACGTACACCCGAAAGGGCAATTTGTCCGCCGACGCACAGTACGTTGCCGACCTTGCCCAAAAGCAGCAGGCGGAGCTTATCGTTTCGGGGCTGCCCTTAGGGCTGGACGGCTGTGAAAATACGCAGACGGGCAAGACGAGAGAGTTTATCGAGGAGCTGTGCCGTCACACCGACGTTCCGGTAAAGTTTATGGACGAGCGTTTTACCACTCTTTCCGCCGAAAGGGTGCTCATTCAGGGCAACGTGCGCCGAGAAAACAGAAAAAAGGTGATAGACAAAGTGGCTGCCACCATAATTCTGCAAAACTATCTCGACAGCAGAAGGTGACCTTTATCAGGGCTTTCCCCATGATTTTTCCAATATGCAAAAATATTATCGGAGGATAACAAATGGCTAAACACAACGACTGCGATTGCAACGAAAAACAGGGCTGCAACCACGAAGCGCAATGCGACTGCGACGAAAAGTCGGTATGCAACCACGAAGGTCAGTGCGACTGCAACTGCGAAGACGGCTGCGACTGTGACGAGGATCTTGTCACCCTTTTGGACGACGACGGCAACGAAGTCAAGTACCGCTATATGTACAATCTTGAGCACGAGGGGACGGAATACGTGTTTTTGCAGGCGGCGGAAGGCGACGAGGACGAAGTGGAGATATACTCTCTGCACACGGTAGAGGAGGACGGCGAATTTTACGA
>DVOC01000086.1 GCA_018713905.1 Candidatus Fimimonas merdipullorum
GCGGACGTCAGATTGCAGCCGCACCGCACACAGCAGCGCCGAAAAACTTCAACTGCGGCAAACAAAGCGGCAGTTTTGCCTCGAAGCATTTGCACACGCCGACACAAACTCTTTCGAAACGGCGAAAAAAACAGCAGAAAAAGAGGGACGAACAGCCTTCAGACCGCAGAAAAAGAGTAGCCGACGGACGTAAAGGGGCAAGAAAAGCGTCACCATCGGAGTTTTTCCGATTGGGGAACAATTGATTGAAAGCCATACGAAAACTACCGAAGTCCCCCGTCTTTTCAACTAGGGGATAAATCGGCAAACGCGCACGGAAACTGCCGAAAAGCAACGTCCCTTTCGGCAGCAGTTAAAGTTATCTGATTTGACGGAGCGTCGTCTTTTGCCTTCGCCCCGTTCGTCACTAATTGCCGTTATGCGGATGAAAGCGTCCCTTTCGGCAACGCATGGCTTGGCAATTTCGCACGTTTTGCTTCTATACCTCCCTGCCTATCTTGCTTGCAGGGGTGCGGAATACACCTTTTTGCCCTCCAAAAACACCTCCGCCCTCTGCACGTCCTCTTGCAGAGTCACCTTTACCGTGGGCTTTTCGCCTTGGGCAAGGGGATAGCGGAAGGGCTGGGTACAATAGTAGTAAGTGGGTTTGCCGTTGCGGTACACCGCTCCGCACAGCTTGTTTGCCGGCAGCACCGTCTTTAAGCTGTATTTTGCAAAGGCGTTTTCCAGCATGCGGGCGCACTCCTCGTACATGGGAGCGCAGTTGAGCGCCACCGCCACCAGCTGCATGCCCTGCCGAGTGGCGCTTGCCACAAGACATCTGCCCGCCTTTTTGGTGTACCCCGTCTTTACGCCGTCGCAGCCCTCGAAGGAAAACAGCAATTTGTTTTTGTTGACGAAACTTCTGTTTTCAAACGCCGCCCGTCGGGAGGAAACGATTTTGGCAAACACTTGGTTGTCCAGCGCGGCGCAGGTTATCTTTGCCAGATCCCACGCCGTGGTATAGTGCCCCTCGGCGGGAAGTCCGTGAGGATTGCGGAAGCTGCTGTCTTTGCAGCCGTACTTCTGCGCCGTTTCCTTCATAAGACGGCAAAAGTTTTCGGCGCTTCCGCCGCAATGCACAGCCAGAGCCACAGCACAGTCGTTGCCGCTGCGCAGCATAAGCCCGTACAGCAGCTGCTCTACCGTCAGCACCTCGCCCTCTTTCAGATACACCGACGAGCCTTCCACTCCGCACGCCTCCTTCGGTACCGTTACCTTCTGCGACAAGTCGCAGTTTTCTATCACCGTGAGGGCGGTGACTATCTTTGTGGTGCTTGCCATGGGCAGTTTTTGCCTTTCATTCAAAGCAAAAAGCACTCTGCCCGACGTTCTTTCCATAACTATGGCGCTTTTGGCGGTGTATTTGTCGGCAGTCAATGCCGCCGCGCCCCTGCTTGTCAGCAGCAAAAGGCACAGCGCAAACACCGTAAACAGCCTTTTCATCATTGCCCCCTGAAAGCGTCGGCAATGTTTTTTGCTGCGTCGGCAATTTTATCCAGAGCACCGCCCGACTCTATCATTCTCACTCCGCTGCGGTCTATCACCAAAAAGCCTACGGGAGTAAGCGTCGCGCCGCCGCCCGAACCGCCGGCAAAATTACCTTCGCGGCGGGGCTTTTCGCCGTATTCGCCCCCGCCCGCCATAAAGGCAAAGGTTACCTGCGAAACGGGCATAACGGTGGCTCCGTCCGCCGTAACGATAGGCGCGCCTATTATGGTGTTTACCTCCGCCGCCTTTGTAAGGCTGGTGAGAGCCGTTTCCACTATCTGACTTATTTCGTTCATTTTTTTGCCCCCTTTATCAACGCCGCAAGTACCTCTGCCAGCGTAGTTTCCGCCACGCAACGGACGGTCACACTTTCCGACAGGGAAAAGACGCAGCAAGCGCTGCTGCGACACCCGTGCTTTCTGCCTGCGTATTGCGCCGCCATGCATACCGCCTGCGCCACGGGAAGCGCCGCCGCACCCTTAGTTGAAAAATTCAGGCGCAGACACAGCGCAAAGCTTTTCAGCCTTATCGCTCTGCCTATGCCAATGCCGCCCTGCGTCAAGTCCACGTCCCCCTCCACCGTACCGCTGCACCGCACATACCTGCCGCACGGCACAAAACGCTCGTTCAGCAGCGGAAAGCAATACAGTTTTACCCCTAAAAAGGCGCATTTTTCCGAAATTGCCACAACGAAATTGACGTTGAGGCGCAACGGCAACAGCAGAAAAAACGCCAATACCAGCAGCGTCGTACACACGATCATTCTGTAATTATTTTGCTTAACGGCGGTAGGTTTTATACGCGAAGCGCTGACGTCAAGGAACAAAACGCCCCCTGCCCGACGCAAGGCAGGGGGCGCAAGCGGCAAGGTGCGGAAGGGCGTTTGACGGCGTAACAAAAAAAACCTGTAAAAGCGCAATGCGTGACGACGAAGCAAAGCGGAAAGGTGCAGCCGCGCGACGGATCGGCGGCAAAGGCACGTTGCCGACTAAACGGACGACGCAAATATGGGCCTATGCCGACAGCGGACTTTCAAAAAACGGCGACTGCCGACAAAACTTCGCCGAAAACACAGCCTGCGCACAGCCTTGTTGACAACAGCGCAAAGGGCAAAAACTGCGTACGCACAAAAAACTTCGCCGAAAACCGCACTGACAAAACAAAAAAATGTCACGAATTTTGCACTACGTGTGCAAAAATCCGTGACATAAACAATTTCAAGTTCAATTTGCCGCACGTCCCGAAAGAGGGCGGCGAAACGCCGTTTTTGCCGCGAGAGCGCTTTCGGGCAAACGCTGAACGTGCGTTGGCAAAGCGGGGTATGCATTCCGACGGAGTCGTCCGTCATGTCGCCGCAAGGGGCAAACGGATACCGCCATGGCTGCATGAAACTTCCGATACAGACGACCTTGCGGACAGCACCGACCGCACTTGCCGCATGAACGGGACAACACTTTTGCCGAGCAGGCGAAGGGAAAAGCCACAACGCCGTCAGCGGAGCATGAGGTAAAAATCACTCTACCACTTCCACCTTTTCCCCCTGCAAAAACTCCGGCACGGGCTCTTCCACCTTGTCGAACATAGGCTTTGCGTCCGTCACCGCCGCAGTATTTGCATAGGATATCTCTTTCAGCTTTTCCAGCAGCGTTTCGTAGTCGGGCAGTTCCGACACGTCGCCTATGGAAAACCTTTTAAGAAATTCGTCGGTGGTAGCAAACAGCAGCGGCTTGCCGATGGTTTCCTTGCGCCCTACCGCCTCGATAAGCCCCAGACGGGTGAGGTTCTGCACGGAATAGGTGCAGTCCACCGCGCGGATCTCCTCTATTTCCAAACGGGTTACCGGCTGTTTGTACGCCACTATGGCAAGCGTTTCCAGCATGGCGTTGGTCAGTTCCTTTTCCTTTATGGGGTTGAGCACCGCCTCCACCTCTTTGGCGTATTGCGGATTGGTGGCAAATTGCAGTTTGCCGTTGAAACGCAGCAGATGTATGCCGTTTTCGCCGCTGAACTGCGCTTGCAATTCCGCCACGGCGTCCTTCATTTCCTTGGCGGAAAGCTGCAATTTTTCCTTGATGAAGCTTTCCTCTACCGCTTTTCCCGAAAGGAAAAGCACCGATTGCAAAATATTACTCAAACGGCTCATATTCTTCCTCCGATGCCGATTCGTATTCGTCCTCCACCGTCACCTCGACGTGGTCGGTATCGGGACGTTTGATTATTGTAAAGTCCTCGAACTGCCCCTCCTGCTTTACGTCTATAAGCTGCAATTTCAGCAGTTCCAACACAGCCAGAAAGGTGGTTATGTACTCGTTTTTGCTCGTGCCTTCCTCAAACAGCTGCGAAAACATAAAGCTTTCTTCCGTTTTGAGCACCTCGCGTATAAAGGCTATCTTTTGCGGAACGGAAAAGCTTTCCTTTTGTATTGCGCGGGAAGCCTCCGTCTGCTGCTTCAACTGCATTTTCAGCAGGAATTTGCTGAACGCCTGCATAAAGCCTTCCACGCTGAGATCGTCCTTTATCACCGTGACGGATTTGCCCACGTTTTTGTCCGGCTCGCGGTAGAACCTGTCTACGTTTTCGCACTCTTTCAGCTCGCCCACTATCTCTTTGAACACCTTGTATTCTTCCAGCTGGCGTATGAGCACCTTTTCCGGCGACTCCTCGTCGTTCAGTTCTTCCAATACGGGGATAAGCGCACGCGCCTTTATTTCCAACAGCGTCGCCGCCATAGCCATGTATTCCGCCGCCTTGTTGACGTCAATTTCCGAAAGCTGATCCATATACTGCAAAAACTGCTCCGTCACCTGCGACACAAAAATGTCCTTGATTTCTATCTTGTTGGCTTTTACCAACTCCAACAGCAGATCCAACGGGCCGTTGAAGTTTACCAGTTTCAACTCTAACGCAGGTTCGTTGTCGTCGAAAATATATTGCTGTTCAAATTCTTCCGTCATATTATAAGCTCCCAGAAGCGCATAAAGCCGTTGGAAATTCCGCCGCCGCAAAAGCCGATGTACAAGTTTAGCGGCGAATAGGCGGAAATAAAGGGGATATAGTCTAAAATTACAAGTGCGGCAAGTATGTACAGACTGTACCTGCGCAGAAAGGTCATTGCGCCGTTATTTTCGTTGGCAAAGCAGGAAATAAACCTGTATCCGTCCAGCGGGAACAGCGGCAGCAGGTTGAACAACGCAAAACTTACGTTTAGCGTCACCATGAAGTAGCAATACTGCAACAGGCAGTACAGCACGTAGTATTTTGCCGAGTTTACCTCGGCGTAGGCGCCCTGTATCAGAACGCAGGGCAGCGCAAACAAAAACGCCAGCAGCAGGTTGGTGACCACTCCCGCAAGGGACACCGTCACCGCCCCCAGCTTTCTGTTTTTGAAGTTGTTGGGGTTTACAGGCACAGGCTTTGCCCATCCGAAGCCGGCAAACAGCATAAACAGCAAGCCTATAAAATCGAAGTGCCTGAGGGGGTTAAGACTGAGCCTGCCGTACGCCTTTGCCGTGCCGTCGCCGTTCCACAAAGCCACCAGCCCGTGCGCAAGCTCGTGCAGACACAGCGCGCATATGAGGGCAAACACAAAGCCCACCACGTTGAGCAGACCTTCGCGGGAAACGCTTTGCCCGCCGTTGGTCAGAAGTTGATAAATATACATATGGCAATTATAACAACATAACCTGAAAAAGTCAATAATAACAGCCGTCAAGACAAATTTACGCGGCAAAAGAGTGTGCTTTTGCCGACTCAGGCGCAAAAACCGACGGCAAACGCCGACAAGTGCGCAAGGTAAATCTTTCTCTGCGCCGCACCAAGCGACACTTGCCGCACACGCCTACGGCTGCACGGGTAAATGGCTACCGCCCCGAACCGCACGACTGCCACTCGACAGGCTGCGGAAACACTCGAAAGCCGCAGGAGCGGGGGCAGTCTTTCGCAGTGTTAGCGGCGCAAAGGCATTGTGTGCAAGCGCAAAACGGCAAACGGCGGGAATCGTTTGAAAACCCGTTTCAAAAGCGCACCTCACGCAAAGGGAATTGCAATGGCGACGTGCGTTTCGGCGCATAAAAATATTATTGCAACAAGCCAAAAACCTCTCGTTCGGCGCACGTCTCACACACGCGGCGCAACTTGCGCCATTACGCCACGCGCGCTGTGGCGCAAGGTCGGCAAGCAAAAGCACGAAGGCAAAAAGGAACGGGCAGATTGCCCGTTCGCTTTAACCTACGATTTCCTTTATATAGTCCCAGAAGCTCTTTGCCTGTACGTCGTGGCAGGCAACCACTTCCGTTTGAGCTATGACGTCGCCCTTTTCGTCCAGCAGCTTCACTTCGCCCACAACGTCCCCCTGCGACAGCGGCGCCTTGACGCTTTCGGGAATTTCCCATTGCAGGGTGCAGCCGCGCTTGCCCTTTTCCTCAAATGCGGCAAGATTTGTCTTTGCCCGACAGGCGACCTGCGATTGCCTGCCTCCCGTGACGTTGACGTCCACCTGCTCGGCGCAGTTCAGGTACACGTTGTTGTTGTAGTTGGCAAAGGCATAGTCGAACAGGCGGGAGGTTTCCGCAAACCTCGTTTTGCTGTCCGACGCTCCCACCACCACGGAAATCACTCGGGTGTCGCCCCGCTTGGCGGTAGCCGCAAGACAATGCATGGCTTCGTTGGTAAAGCCCGTTTTGCCGCCGTCACAGCCGTCGTAAAAACGCACCAGCTTGTTGGTGTTGGTCATGCCCGTCACCCTGCCGCCGGGGTGGTGAAAATCCTCCGTCCACACCTTGGCGCAGGTGAAGTAATGCGGGTGAGTGATAAGTTCCGCAAGCATTGCCGCCACGTCCCTTGCGCAGGAATATTGACTGACGTTAGGGAGCCCCGTGCAGTTTTCAAAGTGCGTGCCGCGCATTTGCAAGTCCTTTGCCTTTTGATTCATAAGCTTTACAAACGCCTCCACGCTGCCGCAAACGTGCTCCGCCATTGCCACGCAGCTGTCGTTGGCGGAACATATGATGATGGATTTTACCAAGTCCTCCGCCTTGTATTTGCCGTTAGCTTCCAGAAACACCTGCGAACCGCCCATGGACGCGGCGCGGCGACTGACGACCACTTCGTCCCGTAAGGAAATTTTGCCTTCTGCCACGGCGTCGTAGATACAGTTGAGCGTCATTATCTTGGTCATGCTGGCTATGGGACGCTTTTCGTCGGCGTTCTTTTCAAACAGCACCCTGCCCTCCGCCGAGGTAAGTATTGCCGATTTCGCCGTCACATCCACCGCCGAGGCGCTGGCAAGCGAAGCGCTTGCGACAGCGCACAGCAACGCTCCGCACAAAAACAACGTTATCATCTTTTTCATATTTTGCTCCTTGTGTGCTTTTGCCGTTAGTATCTGCAACGGGCAAAATTGTATGCAAAACAGTCGTTTTTGGCGTATTATGTTTGACATAGTATTCTGTATAACCTGCATAATTGCCATAGCGAGGGCAATTTTGCCTGCATACACAACTCTAACGCCCCATATTGTGCTTCCGCCAACACTACCGCCGCCCGCAAAGGCTGTTGCGCTTTTTCTGCGAATAACAATGAGTTATAGGGCGAACGGCATTGACAAACGGTGCGCCGACGCACGTCTTATGCGCAACGCTACCGCCCTTCGTCCTTGGCTTTCGGAGCAGGCGTCCGAGCGCGCCGCCGCACCGCCACCGCCGCAGGCACGCTGCCACGAGCACAAAAAAGCGGAAATCCCTTTTGGGAATCCCCGCTAAAAAAGGCGGAAACTCCTTTTGGAATTTCCGCCTTAAACAATATAGTTATCTCGTAATTTTTTCCCAGACGGATTTGCCTCCGCAGCCTATTTCCAGCTGCTCCTTGATGGTGTCGCAAATGACGTCAAAGCCCTTGAGCGTGCCGAGATTCGTAGGCACTACGTCGCAGCCGTAGATGAGCAACGGCGTGTATTCGCGGGTGTGGTCGGTGTGCTGCTTGTGAGTGGGATCGCAGCCGTGATCTCCCGTGATGTACAGCACGTCGTCGTGTTTGAGATTTTTGACTATTTCCCCCACTTTGCCGTCTATTTCCTCCAACGCTTCGGCATAGCCGAACACGTCGCGGCGATGTCCGTACTTCATGTCGGTGTCCACAAGGTTGACGAACACCAGTCCGTCAAAGTTTTCCTTTATAAGCTGCAGGGTGACGTTGAGTCCGTCCAGATTGTCCTTGGTGTGTATGCTGCGCGTAATGCCCTGTCCGTTGAAGATATACTCTATTTTGCCCACGGCGACGCTTTGCATACCCGATTCTTTGACAAAGTCCAGCAGCGTTTTTTGCGGCGGATCCAGCGAAAAGTCCTTTCTGTCCGCCGTGCGGGTGTACGGCCACTCTCCCGTGAAGGGGCGGGCGATTATCCTGCCCACGCCGTATTTGCCGCTGCACAGTTTGCGCGCCTTGAGGCACATATCGTAAAGCTGGTCTATGGAATACCTGTCGGAATGGGTGGCAATTTGCAACACGCTGTCCGCCGAAGTGTACACTATGGGGAAGCCTGTTTCAAGGTGCTCCCTGCCGTAGTCCTTTATCACCTCGGTGCCGCTGTACGGCTTGTTGCACAGCACCTTTGTGCCCAGCTCCTTTTCCAACTTGGAAATAAACTCCTTGGGAAAACCGTTGGGGAAGGTGGGCAGCGGGCTGGTAGTGATGACTCCCGCCATCTCCCAATGCCCCACCGTCGTGTCCTTGCCCTTGGAAAGTTCTTCCAGACGGGCAAATGCCGCCGAAGGCTGTCTGTCCTCGCTGTACGTGCCGTCTATGCAATACAGCCCCATTTCCTGCATGTTGGGAACGTTCAGGTCGTAGGCGTTGCGTATATTTTTAAGAGTGTTGGCTCCGTAGTCGTTAAAAAGTTTGCAATCGGGCATGGCGCCGATTCCGAAACCGTCAATAACCAAAATTATGGCTCTCATATTTTACCTCTGCGCTTATTATAGCAAACTATTTTATTTTTAACAAACGATTTAATATACCGCATTGCATTTTTTTGCCGTCACAGCAGCGAGGACACTCCCCGAAGAATTGCCGTCAGCGCCGCCGTCAGCACAAATGCGCCGCATTGCAGTAGCAGCAGATCGCCGTTATCCCTGACGCTTTCGCCAAACCCCTTTCGGCAGCTGCGGCGCAAAAACGCCAGATAACAGCACAGCGCGTTTACCGCCAGCTCCGCAAAAAGGGGCAGCACAAACAGCACCCATGCCACACCGCCCGCAAGCAGCGCCGAAAGGTGCGCTCCGAAATATAAGCTCAGCACAAAGCACAGCGGACAGCAGAGAAACCTGCCCGACGGAAAGGTTCCGCACACCGTCAGCAATGCGCACAGTATCAGCATGGCGCAAAACTGCCGCAGCAAAAACGTGAAAAAATTGCCGCAGGCAATAAGGCGGGCAAATTGCAAACGGTTGCAATGCCAACCGCCCTCCCACAGGCGGAAAAACACCGTGCCCAACACGGCGCCGCAAATTGTCAGCGCGGCAAACAGCAAAAGCACGGCTTTGTTGCGCCGCAGCGCATGCGCCACGTCGCGGAAAAACACCTGTATAAACCGCATATTCATACTATTAGGTATGAGGGGCGCAGAAAATTTATACGCAAAAGGTTTTGCCAAGGACGCAAACGCAAAATAAGATGCTGCGAGCGGAACAACCGGCTGCCATGTGCAGTTGCACGGGCAGCCTGAGCCTTAAAGGCGTTTATAATGCCTACGTGCCGTTGCCGCCGCAGGCAAAAAGTGCCCTTACTCCGCAAAAAACGTTGCCCGATAAGCAACGAATGTTTGGCGCAAGCGCACCATTTTGCGCACGCAAAAGGCGTTTGCCTTTTGACAAACGCCCGCCGTCAGTTTTCCACCATCCATTTAGCGTATATGCCGTAGCCGCGGGTGGGATCGTTTACGAACACGTGGGTGACGGCGCCCACAAGCTTGCCGTTTTGCACTATGGGGCTGCCGCTCATTCCCTGCACAATGCCGCCCGTCTTTTCCAGAAGCTCCCTGTCCGTCACGTGCAATACCAAACCTTTGTCCGCCTTGGAGGTCTGCCGCGAAGCTTTTACTATTTCCACTTCGTAGCTTTGCATGCCGTCTGCCAGCGTACAGTATATCTGCGCCCTGCCCGGCGTAACCTCGCTTACGTCCGCCACCTGAATAAGCCTGTCGCAAAAGGAGGGAAGGGCGTCAAAGGTTCCGAAAGCGCCGAATTTGTTGTTGGCGTACAAACTGCCCATCTTTTGGTCAAAGGAAAAGGTGCCTTTAAGTTCGCCGGCTGCGCCCTTTTTGCCCTTTTCCACACCTTTGATGACGCAGGTAAACACTCCGCCGCCCGTACAGGAAACGACGTTGCCCTGCGCGTCGCATATGGGGTGTCCGAGGCTGCCGAAGTGCAAATTTCGCTTTACGTAGGTAAGAGTGCCTATTCCGCCCGACGAGTCGCGCGTCCACAGTCCCAGCCTGTATTTTCCCGCAACGTCCTTTTGCGGAACTATTTGCGTTTCGCACCGCCTGCCCTGCCGCAGATAGACAACGCTAAGCGGCTTGCCCTCCGAAGCGGACGCCCTCTCCGCCAATCGTGCGGAGCTGAAAATTTTTTTGCCGTCCAACTCCACAATTACGTCGTTTATCTGCAAGCCGCACAATAGCGCAGGGCAACACAAGCCGCCCTTTGCGTCCACAAATTCGTTGAGCCCGACGACGGTCACACCCTCGCCGTCAATGGTCATTCCCAGCGGGCTGCCGCCCAGATACACCCATTCGCCCTGCTGCGTTTTGCTTCCGAACAGTTGCGCCAAATCGTCTATTACGTCCGCCTGCGCCGCGCAGGCAAAGTTGCACAGCAGCGTCAGACACAGCAGAGCCGTAAGCGCCGCCAACAAAATTTTCCCCTTCATCGTCCGCTCCTTATACGTTGTAAGGGTAGTTTGTGGATATGACGCAAATATATGCAAAGGCTGCCGTTATGCCTACGGAAAGAAAGCAGCCGTCTGCGGCAGCAACTGGCTAAAAAGGGAACAACGTTACAAAAATTTGAATACGTATCGTTGTTTTTGTGACATAAGGTTTTTCTCGTCGCCGCGCAGGGCGCTTGCCGAACTGCCCCCTTCAAGGTCGAAAGCACCCTTCGGCAAACGCCCAAAAGTCTTTCAAACCGCCGTGCAGATGTTCAGGAAACTGCCTCAAAAGCAAACGCCCAAAAGTCTTTCACACTGCCGCAACGCATTGGACGAACTGCCTTAAAAGGACACAAACGCTTAAAAGCCTTTCAGGCTCCGTGCAGGGTATTAAAAACTGTCTTTCAAGGTAAACTAAGCGCTATTCAACAAACGCTTCAAACGTCTTTTATGCCGTCAAGGAGCTCGGAAAACCGACTTAAACGCAAACGCCGTGCGACAAAAAGGGGCGCGTCTGCCGACGCGCCCCGCAAGGGACAGTCACGTTAGTCTGTCAAAGTCTGATTTTTACGTTCGGCAAGAACCGTCGCCGGTTGGCTTTACAAATTCTTCCGCCAAGGTGCGGTTGCTCGCCGTTCAACCTTTCAAAGGTTTGAGCAACAGGGTTTTTATCTCGAAGGGGGCAAATTGCAGCCGTGCTTCGCTTGCCGCAAGAAAGACGGGCTGTTCTTCCGTAAGAGTGCAGCTATAAATTTCGTACGGGCACTGAATACTTACGTCGGCGTCACCGCCCAGACATTCGTACAGGCGCACCACTATGCCGCCATCCTCGCCCTGCTTGACCGTTTCGCATATCACGCCGTCGCCGTGCAGCACGAACAGACCATGCATTTTCCGCGCCGTGGGCAGGGGCGTATAGTTGAAGTTGTACGCCGCTTTTATCGTTTCGATACCCAGCGCACCCTCGTGAGGCAGCAAGGCGTAACGGAAATAGCTTTCTCCCACGCCGCCCCTGTCGTCGGGGTGGGTGCCGCCTTTGTGCAGCGTCAGTCCCATTGTGCCGCCGCTGACGGAAACGCCGTACTTGCAGTCTGTCAGCAGCGACAGTCCGCAGTCGTTTTGCGAAAGATCCGTCCACTTGTGGGCGCACACCTCGAACTTCGCCTCGTCCGTTACGTCGTGAGGATAGGCATTGCGCTCCACGCTGCCGAACTGTGTTTCGCACTTGTAGCGGGGCGCAAACAGCGTCGTGTCGAAGTAGGCGCGTATGACGGAGTGCTTGTTTTTGGTCACCAGCCTGTTTTCCATCTCCACCATAGGAGTGTGGGCGTAAAACTTGACGTCGGTGTACAGCTCGTCCTCGCCAAGGCGGTATTCGGCGCGCAGCACAAGTATGCTTTCGCCGCACGCGACAAGGCTTTGCCGCACAAATTCGGCGCTTTTTTCTTTCAGCACGTAGTCGGCGTCGATGTCCCAATTGTCGTAGATATAGGGTACGCTTTCGGCATAGCGCAGCAGGTTGAAGCCGCCCTTTACGTACTGCTTTCCCTTGTACACAAGAGAGGTTATCACGCCCTCTTTCACCTCTGCCGTCAAAAACGGAGTGACCACTCGTCTGCCGTCGAAGGAGAAGGAGAACGCGGCGGGGGCGTTTATCTTTTTGCCGTAGCCGTATGCGTCGAATTTGAAGCGCGCCACGGTGCGCGGCTTGCCGTCCACCGCCACGTAATTTTGTCCCTTTGCCGACGGCAGCACTTCCGTGCGCTGCCAGCCCAAAGTGTTGAAATAACGCTTTTTGCCGCTGCCGCCGACGTATTTATACGCCTCCTTCAATGCCTGCGCAAGCTGTTTTTCCGCCTCAGTGTTCACCTGACGTATGCACGTCCCCGGCAAGACGTCGTGAAACTGGTTCAGCAGCAGCACGGAATACAATTTGTCCGTAAGCTTTTTGCCCTCGCCGTCGCCGCACAGCACCGAAACCAGCTCCGCGTCGTGCAGGGCGCACTCTAATTTTCTGTTGAGTTTTTTGATAAGGGAATTTACCGTGTACGTTCCGCGGTGCAATTCCAGATACAGTTCGCCGTGGTACAAAGGCAAATCGGCGTTTTGCAGCCCCTGCATAAATTCCGAAACGGTGACGTGCTTTACCTCGGCAAACTTGCAGTTGCGCTGCGTGTGCAAAGCCTGCCTTACCCTTTCTTCCGACGGACCCCCTCCGCCGTCGCCGTAGCCGTAGGCAATAAGCACTCTGTCGCTTTCCCCCTTGTCGACGACGTTTTGCAGCCGCTTTTGCACGGCAAGCTGATCCGCCGCGGTGTGTATGGTGTTGAAATGCACCGTCACCCTGCTGCCGTCAATGCCCTGCCACACAAAGGTTTCGTAGGGAAAACGGTTGGTGTCGTTCCAACTGAGCTTTGTTGTGAGAAAATATTTCAAGCCCGACTTTACCATAAGCTGCGGCAGCGACGGGGAATAGCCGAAGGTGTCGGGCAGCCAAAAGGCGTCGGGAACGTAGTTGAACTTCTGCCAAAGGTACCGCTTTCCCCACAGCAGCTGACGGCAAAAGGCTTCGCCGCCCGTAAGATTGCCGTCGCACTCCACCCACGAGCAGCCGTTAGGTTCCAGCCTGCCCTGCGCCACCAGCTTTTTTACCCTCTCGAACAGATCGGGATCGTCCTCCTCTACCCATTTCAGATACAGCACGGTGGAAAGGATAAATTTATAGTCGTGATACTTTTCCAATAGCGTTACGGCATTGGACAGCGTGCGCATAAGCTTGCGGCGCGTTTCCTCCACCGTCCACAGCCATGCCGTGTCCAGATGGCTGTGCCCAATAAGCCCCACGAAGGGCAGGCGGGGCGGCTTAGACATATAGTCGGCAATTACCGCCGTGGCGCTTTGTACGCTCTGCTCGTCGGGACGCTGCGGCGCAAGGGGAAGTATCTCAAACAGCTTTTCGTACACCTTTTCCGTCTGTGCACGGGCAAACCCTTCCTCTGCAAGAAAGCGCTTGTTCAGCAGCTCCAGCATATTGCACAAGCTGCACACCCCGTCGTCCATTTCGCAAAGCCATATCCCCTCGTAGCGCCGCCGAGGATAAAGCCCGTCCAGCGCAAAGGTGGAATACTCGTCGTAGGGCATGGTTCCGGGGAAGGGGTGGGAATAGTACCCTTCGAGCGCCACCTCGTCGCCGTTACGCACTTCTATCGGCAGATATTTGTGCACCCTTTCCTGCGGCGCGGCGGCGTGGGGCACGTAGTCCAGCATACCCACCTTTTTGCCCTTTACCGTCACAAGGTGCTCCGTCGCACCCGTCAGGGCATACAGACAGTACCTTTCGCCCTCTTTTACGCCCTCTGCGTGAAAGGTGAAGGTGGCGCAGCAAAAATCCCTGCCCCAAACGTCCCCCTTTTGCATGAGCTTGCCCTGCTCGGCAATATATACCTTTTGCGGAACAAGCCTTTTGACTTCGTATTTGCGATACACTTCCGCCAGTCGGGACACTTTGGCAATAAGCCTTTCTCTCTGTTTGGGCTGTAACATATTTTTACCCCGCTACATGGATTTATTGGAAACGGCGCCCGCCGCGCGAAGCGTGCGCTCGTATGCGTCGGGACCGAGTTTTTCGTAAATGGCGTTGTACAAAACGCCTACTATGTAGGAAATGGAGGCTATCGTGGAAACGGATCCCCCTTCGTAGGCTGCCTCGCGGCGGGTGGAATTTAGCACGTAATCGCCGTACTTTGCCAGCGGAGAATGGTCGTAGCAGGTTATCACCACGGTGGTACAGCCGTTTTGCTTGGCAATTTCCGCCACGTCGATGATATCCTTGGTGCTGCCGGAAACGCTGATGAGCACCACCACGTCCCCCGCCGTCATGTTTGCCGCTATCATCGCCTGCATGTGGCTGTCGGAGGTGGCGATGACCGACATGCCGATTCTGGCAAGCACGCTGGAAAATTCCATAGCCGTTATGGCGGAGTTTCCCACGCCGAATGCGCCTATTTTTTGCGCGTTTATCATAAGCTGCGCTATTTCGAGGCATTTGTCGTAGTCGAGATTGCGGCTCGTTTCCGATATGGCGTCCGTCATCTGCAAAGCCACGCGGCGCACGACGCTGTTTACGGCGCTTGCGTCCTGCCTGCCCAGCTCCTGACTGAGGCTGAGCTTGAAGTCCTGAAACCCCTTGTACCCCAGCTTTTTG
>DVOC01000087.1 GCA_018713905.1 Candidatus Fimimonas merdipullorum
AGCCAAAGGCGCGATGCTTGCACAACTTGTCGCGTCAACGGCGATGCTGCCCTGTACGTCGGAAAAATTGCAACTTCAAGTTGCTTGTTTGAAAGGGCGGCACAGTGTACAATGTGATCGGGAGGCGGATATGCTGGATTTTGAAAGTATCGGAAAAACGATACACGACTTACGCGTGGAACACGGCTACAGTCAAGATTCCTTGGCGGAACTTTTAGGTGTATCTCATCAGGCGGTTTCCCGTTGGGAGCTGGGAATGACTGTGCCTACGGTGGACAACCTTGTGGAGCTGTGCGACCTGTTTGAGGTGAACTTCGAGCAACTGTTGTGTCTTAACAGAAAAGCCTGTTTTGACGAAAGGGATATTTTTAAGGGACACAGCAGAATGTTTGTGCTAAAACAGATTATCAAGGGAAAATTGAATTTTGACGTGGCTGCCAACTTCAATATATTTTTCCCTCAGGAAAGATTGATGTTGCTGCGCGCCGTGAAGGAAGGAAAACTCACCGTGAACAAATTTGTACTTTATAACAAATTGACAAACGAAGAACGGCGGCTGTTGGGAGGGGCGAAATGAAATTTTCCTGCTTTTTTGAGAATAAATTGTTGCAAAGATTGGACGCAAGGGAAACCATACCGTTGAAACTTTTCATCGTAAAAACATGGCACGTGAAAGACATCTATTGGGGAGGCAAAATATGAAAATAGAAAAAATTATACCATTTTTGAGCAAAGACGATCTTCGTGAAGTTGCACAAAACATTTTGAATGGCGAACTCGACTTAAACCTGACGATGATTTTGCCCTTCATGAACGAGAAAGACGTGGACGACATTTGTTCGCAGGTGGCGGAAAATCCCGAACTGCTATCCAAAGTGAACATGGCGGCGATGTATCCATTCGCGTCGGAAGAATGTATTGACAAAATATTTTTGGCGGGAATAACAAACGGAAAAACGGATAACGCCGCGCTGCCCTTTGTAAGCGACGAATGTCTGCACAGACTTGTAGAAGACTACTTGCAAAACGACAGCGTGGAATTTGAAATTGACCAACTGTATCCCTTTTTGGATGAAGAGGACATCAGATTGCTTTTCAAAACCTATATCAAACGACACCGCAAAAAAACTTCCGACAACGAGCAATAACTTGTTGTCAGTTAAACGCCCTCTTTCGGGGGCGTTTTTTCTGCCCACAAAAAATACGGCAGGCGTTTTGGGCGCAGACGGCTTTGTCGCAGGCAAAGAAATTTGTCTGTTGAACAAAAAAATATGAATGAAAGCCGAAACAAAAACCTTATGGACAAAAGGCATATCCAAGGCGGCCATGCCGCTTTTGGCGGCACTTTTCCGCCGCCCGAACCCCGTTGACCGCACTACGGGTTTGGCAAAATGCAGCCTGCGGGCTGCTTGCTCCGCAAAAACAGCCGTGTTAATATAGTTGTAACCAAAGGGCAACACTTGGACAACTTGCAGTAATACGCGCGTTGCCGCGTGAAAGCATTCGTCCGCCGTTGACAAGCAAATGCTGTTCGGACAAAGACCGACTGTGTACGGCAGCTTGTTACAGAAAAACCTCGGTCGTCGAATTTCGGCTTATTTTCGATATTTTTGCTTCGGCGTATTGATTTACGTTGCCGTTTATTGTATAATAACAGTTGGGCGTTTTTATTTTACCCGCCCGAACAGGAGTTTTAGTTTTATGGATATCAATCAGAAAATCACCGAGGAGCTTGGCGTAGCCAAGTGGCAGGTGGACGCCGCCGTTTCCCTTATAGACGACGGCAACACCATACCTTTTATTTCCCGTTACCGCAAGGAAGCCACGGGACAACTGAACGACGAACAGCTGCGCAAGCTGTCCGAAAGACTGACGTATCTGCGCAATTTGGAAGACAAAAAAGCGCAGGTGCTGAAAAGCATTGAGGAACAGGGGCAGCTTACGGAAGAGCTGAAAGCGCAGATAGAGGAAGCGGAAACGCAGGTCGCCGTGGAAGACCTGTACCGCCCCTACCGTCCCAAAAGACGCACCCGCGCCACCGTCGCCAAGGAAAAGGGCTTAGAGCCGCTTGCCAACATAATTCTGCTACAAATGACGGATCAGCACCCCAAGGAGTTTGCCAAGGAGTTTGTAAACGAGGAAAAGGGCGTAAAGACGGTGAAGGAAGCCGTACAGGGCGCGCTGGACATAATTGCGGAGATAATTTCCGACAACGCCGACTACCGCAAGGTGATAAGGGATATGACCTTTCGCCAAGGCAAGATAGTTTCCGCCGCAAAAGATCCAGAAAAGAAATCGGTGTACGAAAACTACTACAAATTTGAAGAACCGGTGCTTAAAATAGCGGGGCACAGGGTGCTTGCCATAAACCGCGGCGAAGCGGAAAAGTTTTTGACGGTGAAGGTGCAGGCTCCGACGGAAGACATTGTGGAATATCTGGAAAAACAGGTGATACGCAGGGACAATCCCAACACTTCGCCGCTGTTGAAGCTTGCCGTGGCGGACAGCTACGCCCGCCTGATAGAGCCGAGCATGGCTACGGAAATACGCAACGCCGTTACGGAACGGGCAGAGGAGGGCGCCATTGCCCTTTTCGGAAAAAATCTGGAACAGCTGCTTATGCAGCCTCCCATTGTGGGCAAGGTGGTACTTGGCTGGGACCCCGCCTTCCGCACGGGGTGTAAGCTTGCGGTAGTGGACGCAACGGGAAAGGTGCTGGACACCACCGTCATCTACCCCACCGCCCCCACCACTCCGGAAAAAATTGCGCGCGCCAAGCTTACCCTTACGCAGCTGATAAAGAAATACAACGTTTCCCTGATATCGCTGGGCAACGGCACGGCGTCGAGGGAAAGCGAAAAAATTATCGTGGAGCTGCTGCACGAAACGGGACTACCGGTGCAATACGTCATCGTTAACGAGGCGGGAGCTTCGGTGTACTCGGCAAGCAAGCTGGCAACGGAGGAATTTCCCGATTTCGACGTGGGACAGCGTTCGGCGGCAAGCATAGCCCGCCGTCTGCAGGATCCGTTGGCGGAATTGGTAAAAATAGATCCCAAGTCCATAGGCGTAGGGCAGTATCAGCACGATATGAACCAGAAAAAACTTGGCGACACCCTTAACGGCGTTGTAGAGGACTGCGTGAACAAGGTGGGGGTGGATCTCAACACCGCTTCCGCCTCGCTGCTGACGTATATTTCCGGCATAAACTCCTCTATTGCCAAAAATATCGTGAGCTACCGCGAAAAGAAAGGAAGGTTTACAAACAGAAAGCAGCTGCTGGAAGTGGACAAACTGGGCGCCAAAGCCTTTGAGCAATGCGCGGGATTTTTGCGCATAACGGGAGGGGACAACGTGCTGGACTCCACCAGCGTGCACCCCGAAAGTTACGACATAGCCATGGAGTTGGCGCACAAGCTGAAAATTTCCGCCCAAAACATAGGCAACCTTGCGGGACTGTCCAAGACGATAAGGGATTATCCCCGTCTGGCAAAGGAGTTGGGAGTGGGCGAACCCACGCTACGCGACATAGTTGCCGAACTGGAAAAGCCCGCCCGCGATCCCCGCGAAGAAATGCCCAAGCCCATTTTGCGCAGCGACGTGCTGGAAATAGACAACCTGAAAGAGGGCATGCTGTTGAAGGGTACGGTGCGCAACGTCATCGACTTCGGCGCTTTTGTGGATATAGGCGTCCATCAGGACGGATTGGTGCACGTGTCGCAGATGTCTGCGAAAAAATTCGTAAAGCATCCCATGGAAGTGGTTAAAGTGGGAGATATCGTGGATGTGAAGGTGCTCTCCGTAGACAAGGAGAAAAAACGCATTTCCCTTACCATGATAATATAAACGGCGTAACGCATAGCCGCCGTGGCGCCGCCTGACGGCGCAACCGCCGCTTACGCAAACAAAAAAGGACTTTGAACGCTTTCAGAGTCCTTTTTCTTGTTCCGCGTTTTGTTCCGCCGACGGTTTCGGCACATCGGAAAAAAGCAACTGCCGTTCTTCGACAGGGTACGCCTGCGACGGGCGGCGCAGCGTAAAACCACGCCAACGCCCTTGAAACTTGCACATATTGCGCAAAAAAACACGCACCGTTTGCAAATTTTACAACAAACTGTTGGGCGCAAAGGTTACGGTGCCGTCGGCTGTGTTTATGCTTGTTATGCTTCCCACGTTTTTGAGAAAGTGGCTTACCAGCGTGCATATGCCGTCGTTTATTCCCGCAACGGTGGCAGGCTCGTCGTCCTCCTCGGCAAGCAGCATAAACAAGGCGTCCAGCACCTTGCGGGCGTCGGCGTTATCGTTGCCGTTTACCTCCATGCCCTCGAAGGAAAGGCTTTGCAGTACGCCCTTTCTTTCGGCAACGCCGGGAATTATCGCTTCGTCCCCTACCGCCACGTTGTTGTACAGCGTACAGTATGCCTCTCCCTGCAACTGCACGAGGGGCAGACTTTGGTTTATTTCCGCCACGTAGGCGGAAAGATCCATTTTTATTACCATTTTCATGACGTACTGCTCCCCCTCGGCAAAGGAAAGCTGCACCACCGTGGCGTTGAGCGTCCGCAAAATTTCCACTATGTCCACTATTGCCGCAGCCAACCCCGCTTCCCACGAGGAATAAAACTGCATAAGCGCCGCCGACAGCGCATACGCCGCCTGACTTTGCTTCAAAGTGACGTTTTGCGTGACGCCGCCTACGTATATGCCGTACAGCAGCTTTTTGTACTGCGGCACGCTGCCCTCTATGCCCAGCTGCGCGGACATTGCGTCCGTATTGCGGGCGTCCTCGTCGGAATAGGCAAGGGGCGCGATATTCTTTTGCAGCGGCGGCGTCACCATGGAGGAGGCGAGATTCAGCAGGCTTCCCCACCTGACGTCGGCAAGCCCCAGACCGCCCACCGTATAGCGAGGCGTGACGGCTATCTTGTCCATGCCCAGTTGCGCGGGAGTGCACGCCAAAAATATGCCGCACAATAGCGCCGCCAACAGCAGCAGCGCGACAATTACCGCCAATAATTTCAGCAATATGCCCGCCGCTTTTTTCATCTGCCCTTGACCTTTTCCGGCGCGGGATATTGCCGCCCGAAGGTTTCCACACGTATAGTTGCAATTACCTGCGGCGAATAGGGACGGTCGCTGAAATCGGTGTATTCGTCGGCTATTTCGTCCACCACGTCCATGCCCTGCGTAACGGCGCCGAAAGCGGCGTATGCTCCGTCGAGGTGGGGAGCGTCGTCGTGCATGATGAAAAACTGGCTGCCTGCGCTGTCGGGATGGGCGGCGCGCGCCATAGACAACACTCCGCGCTGGTGTTTCAGGTCGTTTGCAAAGCCGTTTTGGGCAAATTCTCCCTTTATGCAGTATCCGGGACCGCCCGTGCCGTTGCCGGACGGACAGCCGCCCTGTATCATAAAGCCGCGTATTAACCTGTGAAAGGTAAGTCCGTCGTAAAAGCCGCCGTTGGCAAGGCTGATGAAATTGTTTACCGTGTTGGGCGCAACGTCGGGATAAAGCTCCGCCTTGATCACGCCGCCGTTTTGCATGGTTATGGTAGCAACGGGATTGTTCATACGTTTTCTCCTGTAAGTGTTTATGCAACTATTTTACTATATAACGGCGACAAAATCAACGTCTGAAAGAAAATATACCGCAAAAAACAACGTATATAAGCGCGTTTTGCAAAAGGCACAAATCCAACGGCGAAAAAGCGAAAGCCGCCGACGCTATTACGTTAGTGCATAGCGGCACGGTTTTTACGCAAACGCCCGTTGCAGACATAACGCAGGACGGAACGCTTGTTTGCACCGCTGCCCTCACACACAAACATAGCCTTCCGAAAGGAAAATAAACAAGAAAAAAGGAAAATTATGCGCCAATCAGTTGCCAAAAAACACGGTTTGTAGTATAGTAATATAGCATCTGGGTGTAGCGCAGTTTGGTAGCGCACTAGACTGGGGGTCTAGGTGTCGCAGGTTCAAGTCCTGTCACTCAGACCAGCGTGGGCAAAAGCAGCCCGTCAGGGCAAAAAACAGGGCTGTTTTTGCGTCATAAGCACCGTTTCGACGGTGCTTTTTTTTGTTTTTGAAAAATTTTCAGCAAAAACAAGTGTCAAAATAAGTGTCAAATTTCAACGTCTCTTTCTGCTCCTCTTCGGCGTTCACGTGCGTGTAGACGTTCAGCGTCATTTCCAGCGTGGAGTGCCCCAGCCACTTCTGCACCACCTTGGGCGGCACGCCCGCTTCGCTGCACCTTGTGGCGAAGGTGTGACGCAGCGTGTGCGCGCTGACGTTCTCCAGCTCCAGCTCACGGCATATCTGATGAATCAGCTTTTGATAATACTTCCGTGTTGTTGCGGCAAAAAGTCTTTCACCCTTCCCCACGTGCGGCAGAACGTCTAAGCTACGTCGGAACAGCGGCATTGTGCGGTTGCTTGTTTCCGTCTTGGGCGGAGATATTACGCCGTCGCCGTTCAGCGATTTATTGACTGTCAGCGTCATTTTTTCTGTGTCAACGTCCGCTTCGGTCAACGCCAGAGCTTCGCCCAAGCGCAGCCCCTGATACAGGCAAAGCAAAAACAAATTGCCGTATTTGTTGCGGCTGCAAGCTTCGACGAATCGTTTTTCCTCACTCACCGTCAGCGCCTTCGATCTTCTTTGCCTTTTTGCTTTGGCAATTTCCACCACGTCGAAGGGGTTTTCTTTTATTAGTTTGTTTTTGTACGCCCTTGTGAATGCGTCTTTCAGACAGACGTAAACTTGTTCGTTCGAGTTTGACCGCAAAGGCGCAAGACCAAAAAATGACTGAATGAGAAAATCGAAGAAATGCGCAAAAAATAGGCATAAAAAAAATCAACCCCACAAAAGGTGTATGTCGCCATACTGGTTCCCAAATCTAAGTTGGGCTTCGAGGTTGATTTACTACATTATACACCAAAATTAAAGAAAGTCAACACTTTTTAGAAAAATTTTCAGAAAAAATGTTAAGATTTATCGTTGCAAACACCGGCGCAGGCAAAACCTCCTACGTTTGCGCCCGCTTCGGCATAGAGCGCATGCACGGAGATCCGGCACGGAAAGCCGTTGAATTTGCCGTTTGACGTCACGCGCAAGGGAATTGCGAAAAAATCGGAAGGCAAGCGGGAAGGTTGATCTGAACCGACGTGGCGGTCGGACGCAGTAGCAAAGGCTACGAATAACAGAAAACGCCGCGGGCATTGTGCAATAAAGCAAATTGCAGGGGACAAGGTGCGTTTTGAATAAAGGCGAAAGGCAAAAATGCCTTACAAAGAGCCTTGCGGGCAAAGACGATACACACAGCAGCCTTACAATGAAATTCACCTGCGAACATGGGCCGGCTACTGCAAGCGCTTGCGAGAGGCTGCCGTCAACGGCTTTGCTGCCGCAACGGGCGAGGCGCGTCGCCAAACACGTTTTTTATGCCGCTGCGCACACAAAAGGGACGCTTTTTCAAGCGTCCCTTTTGTCGTTTTGCGGGGAAGGTTGCCCCCAAACGTTGTTTTGTTTGTGTGTTGCTGTAACGATTTTTGCAAACGGTAGTGAAAAATCAGTCCGTCCTGACGGCTTTGCCGCCGGTGAGCACTATCATTTTTACCGCGTCGATAGAGAAGTCGTCGGCACAGACGGTAAGGGGTTTGTCCAGCGTGCCGCGCGCAAGCACCTTGAGCCTGCCGACGTTTTTTTGCACAAGTCCCTTTTGAATAAGCTGCGCCAGCGTGACCTCATCTCCCGCGTCGAAATGCGCCGAAAGGGTGTCGATGTTGACAATACCGCGCTTGTTGCCGTAAACTGCGGGCGCCGCCGCTGCCGCCACTTCGGGAGCGTCGTCGTGCGGCGTTGCCTTTTCCACAAGCTTTTCCGCCTCGGAGTCGGATATCGCCACGTGCGCTTCGTTTACGGTGATACTGCTGCGTATCAGTTCGGAAATGTCTACCTGAACTTCTTCGGCACCCTCGACGTCGCCGCTTACGAACTTGCGCACAAGCCCCTCTGCCACAAGTTGTTCCGTTTCGCGGTAGGGAAGGGAAAATTCCGTAGCCGTGACTTCGCCCTTTTCCAGACCGTTTGCCAAGGCTACCTGCTCGAACAGATATTTGGCGTACTTCACCTTGCGGGGGGAAGTGAGTTTCAAGAGCATGGGAGTTTTTTCAAACCGCTTTACTTCCGAAAGATCCATGCCGCGGTATTTGGTTTCCTCGTAGTCCTTGGGGTTTAAGGCAAATGCCATGCACAGCTTGCGCCCCTTGAACAGCATTACCGCCAG
>DVOC01000088.1 GCA_018713905.1 Candidatus Fimimonas merdipullorum
GCTATTGACATTGTTGTCAAAGTCAGGTTCAAAAGTATTGTAGTATGCTTTTCGTCGTGGTATCATATATGTGCCGCAGGTGAAAGAGATTTTTCCGTGGCGGGCAGCGTCGTGTGATACAACGTGTGTCGAAGGGCGCAAAAATGCGCGTTGACAATAGTGTCAAAGCGAGCGGTAAAAGTATTGCAAGGTGCCTTTCGGCTGTGGTATCATATCCGACGGCGACAGGGCGGTAGGCAAATCCCGTGTGAATTTACCGTGCGTGACAGACTGCGACAATAGTGTCACAGATGGTGCCAAAACTATTGAACGCAGCTTTCGGGTGTGGTATGATATACCCGCTTGGTGCGCAGGTGTCTGCTCGTTCGCGTCGACTCGGCTTCGGTACGGTTTGACGTCAACGGCGTTGCTGTATTCGCTTTGACCGAACGAATTTCGGCAAGCGTCATGGCAGAAAAAAGGCGCATTGACAATAGTGTCAAAGCAGGCGGTAAAAGTATTGCAAGGTACCGTTTGGCTGTGGTATCATATCCGACGGCGACACGGCGGCAGGTAAATTCCGTGTGAATTTACCGTGCGTGACAGACTGCGACAATAGTGTCAAAGATGGTGCCAAAACTATTGAACGCAGCTTTCGGGTGTGGTATGATATACCCGTCGCCGATATTTTGATGGGATGCTTTCCGTCAAAATGTTTCTTACTTGCTAATCGTCATAGGCTCATCGGCCTGCACTTGTTTTTCGAAGTCCCATTTTTATTTCCCGTCAAAGAAGTATTCAAAGCATTTGTTTTTATAGGCGTCTGCCTGTCACTCGGTTTTGCCCAAGGTTATATTCCGTAGTTTTTTTTACATTCAAGTAGTTTTTCAGGCATTCGTTTTTATAGACTTCGGTCTGTCACTCGTTTTGTAAAAGGTTCTATTCCTGCTTTTCAAAATTTGTATGGGACGGAGCTGCCGCCCACTTTCGGGCGGCAGTGCAGATTCCTCGGCTGTTTTGGTGCAAATTCATGCGCATGTTATGAGGAGGTGATTGCCATGTTTTGGCCGATAATGACAATTATAGGGTTGTTTTTTCTGGCATATTGGTTGGCGAGGAGGTAAAGTACAAATCCGCCATAACGGCGGTTGGCATTCGGGATCAGACACGATTTGTTGTTTGATGCTGCCACATTGGCGGCTTCGGACAATTTATGTCGGGCAACCTCTCCCAACAGGAGAGCTTACGGCTGTCTCGTTCAGGAGTGTCGGAAATTGGTCTACTTACTCAAAAGCAGGGCAGATACATTGAAGACTGACACTTTTGTCGGATAAAACGGGAATCGGCAAAATTACAGGGGAAAATGAAGTTCGCCACGGCAATTTAATGGCGTAAGCGTGCCGTCACCGGCATGGTGGTGCAAACAAATAACAATTTTCTCACGCATATTCTCACCTTGCGTTGTAAGCAAAATTGTTGAGTCAACAAAACGGAAACATATTTGTTTCTTGACGATACGTTACGGACAGTAACAAAATTATGAAAAAAATCGGAGGTATCATTATGCAAATAGTCATCAGTGCTCACGCAAGAGAAAGAATGAAGGAGCGCCTTAACGGAATGAAGAGCCAAGACAGAAGGCAACGTGTGGCTTGGGACGCTTATATGACGGGAATACGCTATGAGGAAGCCACGGGTATTGACAAAAAGTGCTTGTTGAGTGCACGTGCAGACATGGCAGAGAATGAAGGTAAAGATCTTGCGCTTTACATGGACTCGATATTTGTGTTTGCAAATCACATTTTGGTAACGGTGTTGCCGAGGAAAAAGTATTTTGAGCGTAGCATGCGGGGAAAGCGCGCAAAGCGGAACAGGGCAATTGATCGGGTGGAAAGGCACGAATTCCGCCCCGACGACATGTGACCTTGTCGTCAGCAGAAGGATGGATCGTTCAGAAAATGAACTTATTATACATTTGAGGAGAAGAATTATGCAAAACCAAACAAAGACTGAAAAAAACAGGAAAAATATTTTGGAAAATACGGCAAAGTTGAGCGGGAGAACAGACATGACTAATATTAAAAAAGGAAACAAAGAAACGATAAACGCAATTTTCGGTTACGACAAGGAAAAAAAAGAATTGATGCAGTTGCGCAAATGTCTGCTTAACGTGGACAAGTATCGTGAAAGCGGCGTACATATTCCGCGCGGACTGTTGATATACGGCGCTCCGGGCGTGGGCAAAACCGTTATGGCAAACGCTATCGCGGACGAGAGCATAAACGTGGTGGAGGTGCGGGCGGCAGATTGCAGCAACGACGACACCGCACAGTTCATACAAGACTCTTTCCAAACTGCGGTCAACAATACGCCGTGTATAGTGTTGCTTGACGAATTGGACAAGATTGCAGGCAGCAGCATGAATTTCTACATGCAGGACAGCGATGTGCTTATGCGCGTGCTGTTGCAGGAATTGGACTCGATCAAAGAAAACAGCGGCGTGTTAATAGTTGCAACCTGCAACAACATGGAGAATCTCAACCCCGCCCTTGTGAGAGCGGGAAGATTTGACAGAATGCTGCAAATAGGCATGCCCAAGGAAAAGGATCGTAAACTTATCCTTCAAAACTATCTGGACAAGATAAAGGTGCGCCGCGAAGTGGATTGCGATGAGCTTGCGCGTATTACGTCAGGGTTTTCCGGTGCGCAGCTGGAATGCATTGCGAACGAATCGGGCATTGTGGCAATGGATAAGGACGAGCCTATCATCACGTACGACGACATTCGCAAAGTGATAAATCGCTTGGAATTCGACAGCAGCGAAAGTGATGAGCAGCAGGACAAATGGAAAGTTGCCGTACACGAAGCGGGGCATGCGATAGTGGCGCTTACGCTGTGTCCCGATTGTCTGTACGGCGCAAGTATAATTTCTCAGGGCAATGCAGAAGGGCATGTGCAGGTCATTTATCCCGAAAAACAAAGCGACAGCCTTAAACAGGCGGAAAATTATGTGACTATGCTGCTTGCAGGCAGAGTTGCGGAAATGGAGTTGCTGCACGAAAGCTTTCTCGGTAGCCGCAGCGACATTCGCAGAGCGTATGATAAGGTATATTCGCTGCTGGACAGCGGTATGTACGGCTATCAGTACATGACTCGCAGAAGCGACACACCTTACGGACGCAGCCTGACGCAGACGCCCGCTGACAAGACAACCAACAAATTGGCATCGATATTGCAGACCTTGGAAGAACGCGCCGTAAAAATTGTCAGAGAAAAAGCCTCCTTGTTGGAGAAAATTGCCAAGGCGCTTCAATCCAAATTGGTTTTGAGCCGTGACGAGCTGCTGAGAATTGCTTCCTGAGGTCAGCAGCTGCATACAAAAATGCGAAAGCGTTGCAATATTGTTTGAAGGGCGACGGGCGTACGTATGATTATTGCAATCTTTTACGCTTATGCCTGCGAGTGTCTGAGAAGGGCACGGTCTGGCGCAACTGCGCGCTAGACCGGTTTGCTTTTGTAGTCAACGAACGCATTTCGCCGGTGCGCTCGTTGCCTATTTGAACTACACATGAGCGTTAATGCGCAGCTGTTTGCCCCTGTCGGTGTTTGCCCAAGCTTTCACAGCACACTCCGCCGGTGCCGCCAAAGGCATTGGCAAGCAAACGGCAAAAAGAAAAACCTAAAACGACTTACACTCAAAGTAGTTCGTTTTAGGTTTCGTTTGGTGGAGATAACGGGATTCGTCCCGAGGCGCAGGCAGAGTAAGCGCAACTTGACGTTGACGCGGCTGCGCGCCAAACGGCGTAGTTTGCTTATTGAACAAACGGTATATATTGTTTTTGCCCCTCTCAGAGTTGACCGCTTAATATTTATTTGTATCTTTGCCGGAGGGGCAACAGATTTGCTTATGTGACCGACGACAATATGTTACTTTTACCCCTGTTAAAACTACCGCACGAATCTTGAACAACACCACGGCGCCGGCTGCGTAAGCCGCCTTGCCGGCGGGGCGACCTATTAACTTATATTGTTAGTGACAATATTTTGCTGCTGCCCCTGTCATTCTTTGAACAATAGGTAAGTTACAACACGTCGCGGCAATAAGGAGCAATAAAAAAGGAAAGGCGTTTTACCTTTCCTTATTTTTTTGCGACTACAAGCAAGCCGCCTTTGTTGGTGGAGATAACGGGATTCGAACCCGTGACCTATGCGTTGCGAACGCATCGCTCTACCATCTGAGCCATATCCCCAGGTTGTTGCGGCGCAAAGCCGCAAATATAAAACCGCCCGTGCGGACGGTTGGTGGTGCGAGATGTGAGACTTGAACTCACACGGTCTCCCACACGCCCCTTAAACGTGCGCGTCTGCCCATTCCGCCAATCTCGCATTGCCATATAATAATAGTGTAAACGGCGCAATTTGTCAAACGTTTTCACTCACTTTTTTGAAAGAGGGATAATTATTTTGACCTTTCGCCCCGTTATTTCGCTTTTGCCTCGACGCACGGCAGTGCATTCCGGCGTTGATACGTGCCACCGAAGCGCAACGCCTCTTGCCCCTCGCCGTTTTAATGCGTATCGCGTTTGATTGTTATTGAAAAAAATGACCGCTCGCGCTATGCTTGCCGCATGTTCCGCAGTTGAATTTTTCTTGTATTCACGTGCAAGTTCCTCTTTCGGTCAGCGGCGGTTAAAATGTGTAATGTACGCAAAAATCATATACGTATTGCGTATTTCGTGTCAGATATTTCACTTTTTAAGCAATAAGCAATATTTGCGGCACAAGTCGGCTGCCCTGTGCCGACATTTACGCTCGACAATTCTTCCGACGGCGCAAAGGACTTTGTTCGCACAAGTTCGTCAAAATGTGTAGGCGCAGGGAAAACCTTTCGCAAGAAGTATCATGTCAAAACCGTATCGGAAATTTTGTTGTACGCTTTGTGCTTGTGTGCTGTCGTGTGTATTTGAATGATAAAAGATAAGTCTTGCGCCGGTTAAACGTATCGGCAGCAGGACGCTTTGCCGAGCCGGATTTGTCTGCCTTCTGCCGTGCGCAGGTGTTTGCTCGGTGCGCATTTTGCCGTGCAGCACAACAATAAAATTATGCTTGGGTAGTCCGTCGAAAAGTATCGGCCATGAAAACAACTTGGCGCAAGAAGGTATCCGGTCAAAACGGTGCGCCGAATAAAAAAGACCTCGTGCAGCAAAGGCTTTTAGTCGAAACGTTGTAAACTGCGCAAAAACCTTTTCTCGTACAAATATTTCCGTCTGTGGTGTGCTTTAAGCAACAAAAAAGACCTTGCGCAGGCAAATTATTC
>DVOC01000089.1 GCA_018713905.1 Candidatus Fimimonas merdipullorum
AAAAAAGAATTTTACCCACCCCGAAGTGGACGTTGCGGAAATTTTCCGTATGATATGCGCCAACAAGGGCAAAAAGATAGGCAGAGTGCTTGCCTCTCACCTTGCGCAGGAATTCCGCGCCTTTTCCACCCAATACGTCAAGGTGTACGACGGCGTTACGGAAACGCTGACCAAGCTGAAAAAGGCGGGCAAAAAGCTGTACATACTGGACAACGCCCAGCCCTGCTACACCCGTACCGAGCTGGTGCGGCTTGGGTTGAAAAAATACTTTACCGGCATTGCCTATTCGGCGGAATACGGCTGCGCCAAGCCCGATCCCAAGCTTTTCGAGGCGTTTTTGACCAAGTACGGACTTGACAGAAAGGAAACGGTTTACATAGGCAACGACGCCAAAAAGGACGTGGACGGGGCAAGAGCCGCCAAGCTGGACTGCCTGTGGATAAAGACCAACCTCACCACGGAGGAAACGCCCAAGCACTCTCCCAAGTACACCGTAGAGGGCGATTTCCGCGAAATTGCAAAACTTCTTCTGAAGTAAAAAAACGGCGAAAAATTCGCCGTTTTTTTTGCAAAATACCGCGCCTTTGCCGCCAAAGGGCAAAACAACGTGCCCTTTGCGTAAGCAAGAAGCTGCGCAGCTATGCTGCGACAAACGGGGCGCTTTTGTCGCAGGAACTAAAAAAATAACGTATGCGCCCCAAACGGCGCAAGGCTTGTGGGAGTAGATACAAAACAAAAAGGGCAAAGACTTTTACCGTCTTTGCCCTTTTTGTCCGCAAGACAACGGCGTTACACACCGTTATGCGGAAAAGGAGTATAGAAATGAAATTTAGTACTTTGCCTTTTAGCAAGTATTATTGCACCTCTATGGCGTTTACGGGGCAGGCTGCCGCCGCTTCCAGCACGCTGTCGAGGTGTTGGCTGCAATCGCCCTCCGTTGCGTGCGCTTTGTCGTTTTCGTCCTGCCTGAATACCTGCGGACATATGGCGCAGCAGGTGCCGCACCCTATGCAATCGTCGTTTACAAATGCTTTTTTCATATTTTGCCTCCCTTTGTCTTGTTTTGAAAAAACTTACAGGCTGTCGATATAGGCGCAGGCGTTTACCGCCGCAGTTGCGCCGTCGCCCACCGCGGTGGCGCATTGACGCACCTTTTTGGTGCGGCAGTCGCCAGCGGCAAACACTCCCTCGCAGGAAGTGGCGCAGTCTTCGCCGGCAACGACGTAGCCTTGCTCGTCCAGTTTCACCAGCCCCGAAAACGCCTCGTTGTGCGGCTGCTGACCTATGGCGACAAACAGCGCGTCCACGGGCAGAGTGCTCCCGTCGGAAAAACGTATGGCGGAAAGCTCGTCTGTGCCCTCCAATGCTGTGACGGAAACGCTTTTGATCCACTGCACCTTGTCGGCGCGTTGCAATGCGGCGCACAGATTTTTGTCGCAGAAAAGCTTGTCCGTCAGCGTGCAGAGGTACACCTTTTCGCACGTTTCGGCAAGATACAGGCAGTACTGCGCGGCGCTGTTGCCGTCGCCCACCACCGCCACGCTTTTGCCGGCGTAAAAGGCACCGTCGCATACGGCGCAGTAGCACACGCCTTTGCCCGTAAGCTCCTCTTCCCTTTGCAGGTTTAGTTTTTTATGCCGCACTCCCGTGGCGAGCACCACCGCCCTGCAAAGATATTTGCCGTATTCCGTAGTGACTACAAAGCCGGCTTCCCTCTTTTCGCACACGGCGCTGCCCATATCGAAATCTACGCCAAGCTCGGCTATCTGGCTGAACATACCGTCGGCAAGTTCTGCGCCCGTTATGCGCTTTACGAAGGGGTAGTTTTCCACGCGCGGAGAGGTGGCTATCTGTCCGCCGAAGGCGTTGCTTTCCAATATCAACGTCTTTTTGCCGGCGCGAGCGGCGTAAAGAGCCGCCGTCATGCCGGCGGGGCCGCCGCCTATAACTATTATGTCGTAGTCGTACATTTTATTTGTGCGTTTCAATGTATTTGCGGACGTTGGAGGCGTTTTCTATCACCTCGTAGCCGTCGCCGTTTGCCACCACCAGCGTGGGGGTAAGCTTGATATTGAAGGTTTTGGCAAGCTCCTTGTTGTTTACGGCGTTTACGGCGTCGTAGCTGACGTGCGCCTTGTCCATCATAAGCTCCGCCATTTTGCAGTTGGGGCAGTTGTCCTGAACGAACAGCATGGGTTTGTCCACCTTCACCGCCGCCTTGGGCTGCTCTTCGCCGTAGGAGAACAGACACTTTTTAAGCTTGCTGTGCTCCGGCTGATAGGTGGTTCTGTCCTTGAACTCCTGCGCCTTGCCGTCGTTCCAGTTCTGAACGGGACGATAGTAGCCCGTTATGCGGCTGTACACTTCCGTCTTTTTGTGACACTTGGGGCACTCGTACACTTCGCCCGCTATGTAACCGTGCTCGGTGCATACCGAATAGGTGGGGGACATCGTGTAGTAGGGAAGCTTGTAGTTTTCCGCTATGGTGCGCACCAGCTTCATTGCCGCCTGCCAGTTGGGAAGACGTTCGCCCAAAAAGGCGTGGAACACCGTGCCGGAGGTGTACAGAGTTTGCAGCTGATCCTGAATGTCCAGCGCGTCGAAAATATCGGTGGTATAGCCCACGGGCAGGTGAGAGCTGTTGGTATAGTAGGGAGTTTCCCCTTCCTTGCCGGCAAATATCATGTCGGGATACAGCTTTTTGTCGTGCTTGGCAAGACGGTAAGAGGTGCTTTCGGCGGGGGTGGCTTCCAGATTGTACAGGTCGCCGTACATTTCCTGATAGTCGGAAAGACGCTCGCGCATGTGGTTGAGCACCCTTACGGTGAACTGCTGCGCCTCTTTGTCGATAAGGTTTTTGCCCAGCCATTTGGCGTTTAAGCACGCTTCGTTCATGCCCACAAGCCCTATGGTGGAGAAGTGGTTGGCAAAGGTGCCCAGATAACGCTTGGTGTAGGGATACAGCCCCGCTTCCATAAGCTGAGTAATGGTGTTGCGCTTTATTTTGAGGGAGCGGGCGGAAATATCCATCATCTTGTCCAGACGCTTGAAGAAATCCTGCTCGTCCTTGGACAGATAGGCTATTCTGGGCATATTGATGGTGACTACGCCCACGGAGCCGGTGCTTTCGCCGCTGCCGAAGAAGCCGCCGGACTTTTTGCGCAGCTCCCTGAGGTCAAGGCGCAGGCGGCAGCACATACTGCGCACGTCGCTGGGCTGCATGTCGCTGTTGATGTAGTTGGAGAAGTACGGAGTGCCGTATTTCGCCGTCATTTCAAACAGCAGCTTGTTGTTTTCCGTTTCGCTCCAGTCGAAGTCCTTTGTGATGGAGTAGGTGGGAATGGGATATTGGAAGCCGCGGCCGTTGTAGTCGCCCTCTATCATAGTTTCGATAAAGGCTTTGTTTATCATATCCATTTCCTTTTTGCAGTCCTTGTACTTGAAGTCCACCTCTTTGCCGCCCACTATGCAGTTGAGCTCGGCAAGGTCGTTGGGCACGGTCCAGTCCAGCGTTATGTTGGAAAAGGGCGCCTGCGTTCCCCAACGGCTGGGCGTGTTTACGCCGTACACGAAGGATTCCACGCACTTTTTGACCTGATCGTAGTTGAGGTTATCCACCTTGACGAAGGGGGCAAGATAGGTGTCGAAGGAGCTGAACGCCTGCGCGCCCGCCCATTCGTTTTGCATTATGCCCAAAAAGTTTACCATCTGGTTGCACAGGGAGGAAAGGTGCTTTGCCGGAGCGGAAGTTATCTTCCCGGTCACGCCGCCCAACCCCTCCTGAATGAGCTGTTTGAGCGACCAACCGGCGCAGTAGCCGCACAGCATAGAGAGGTCGTGAAGGTGTATCGCCGCCGTGCGGTGCGCTTCGGCAATTTCCTCGTCGTACACTTCCGACAGCCAGTAGTTTGCCGTGATGGCTCCGCTGTTGGACAAAATAAGTCCCCCTACCGAATAGGTAACGGTGGAATTTTCCTTTACGCGCCAGTCGGCAATTTTAAGGTAGTTATCCACTACCGACTTGTAGTCCAGAATGGTTTCCTTGGCTTTGCGCACGTTTTCGTGCTGCTTGCGGTACAGGATGTACGCCTTCGCCACGTCGGCATACCCTGCCTGAATAAGCACCGTTTCCACGCTGTCCTGAATGTCCTCTACCGACACTATGCCGTCGGCTATCTTATCCATAAAGTCCGCCGTCACCTTGAGCGCCAGCATGTCGATGACGTCCTTGTTGTAGGGCTTCTGCTTGGCTTCGAACGCTTTGGTGATGGCGTCGCTTATTTTGCTGATGTCAAAATCGATGACCTGTCCGTTTCTTTTCTTTACCTGATACATTTCTTCCTCCCGTAAGCAAAGCGCAGCCGAAGGTTTTGGCGTTGCGCACCCTGCCTTTTGCCGCAAAATACGCACGCTCGCTTCGCTGCGCCAA
>DVOC01000090.1 GCA_018713905.1 Candidatus Fimimonas merdipullorum
CTTTAACATTGTCTATGGTCGCCACGGCATAACTTGCATAAATTCCGTAGGTACAGGTATCGGCATTTATGGTAACGTTGCTTACCGTAACGTTTATGTTCTTTTCTGCCGTACCGATTATGCCCAAAGCAATACCGGTAGTGTTGGCGTTAATAGCACCGCCGCCTGCGCTATCGCAAATTGTGGCGTCTGCCTTTACACTTACCGCATAATAATTGCCGGAATTATTGAAGGTTATGTTCTGACCGTTAAGATCCAGAGTTATTGCTTTGCCCACCACAAGCGAAGTGGCGCTCGTATATCCTTGAAGCATGGTTACCGTTGCGCCGTCTTGGGCAATGATAAGGGCGTCACGCAGAGTGGTTGCGCTGTAAGCGGTGCCGTCTGCCTGCACCACCGTTGCGCCGGGCGCTTCCGTCACCACCGTGCCATCTGCCGATACGCTGCTGCCCTCTGCAAGGTAGTTCTGCGGCAAAGCCGTGCTGAACGTGCCCTTTTCGATGAAGTTGGCAGCGTCTTCGGCGGTGACGTCGTTTTTGAATTCGCCGTCCTTGACTTCCAAGTCTATTTCCACTTCTTGGTAACCTTCGTCGTCCTTAACCGTGTTGACTTGGGCAAAGGATTTGCCGTTGGTACCCGTAGCCGCAAAGGTGCCGCCGTTTATGGTGACGGCAACGTCCTGATAGGTGACGTGGGGAGAAACTGCCACCGCCGCGCCGGTAACGGTAGTGCCGCTGCTGTTAGCCTCAACCTTGTATTCGCCCGTTGCGGTTATTGCCGCGTCGGTGATGATAAGGCTGCCTGCGCGCACCTCTATGCCGGTAAGACCGCCTATTTCGCCGCCGCTAACCGCAGTGGTGCTGTTTTGCGCCGCCGCAAATATCGCCGTGCCGTTATTCGCAGTCACATTGGTGTCTTTGAGCTCTATCACCGCATTGGTGTAGGTGCCGTTGGTGACGATACCGTACGTGTCGCCGGATATTTCGGAGTCCGTTGCCTTCAAGGTGACTTGTTTGCCGTTAGTGTCGCCGTTATTTGCGGGATTCAATCCGCCAAGGAACACGCCCGCCACGCCTGCCGTCACTTTGCTGTTTTTGAGCGTTGCCGTTGCGCCGGTAGCAACGTAGGTGCCGTCGCCTACCTTTACGCCGTCGGTGGCAAACTGAATGCCGTAGTCGCCCACCGAGTAGTCTACGGTGACGCCCTCCAGCACCAGAGTGAAGCCGTAGCCCACTTCCAATGCGTAAGCCTGCGCGCTCTCGTCTTCGTTCGGCGTCCTGCCCATAATGGTACCGTTTTTGAAGGTGACCGTCTTGGGATCTTGATACAAACTCATGTCGCGCGCCCACAGTCCGCCAAGGGTGGTAAGGGTGTGCTCGCCAAGGTCAATGGTGACGGATTTGTTTATCGTCACGCCGGAGGCCTCGACGTCCTTGTTAAGCGTTATGGTTTCGCCGTCCTTCGCCGCATTTATTGCATGTGCAAGTTGGGTAAAGCCGTAGGGGACGCCGTCACGCACTATGCTCATTGTAACGTCCGCTATCGCCACCACCTTGTACCTTTCGACGTTGTTGCCGGAAACGGTAAGGGTTATGGCGTACGCTTTTTCATCTATGTTTGCATTGAGGAAGCTTTCTGCACTCTTTTCGAATACGCCGCCTTGAATCTTGACGGTCGTATCGGAAACGTCAAACGTGCCGTAGTAGTTGCTGCCCGTGCCTTCAAGGTTGAGCGCACCGGCAGTAGATTTGAAGTTTGTGTAGTAGCTGCCCTTTGTAAGCGTTACGATGCCCGTGTTTTCAAGGGTGTTGGGCGTGTCGGAAGCACCGAAGCTTGTTACGGACGTCACGGTAAGTGTTCCGCTGTTGGTCACGTCACCGTACACGTAGCCGCTACCCACGTCTATCGTCATGGTACCGTAGTTGTTGATATCCGCCTCTATCTTGCCGGCTCCGGCAGCTGTGCCATCACCTATGTACATAACGGCATCGGCGTTATTGGTTATGGTGCCGCTGACGATACAACAGCTTGCGGCTATTCCGTTTCTGCCAACAAGCAGGGTAAGGCCGGTGGAATTGTTGGTTATAGTACCGCTGAAGGTGCTTTGCCTGCCGGAGGCGGTACCGCCGGAATACAGCGATATCGTGGTGCCTGCCGCGCCTGCGTTTACCGTTATGCTGCCGGTAACCTTGGGAATGGCATATCCCTCGGCGTCGGTGTACTTTTCGCCCAGCACAAGGTTTATTGCGCTGTTTATGGTAAGGTTAAGCTCGCAGTCCGCTAGAACGGTGATCGTGGGAACAACGCCTTGTCCCGCCATGCTTGCCAAAACGTTCAGAACACTGTTGTCCAGCACGCCCACTGCGTAGGAAAGTTTGTACTCCTTTATGTCTATTCTGGCAATTGCGGGCTGGTTTGCCACCGCGATTTGTCCGTCTTCGTCAAACACAAGACTGCTGCCCTCGGCAAGGTATTTGCTTTCCAAGGGGAAATTGAGTTTTGTGCCGCCGCCCACGGTAAGGGTGGAGCCTTCGGGTGCGGCGCCCGACTCGAAGTAGGTGTTGCCACTGTTGTCCAGACGAATTTCGCCGCCCGTGAAGGTGACATTGTTGGGCGAATAGGTACCGCTCGGATACACGTTGTTGTCCACGATTTTTTGCGCGCTGCCGTTGGTGGAAAACACGGCGGACACGCTGTCGGTAACGTTAAGGGTGATACCGCCGTCCTCGAACACGTACAGACCGAAATCGTTTTGACCTTGTCCGTGCACGTTGTAGGCGTAAGTCACCGTGCTGCCGCTGACGGAAACCTCGGAGCCGCTTGCTCCCGAAGCGCCGGTAAGATCGCCATCGGGTTTATAATATCCCTTGAAATAAATGCCGGTATAGCCGGACAAAAAGCTGTCCGTAATGGTCATTTTTACGGGATTGAACACTATGATGGGATAGCCGGCTGTGTTGGTTGTCAGCTCAGAATTTGTGATTGTAACGTTGACAAACTCGCCCTCTTGGCTTACGCCGCCGATAGTGAGCGCCTGACTGTTGCCGCCGCCGTCGGCAACAATTTTGACGTTGTCCAAAACAAGTGTTACGTTGCCGCCAGAGGTAACTACGGGCATTGCATCGGAATTGCCAAAATAACTTTCCACAACAAGGTTTTTGAGCGTTACTTCAACCGTGCCATTCGTAGCCTGAATTTTAATAACGCGCTTGGCGTCGTTGTCTGCACCTGCAATGGCAAAGCCCTTCTTTTCTGCCGTCGTGCCTCCGCTGCCGTCGATGGTTATAGACTTGGTTACGTACAGAGCGCCGTTGCTGCTGCCGTTATCTTTGACGTTTACGTCCTTCAAAAGCGTTACAGTGTCGCCACTATCAGCCGCTTCTACCGCTTCTGCCAGAGTGGCGTAGGCGTAGTAAACGTCCTCTTTAAGTATGTAGGCTTCTTTGCCACTCATTGCAGCCAAAGCCTGTTCTTCGCCCGTGTATCCCAAACGCACGTCGCCGTCCTGCACAAACACAACGTACTTTGCCGCCTCGGCGCTTGTGGGACTCAACACCTCGTAGCCGCTGTCCGTCTTGACAAGCACGGCAGAACTGCCGTCAACTTCAAGGTGGCAGGAGCGGATGGGAGAAGCAAACGTGCCGCCGCTGATTGTCAGCCCGGTATCCTTGGTGGGATTCCCACTTGCGTTATGGTAGCTGTCCACTGCACCGAGGAACTCTCCGCCCGTGATGGTGACGTTGCCGCTGACAAGGCTGTCGCCGCTGCCGTAGGACCACGAGGAAACGGGACCGTGGAAGGTACCGCCGCTGATTTTGACTACGTTCCAGCCCTGAATGGCGTCGTTGTTGCCGACTTCATCTTGGTGAGCGTAAAATTCGCCGCCGCTGACGCTGAGGGTGCCCTTTTCGTCGCACTTCACAGTGATTTTACCGCCGTAGAACTTGCCGCCGTAGATATTGAGCACGGGATCGCCCTCTGCGCACGTGTCCTTGGAGGGATCCTGATAGCCTGTCGTCACAAGAGAGGAATAGACTTGGTTTAAGTCTGTTTGGGCGTTGCTGCCGGCATACACCGCCACTTCGTTGTCTTGGGCAGGATTTATGGTCATTGTGCCGAAGTTCTGCAGCACGTAGAAGGAATTGCTGCCCTTAATGCCGTCTTCCTTGCTTCTGGTGTAGTCGCCGCCCGTAAGAGTGACCGTGCCGCCTTCCTTGTTGAGTACCGCCGCGCAACCGTGAGAAGTGTTGTCCACCTTGCCGTTGCCCTTTATGGTAAGGGTGCCGTAGTTGGTGACGGTGTGCTTGCCCTCCTCGTTGGTGAGGGTGTGGCCATTGAGGTCGATGGTAAGACCGCGGCCGGCGGGGATAACTATACTTTCGGTATAGTCCCTATCCAGCGTGATGGTGTTGTAAACGTTGGTAAGATTGATTTTGTCCTGCAAGGTTACGCCGTGGAACACGGAATCGTAGTCGATGGTGCCGCCGGTGCCGACAATCTTCACGTTCGTGTCGTAGGAAACGCCCTTGAGGCTTACGCTGACCTTGCCGTTGTTGGCAAACAGCACGGAGGGAGTCTTGCCCGTAGCCGTGGTACTGTCCGTAGCCGTGTAGGTGATTTCTACGTTCTCCACGGTAACGTTTACTTCCGTAGGGGTTGACTTGTCACCGAAAATTGCCATATGCGTGGTGCTTTGCGCCACTATGCTGCCGTTTTTGATGGTGAATTTGCTGTTGGAAATACCGAAGCAGCCGTTACTGTTCGTGTACATGTACAGCGTGTGGCCATTGAGGTCGATGGTGATTTCCGGAACGTTGTACGTTTGTTCGAGAATTACCATTTTTGCGGGGATTTCCAGCGCCGTATTTGCCGGCGTGTCTTTCGCCCCGTAGGACACGTTTTGCGTCAGCTTGATTTCCGCAGGCGTGTTTGTTACCGCCGCAGTGCCTACTGCCTCTATAAGAGCGTCAATAGTGTCAACTTCTGTCGTTGCCGCATTGACTTTGCCCATGGGCAGCATTGCCAGCGCAAGGCACAGCACCGCCAGCACTGCCAGCAGCACTATGCTTGTTTTGCTAAGTTTTTGTGTCATAACTTTCTCCTTTTGCTCTTTGGCAAGGTTACAGGCGCAGCGTGTGAGATTTTCTGCGCCGATATTTGAAAACAACGGGGACAAAGGTGCGTGAAGACTTTTGCACGATTATGATTTTGAAACGGATTTGCACGAAAAATTTCGTATGGATTGCCGCAGGCGTCTACCTGCCCGCAAACCGCATTTTACCGCGGTTTGCCGCGACAAAGACTCGTTGAACGAAAAAAACTTCACCCTCTTTTGAGCCTTTTTGAAAACGTGAAATATACACACACATATATGATAAACCACATATATGGCGTTGTCAATACCAAATGAAAAAATTTTTGCCTTTTTTGCCACTTATTTTTGATACGTATGCGTCTTTTTGCACCTTGCCGGCGGGGCGCACCTTGCCGGTGGGGCGACTGACGTTTATGCCTATGGCTGACGTTTGAGTAATCCACTAAAAATGTTTTGCCGGCGGGGCGCACCTTGCCGGTGGGGCGACCGGCGTATTTGTTTATGACTGACGTTTTTGTTATCGGCTTTAATTGTTTTGATGGGCGACTGCGCGTCAAGTGGCGCGGTTTGCTTATATTGTTAACAATAATATTTTCCTGTTGCCCTGTCAAAGTTTTGCGTAAGTTACCACGATGACAGTCGCCGGCTGCGCAAGCCCGCCTTGCCGGTGGGGCGAGCGGCGCACCTTGCCGGTGGGGCGACCGGCGTATTTGTTTATGGCTGACGTTTTTGTTATCGGCTTTAATTATTTAAGGAAGCGTTCGGGTAAGAAACTTGTATTTACACTATCGGCTTTAATTGTATTTGAACAACGTATTTGCTGTGAATGACGTTTACGCTATCGCTTGACACATATTTTAAGGAGCGTTTGCGTTTGGGCGCACCTTGAAGGACGGGCGGCAAATTTTGAAAGGGTGAAAAAAGGAGCGTTGCCGCAAAGCAACGCTCCGATTTTTGTAAATTTCAAAGTGCACAATGCAAGCCTCAAACCGTGCGTGCGCAAATTTGTGCGGGTGTGGGTTTCTGACGCCATACTTGACGAAAGGGGACGGGCTTTACGCCGCTGTATTTTTGTCCCGAAGCCTGCGCACTACTTTTTGAACAGAGCCTTGAACCTTTCGGCAAGGTTACAGAAAAAGCCTTTGACCTTTTGCGCGGCGGTCTGCCGGTGCGGCGCAGACTGTCGGGCAAATTTTTCCCGACGTTTTTGTTCCGCTGCGGCAAGCACCAGCGGATCGGCGCGTTGCAAAAGCTGATTACGGAAAAAGTGCAGCCAAGCCATGTCCCTGTCGGTGCAGTACACCTCGTCGAAGGCGCCCGGCTCGTGCACCAGCTTGTTACGCAAGTGGCGCAGTCTGATAAGCCTGCCGTGGCAGCCCTCCCAGTCATCGTAGACACGGAGCTCCAAGGGAGTGGCGTTCATTTGCCGTATGTATTCCGAAACGCCGTCCTTGACGCCGAATATGTCGTTGCAAAGCGCGTCCAGCCGCTTATATTCTTCCAAAAACTTGTAGTTGTCGGTTCGTATCTCGTACATATTCTCCTCCCTGTGTGTCTGTTGAATAAATTATACCACCCGCACGGCGCAAATGCAACGGCAAATTTCAAAACCGCCCCCAGAAGAGAAGCGGTTTTTCCTTGGTTGCATAGAATACGACACGCCGCACCCTTGCGCCCCTTGATAACGACGGACTTATCGCCCGCAAGCGTTGCCCGTAACAGGCAAAACGCACGTGCAATTTTTGTCAAAAAAGGCTTGTGTCGGCAAAAATTGCATACGTTTTGCGTTTTTCGTTACGCCGCAGTTGCTTTTCAGTCCTGCGGGGCGTCGTTGTTTTTCAGGTCGGTGCCCACAAAGGGCAGTTGGAAAAACTTTTGCGGCAGGCTGCGCACAACGTAGTCGATATAGTTGCCTATCATAAGAGCATAGGCGTAGTAGCCCATGGCGTTGGGGTGGAAGCCCATTGCGAAGTCGGCGCGCATTTCGGCGTCGTACACGGGGCCGTAGGTGGTCATATCCACCAAAAAGACGTTGTTAAACTTGTCGCACACCTTTGCCATTTGCCTCGCCACCTCCTCCGTCACGACGTCGCACGGCTCGCCGCGGCGCTGTGGCGTTACCAAAAATATGCGCGCGCGGGGCTGAATTGTTTTCAGCTTGCTGACGATACGCCCCAAATTGCCGAAAAAGGTGTCGGGGTTGGTGTCGGGAAAACTGACGCTGACGTCGTCGGCGCTGCCCATAGGGTGATTGAACACAAACATATCGTTGTTGCCCAGCGCGATTATATACGCCTGATTAGGCTGCCAGAAATTGTTGGCGTCCGCCCAGCTTTCTACAAATTCCTTTGCCGTCATGCCGCCGCGGGAATAGTTGTTGTACCGAGTGCCCGTTATGCGCTGCAACACCGACGGCCACGAATACTCGTACATATCGTGATACTGCACCTGTCCGTTTTGATCGTGCGATTCGAACTCGCCGGAGGAAAGAGAGTCGCCTATCACCCCGACGGTGCGGAAAATACCGGCAAAACCGCAGGTGGGGTTTATGTTGTCCAGAGGCTTTTCGCCCTTTTTCAATTTGAATACCGTAACGTCCATTTGTTTACTCCTTCGGCACAGACTTTTTGGGTTTGTCCCATTCCATGCCCGTCACTTTTTTGAGGTCAAGCCCGCGCGTTTCGCCCACGAACTTCCACATTACTATTATTGCCGCGATAAGCCCCGGTACCGTAAGCCCAAGGTACATATAGCCGAACATTTCTTCGGGAATTATGGGCAGCAGCACCATTGTGATGATGGTGGCAAGCCCGCCCATTATGCCGTTTAAGAGGGTGTTTATCACCGTCACCGACGAACGCAAATTGGTGGGAGCCGACTCGGAGAACATTATGCCCCCTATCGTGTCCCCTGCGCCCCAATAGCTGCCCATAAAGCCGCCGATGAAAAATCCCGTAAGGTAGGGGGTGAGGTGCAGCACTCCGAAGGCGATAAACGCCGAGTAGCACACCACCGCCGAGGCGGACATGGTTATTATGGTGGTTTTTCTGCCGAAACGGTCGGACAGCATGCCGGCAATAAAGGTGAACAGCGCGTTGCCCACAGGGTACAGGTACAATGCCTGAGTTATCTCCTCCTCGCTCATTTTTGCAGACTGGCTCATCACCGTGCTGTACGTAGAGGTGGCAAGGGAAGCCAAATAAAAACAGCAGCAGGTGACTATCAGAAAGCGCAGCTGACGGTGACGGAAGGCAAATTTGATGGCGTTTATTATGCCGCCCTGCGAATTAGCTTCCTTTTGCTCCTTGGTTTGCTGTTGACGTTCCTCCTCGGTGGTTTTGAGGTAGGCGATGCGCTTTACCAAAAACGTGGTGGTTTCCTTGGCAAACAGCAAGGCGAACAGCGCCATGCAGAAGCCCACTATCGCCGGCACCAGATACACCAAGTGCCAACGCTCGCTGACGTTTTTCATCAGGGTGTCGCGCAGCAAAGGTACAAGCAGCGTGCCTAAAATAGCCACCGCCTTTACAATGGCGTAGTTTCTGGCGCGGGTTTTTTCGTCGGAACACTCCAGAATGTACACGCATTGCATATCGTGCGATACCATAAATCCCATAAGGGTGCTGCCTATCATGTACACGTAGATGTTTTTGGAAAGGTACACGATAAACAAGCCCGTTGCCATGCACAGCGTGTTTACGATAAGAAAAGGCTTTCTGCCGAATTTGTCCGCCAGCGGACGGTACAGCACTATCAGCGCCGTGACGGGATAGGTGATAAAGCCCAAAGCGGACAACAACGAAAGTCCTTCACCGTATTCCATGCCCATGTTCTGCACGAAAAATTCCTGCACGATGTTGGTCTGGAACTGAATGGATATCGTGGACGCAATTTCGTCTACGATGTAAATAAGGGCAAGTATCATAAACAGATACACCAGATAAAACCTGTTGCCCCGTGCGTTGAGCTGACGCTCTCTGCGCTGCAATTCCCGCTGCTGACGGGCGAGCGCCTTTTCAGCATTCTTCATCTAAAAACCTCCTCTGAAAATTGTACACCAAGAAGTTCTTGGTCATATCCTTGTTTACGCCCAGCTCCTCCGACAGTTTTTTCAGCACCTGCAAAAACTCGGCGCACGTGCCCCCGTCGAAAAGCCCTCGGCTTTGAATGTACCGCTGCCAAAAAATGTTGAGCACCGTTTCGTCGGTGGCAAGGGACACTACGGCGTGATTGCGCGTGCACACCGAAAGGGCGTCGCCCTTCACCTCCCCCACCAGACATTCGCCGCCGTCGGCAATTATGACGGTGCGACGGTAGGGAAACAGGTTGTGCACGTCGGTGATTTTGTAGCAGAAGTTGACCGTGCCCTTCAAGCTGCACGCGCCGAAGGTGAACACGTACACCTTTATGCCCCGCTCCGCCGCCGCTTCGAGCGAATCGGACAGGGCGTCCAGCTCCTGCTCCCACGCCGAGACGGATATTTCCGCCGTGGCTTGGGCAATAAGACGCTTGGCGGTGGCCATAAACTTGTCCCCCGCCACGTTGAGCACCACGTCGTCCTGATTTTCCGTCGCGGCAAGGCTTTCGAGATAGCGCTCGGCGCGGTCGATGTCGCTGCGGCTTTTTTCGCGCAGCAGGCTTATCAGCTTGCGCCATTCCAGCGCCTTGTAAAAACTCGGTTCCCCCTCTATACGCAGCACGTACCCCTTTGCCACCAGCCTGTTGAGCACCTCGTACACCAACGAACGCGCCACGCCGGAAAACTTTGCCACCTCGTAGCCGTTGAGCATTTTGTGCGCCGACAAGGTGGAATACACCTTTGCCTCGTTGGAGGAAAATCCCAATTCTTCCAGACATTGACAGTTGTCCATAGTAGTTATACACCTCACGACTACTATTGTAAGGCTTGTTTATGGCAATGTCAATACCCATTTTGAACTTTTTTGCTTTTTTATCGCACCTTGCCGGTGAGGCGCACCTTGTCGGCGGGGCGCACCTTGCAGGTGGGGCGAGTAGCGTATTTGTTTATGGCTGACGTTAGCACTATTGGCTTTATATGTTGTAGGGGCGACGGCGCGCCTTGTCGGTGAGGCGACTGACGTTTATGCCTATGACTGACGTTTGAGTAATCCACTAAAAATGTTTTGCCGGTGGGGCGAGAAGCGTATTTGTTTTTTGGCTGACGTTTTTGTTATCGGCTTTAATTGTATTTGAGAGGCGATTTACTTGTGGCGAGTGTATTTATTGTCGGCTTTAATTGTTTAAGGAAGCGTTTGAGCAAGAGATTTGTATTTACACTATCGGCTTGAATTGTTTCCTTTATGACTTGCGCCATACTATCGGTTTGAAACGTATTTTAGAGAGCGTTTGCGCTTTTGCGGACGTTTTGTGTGCCGCGTCAGACAAGCGCAATATGCACGCTTTTAGTGCGGGCGCAGATACGTCCCGACCGTGAAGGCGCAAAACCGCGAAAACGCCCGCACGTTGCTTGTTTTGCGGCGTGCAATTTGCGCAGGCTGCGGGCGCGACTTTTTGAAGCAAAACGCTTAACCGAAAGAGAGGAATAAGGTATAATGGGCGTATAACCGTTTTGGGAGAGTATATGTATCTGTTGTTATTGGCGGTGATATATCTGGCGTTCGTAAGCTTGGGACTGCCCGATTCCCTTTTGGGGGCGGGCTGGCCGGTGATACACGAGGAGCTTAACGTGCCGGTATCATATATGGGCGTGGTGACCATGGTCATTTCCGGCTGCACCATTCTTTCGGGACTGACGTCGGATTTTCTCACGCGGAAAATGGGCGCAAAATGGGTGGTGACGGCAAGCGTGATAATCTCGGCGGGCGTCCTGTTGGGGTTTTCCCTTGCAGACAGGTTTTGGCTGCTTATAGTATTGGCAGTTCCCTACGGATTAAGCGCGGGGGCGATAGACGCCGCATTGAACAACTACGTGGCGTTGCACTACTCCTCCAAGCATATGAGCTGGCTGCACTGCTTTTGGGGCGTGGGCGCGATAGTAAGCCCCTTTGTGATGAGTTTTGCCCTTACTTCCAAGGGGTGGCAACAGGGCTTTCGCATTATAGGCTGGGTGCAGATGGGCATTGCGCTGGTGTTGCTGCTTACCCTGTCGCTGTGGAAAAAGACGGAAGACGCAGGGGAAAAACAAAAGAGCGTGGGTATTGCCGGGGCGATAAAAATAAAGGGAGTGCCCTTTATGCTGGCGGGCTTTTTTGCCTACTGCGCGGCGGAAGCCACGGCAATGCAATGGGCAAGCACCTACTTCGTGCAGGTAAAGCACCTGTCGGAAGAGCTTGCGGCGCAGCTTGCCTCGTTGTTTTACATAGGAATGACGGCGGGCAGATTTGCCGGCGGTTTTTTTACCGACAGGCTGGGCGACAGGCGCATGATTACGCTGGGCACCTGCGTTATGACGGCGGGAATAATTCTTATGCTGATACCCACGCAGTCTTACGGGCTGTCGGTGGCGGCGTTTTTGATAACGGGTTTGGGGTGCGCGCCCGTCTACCCCGCCATAGTGCACAGCGCGCCGCAAAACTTCGGCAGAGAAAACTCCGGAGCGGTGATGGGAATACTGCTGGCAAGCGCCTACGTAGGCACCACCTTGGTGCCGCCGCTGTTCGGCGTGACGGCGGAAAAACTGGGCTTCGAAGCGCTGCCACTGTTTTTGCTGGCGTTTGCGCTGCTTATGGCAGCAATGACGCACATCTCCTTTGCAAAAGCCAAAGCCAACCTTGCCACAGCCTGACAAGGCTTGAGCAAAAACGGTTGGCGCAAGCAAAAAGCCTGCAAGCATTTGTTGCAGGCTGTGTCACAAAAAACAAAATACGTATTTGATTTGTGAAACAAAAAGGACGCCTTCGCGGCGTCCTTTTGCTATGCGTTTTTATTGCGCTTCGTAGTGGATAGTTACGCTTATTTCCACGCTGTTGCCCGACAAAGCGGCGTAGCTGATAGTTATTTCGCTTGCCCTGCCGTTTGCCGTCGCAATGCCCAGCTTGGCGTCGGCAGCCGTTTCTACGTTAAACTGCGCCAATGCGCCCGCCTGTGTGAGCGTTGCCGAAAGAGCGTTGTTTTTTACCGTCAGCGCGGAAAAATTTTCTTCCGACAGCGTTATCGCCTCGAACCCGCCGGAAAGGTTTTCCGTAGTGGTAGTGACGGAATATTGCTCGTCGGCAGGCAGCGTGTTGAGAGTTTTGGTAACGGTGGTAAGCGTTATGCCGCTTTCCGTTTTGACGTACGTCTTTTGCGTTTGGGCTATCAGCAGTTCTCCGTCGGAAACGGAGGTGACCGTCTGAATGCGCTGCGCCTGCGCAACCTGCTGCAAAGCGTCGTTTATAACGTCCAGCTGCTGCGGTTCGCAGCCCGCAAAGGCAAGCGCCAACACCGCAACGACAGCCAGAACAACAAATAGTTTTTTCATTGTGTACCCCCTCAGAAGAATTTTTTAAGCACACCTGCTACCGCCGCCGCCAGCATGGCGTACACCGCTGCCACCGGCGTTACCGCGTCGGCAAGAGTCTGCGCCTTGTCAAGATCCTCTTTTGCCGCCGCTATCTTGGCGTTGTAGCGGGCAATTGCCTCGTTGTAGCCCGTGGTATCCAAAGCGGCGCGTTCCGCCTCGGAAAGCTTGTTCAGCTCCGCCTGTGCGGCAGATACCTTTTGCCACAGCGTATTGTCGTCGGCGTTTTCCACCGCCGCAAGAGCCTCTTTGGCTTCGGACAGGTCGTCGGTGGTAATTTGCACCGAAACGATCTTATCGTTGTGGTTGGCGTCCCCCTCTATTTTTGCCGTGAGGGTGTAGGTGCTGCCGGGAGTAAGCCCCGTGAACACCGCGGCAGACTGCCACGTTTTGCCGTCAACGGAGAACTGTACACCACTCTCGGAACATTCCGCCGTAATAGATACGCCGTCTGCCACAGCGGACAGAGTGAAGTCGGGGTAGTCCGCCTTGGCAATGCTCCACGTAATTTCCACGTCAGCCGTGCTGCCGTCGCTCCACGTGTAGTTTGCGGTGTCGGTAAGTGTCACCGTTGCGGTGTAGCTGCCGGCATTGGTTGCGGTGTTGCCGCTGACGGTATATTGTTCACCAGCCGCTATCACCGTCTTTTCCGTGCCGTCGTAGGTGAATTGCGCCGTTTCCGCTTCAGGTTTGGTTACGCTTGCCTTTTCAATACTCCACGTAATTTCCACGTCAGCCGTGCTGCCGTCGCTCCACGTGTAGTTTGCGGTGTCGACAAGCTTCAGCGTTGCGGTGTAGCTGCCGGCATTGGTTGCGGTGTTACCGCTGACGGTATAGTGTTCACCAGCCGCTATCACCGTCTTTTCCGTACCGTCGTAGGTGAATTGCACCGTTGTAGGTTCAGGTTTGGTTACGCTTGCTTTGGCTATTTCCCAAGATATGGTAACGTCTTCCGTAGTGCCGCCGCTCCACTCGCAATGCGCCTTATCCGTAAGCGTAACGGTTGAGGTATAGTCGCCTGCATTGGTAGCGGTATTGCCCGTAACGGTATAGTGTTCGCCAGCCTCTATTTCCAAGACTTTTTCCGCACCGTCGTAAGTAAAGACGGTAGTTTGCGGTGTAGCGGGCTTTGCCACCACCACTTTGTTGATGGTTATCTGCGCCGTCATCTGCTGCGGCAGGTTGTAGTTTTGCGAATCTGCTTCGTCAGCAAAGGCGAAGGTTGCCGTTGCCGTCACCACGCCCGGCTCGACGTTGCTGCCGTCGTAGGAGTAGCTGACGGTAAGCAGTTGGGGAAGGTTATCTACCACAGCCGTTATTGCCTGCCCCGTGTAGGTTGCCGTGACGTCGTTGAAGGCGACTTCGCTCATATCCACGTCCGCCTTGGCTATGCTCCAATGAATTTCCGCGTCGGCAGTGCTGCCGTCGCTCCACGTGTAGTTTGCGGTGTCGACAAGCTTCACCGTTGCGGTGTAGCTGCCGGCATTGGTTGCGGTGTTACCGCTGACGGTGTAGTGTTCGCCAGCCGCTATCACCGTCTTTTCCGTACCGTCGTAGGTAAATTGTTCCGTTTCGGCGGCGGGCTTGGTTACGCTTGCCTTTTCAATGCTCCACGTAATTTCCACGTCAGCCGTGCTACCGTCGCTCCACGTGTAGTTTGCGGTGTCGACAAGCTTCACAGTTGCGGTGTAGCTGCCGGCGTTGGTTGCGGTGTTACCCGTAACGGTATAGTGTTCGCCAGTCGCTATTTCCAAGACTTTTTCCGCACCGTCGTAAGTAAAGACGGTAATTTGCGGCGAGGCGGGTTTTGCCACCACCACTTTGTTGATGGTCACAGTTGCCGTCATCTGCTGCGGCAGGTTGTAGTTTTGCGAATCTGCTTCGTTAGCAAAGGCAAAGGTTGCCGTTGCCGTCACCACGCCCGGCTGAATGTTGCTGCCGTCGTAGGAGTAGCTGACGGTAAGCAGTTCGGGAAGGTTTTCCACTACGGCCGTTATTTCCTGCCCCGTGTAGGTTGCCGTGACGTCGTTGAAGGTAACGCCGCTCATGTCTACGTCAGCCTTGGCAATGCTCCACGTAATTTCCACGTCAGCCGTGCTGCCGTCGCTCCACGTGTAGTTTGCGGTGTCGACAAGCTTCACCGTTGCGGTGTAGCTGCCGGCATTGGTTGCGGTGTTACCGCTGACGGTATAGTGTTCGCCAGTCGCTATTTCTACCGTCTTCTCGTTGCCGTCGTAAGTAAAGACGGTAGTTTGCGGCGAGGCGGGTTTTGCCACCGTGGCCTTCATGATGACAATATTCACTTGGACGGAATAAATTCCATTCCACGCCGCCACGGCGGAGGTTGTGTCGCAGTACACGTTGACGTCGGGCTGTTGCCATTGCCAGCCTTCGGGCAGCGTTATGTCGCCCAAGGTGATGCCCTCGAAGTAGGTAACTGCCGGCATGCCGTATGCCGCCACCGTCTGCTCGGCGGTGTGAGTACAGCCGGGGAAGGTGCAGGTAAGGCTTATTTTACCCTCCGCAGTGGCTGTGGGTGCAGTTATTACCTCTACGGAATAGGCGTGTTCGTGCAGGGCGATAAAGCTGCCGCGAACGGTAACGTTCAAAGTCACCGTCTGAGTGCTCCACTTGTGGTAGCCCGTTTCTCCCGCCGTGTAGTCGGCATCCATATCTGCGTCGCCTGCCGAACAGTTGACAAGGTAGTTTGCCGTGTAGTCGGTAAGCGTTGCCGTGTGCGACAGCGACAGCACCTCGTAGTCGGTGCCTGCGGCGAGCGGTAGCAAGCAAATCGTACCGTCGGAATCCGTCATTGCCGCCCTTGCGGTGAGGTCAAATTGCGAAATATTGGCGTCGTAGCTGCTCAGCGCGCCTTCCGTCACCTGCATTTGCGTAACAGCCGTGTCGGCAAAGTGCAGCTTTGCGCCCTCGCTTTGGGTGTTTATCACGCCGGCAAAAGCGCCGTACACGTTTAGCGTGCCGTTGACGGTAAATACGCCGCTTGGCGAAAATCCCGCCGAAGTCAGCTCTTCCGTGGTGGCGTAGCGCTTTCCGCTCATTGCCGATTGCGCCAGCCCGTCGTACACGGCAAGGCTGCCGCCTGCGTTCACGTTCAGGGTGGCGTCCTCCTCTACCGTGAGGATTGCGCCCGGCATCACCTTGTAGGCGTGGTTCACGTCGTACACGCCGTTGGTCAAAATCATTTCAAAGGTGTAGGGGAGCGCCAGCACCATTTCTTCCGAGCCGAAGCCCTGCAAGCTGAACACGCCCGCAGTTGCGCCGCCGCTTATGGTGACGGTGCTTACGCCCGCGTCGGAATTGATGTTGGCGGAGGAGGTGCTGCTCGTAACGTACCTTGTGCCGTCGTACGTTTTGGTGAGATACGCGCCTTGCTTGAGCACTATCAGCCCCGGCCCAAAGGAGAGGTCGGCGTTGCCGTCGTAGCTCACCACCAGCACGTTTTGCGTGGTGACTGCGCCCCAGAAATACAAGCTTGCCATGCCAATTTCCTTTGCGCCGTAGTGGACGGTTAGGGTGCATTGAATATTGACGGTGGAATACAGCAGGAAGGGGAACTGCCCCGCATTGTACAGCGCGTAGGTGTTGGTGCCGCCGGAGAAGTTGTGCACCACAAAGGGCTGATACACCTCGGAGCCGCTTTGCGCCGTAACTACGCCGCTGCCCGAGGTAAGCCCGTAGCTGTAATAGGCTGCGCCGCCCTCGAGCACTATTTCGCCGTTGTTGACCAATTTGCCGTATGCGCCGGAGGTGTGTCCCTGCGCCGACTGGTCGGGATAGTGGCACACAGCCCCCACCACCAGCGTGCCGTGTACGGTAAGCGTTACGCCGCTATCTACCGTAAGCGTGCGGTACAGATATTGCTGCGCCGATTGCTCGGTGTACCACGAAACGCGGTTTATGGCGTTTTCCCCGCTGCCCGTTTCCGTAAAAGTGCGCGCAGAGCTATAGGGAACAAGCAACGTCACCCCGACAGGGACGGTCACGTTTTGCGTCAACTGTTCGTCCCGCAACAGCACCACCGTGTCGCCGCCGGCGGCGGCTGCAAGCGCCTGCGGCAAGTCGGTGTAAAATACGCCGTTTATACCTGCGGCATAGTGGTTTTGCGGCATTATCACCGCGATGTACGTCTGCTCGTCCGTCACTATCACGCTGAACGTTTCCGCCGTGGAAACAAGCTCGCCCTCGCCGTTCAGCCAGCCGTAGAAGGTGTTGCCGTCGCCGGGCGCTGCCGTAAGCGTTATCGTAGTGCCCTGCGCCACGCTGCCGCCGCTGTTGACGCTGCCCGTCACCGAACCGTATTCGCCGCTCGTGACGTAGTTTACGACGCTTGCTCCGTCGAAAAAGCCCACGTTGCGCACCGCCGCAATATCCAGCCCTTCCGACTTGCTGCCGTTTTTGGTGTAGGCAAGGTATATCGTGGTCTGCTCGTTTTCGGCGGCGGTAATTTCAAAGGTGTACTTGGTCCAGCCGCAGTTGTCGCGTATTTCTTCGACGTAGGAACTTTCCTCGTGGTCGTATCTGTCGTAGATGTAGTATCCCACGCTGTACATTATGTAGTCGCTGTATCCGCCCTGCGAATCAAACATCACTTCCATGGTGAAAGCGCCACTGCCCGTCACCGTGAAGGTGATAAGGCTGAAGCTGCTGTCCACAAAGCTGTTGCCTGCACGGTATGCCACCGTGCCGTCCGTCTGCGGATAATACACCCAAGGCGAAAAGTTTTCCACCGCTTCGCCGTCGGAATCGTTGAGCGTATCGGGTGAGGAAACGACTACTTCGCTGCTGCCCGCGACGATAAGGTCGGAAAAGTCGCTTTCCGTCACGGGAATTATCTTTACGTAAAACACCTCGCTTTCCATTTCGCCCAAAATGCTGTATATCGCCACGTTGTGCAGCGTCGACACGTTGCCGAAGCCTATCACCCAGCAGCCGTCGTCGTACACCAATTCGGATATGTCGCCGCCGTTATCGGTAACTATGAGCTGTTCCTCTATTTCGGCGAAGTCTCCGATGGAAATGCGCACGGCGCTGTCGGAGCCGTAGGGAACCTTTATTATATCGCCGCTTTGCAATTCCCTCTGCTGCTGTTCGCCGTCCACCTCTATCATGGCGGTAATTTCCGGTACGGGCGGCGCTTCGACAAACCTTATGTTGAATTGAATGGTGCTGCCGTCCTCGCCGCCGAAGTATATCCAACTGTACAGCCCGTTGGCAAGCAGCACGTCGCCCTCGTAGTAGCCGCCGAAATCTATTTCCACTTGCTTGCTCGGATCGATGGAGGAAGCCACGGTGTTGGGCATAGTGACGTAAAAATCGTAACGCACGCTGTTTATCAGCGTAAGCACACTGCCCGGCGCAACGTACGTATCTTCCGTCATCATGTCGCCGTATAAGTCGTCAATATACAACTGACCGTATTTGCCGTCGTAGTTGAACACCACGTCGTGCGTGACTGCCGTTTCCGGCGTCCAGAGGTTCATCCACGTGGTGCAATATGCCCCGTCCGAATTGAAGCGCAGCAATATTTCGTGCATGCCCTCTCCCAAGACGGGAAAGGTCTGCCACTCGGCGTATTCGGCGCCGCTGCTGTTCATGGTGTATAGCCACACTCCGTCAACGATGACGTCCAGACTGCCGCCGCCCGACTCTTCTTCCAGCACCGTTTCGAGGTACAGGTATTTTTCTCCCACGAAGGTTATGCTGAGCTCCGCACTGCCGCTTTGCCCTTTAAGATTGTCGGAGTAACTGTCCCAGCCGGCGTCATTTTGATACGTAAAGGAATCGCTGCCGTCTTCCAGCTTGGAGGGCGTGTAGGTGTCGGCATACTGCCCCTCGCAAAACACCGCCTCGATGTCAAGCGGAAAGCCCGCCGTGACGGTGTATTGCAATTCGCGGCTTACTATGCGCCCGTTGTCCGTCCAATACAAAAAGGTGTTGCCCTCTGTGGGCTGCGCCTCGAAGCTGAGGGTAGTGCCCGCGAGGTAGGAGGGGGCAACCTCCCCGCCGTTCACCGTGACGCTGCCCAACGATTCGTCGCAGGTCACCTTTACCTCAACATCGGAAGAAACACAGGGCAGGCGCAGCCAGACCGCGTTGCGCTCGTTTTCTGCGTCGAAGCCCATGGCGTTGACGAACATGGTAAACACTATTTCGTCCCCCGCCTCTACGGCTACCGTCTGCGAAGCGTATTCCTGCGTGACGCCGGTGTAGTAGCCGTAAAGGGTATCGGACGTGCCGTCGGCGTGGATATGCGTGAAATAGAAAAAGTCCGTCCACGAATCTGCCGAGGGTGCGTCGCCGCCACTATCAAAGCAGCAAAGACGGTATTGCACGGTAAAATCTCCCGCTTGATTTATTTGCACGGTAAGATTGCTGTACGTGCCCCACTGCATGTCCGTGTCCGAACGGTACGCGCCCTCTGCCGAGTCGTATATCCATGGCAGCGCCTCGTCGTTGACAAGGGTGACGTCCAGCTGCTGCGCCTGCGCGCCTGCCAACGGCAACAGCAATGCCAACCCTGCCGACAACAGAGCAACTGCCGCAATAACGACTACGGCAATGCGCAATTTCGTTGCTTTTGTGTTTTGCATTAGTTTTGTCCTCCTGTGTAGTGTACAGCCCGAAGGCTGTTTTTACGCCTGTCGCAACCTCTCCTAAACAAAAAAGCGGAGCAGCCTGCAAGCCTGCCCGCCCGTGTGTTTGTTTTTTGCGGCGGTAAGCTTGCGCGACGACGTGAATCTCCTCCCCTAAAAACAAAACAAGGAATTGATAAATATTATACCCCCTCCCCCGTTAAAAAGTCAATGCTTTTTTGAAAAAAGGTATGTCTATGATATTACAAAAGCAATGCAGTCACAGCGTTTTGTTCTACGTATGACGGCGGCGACAACGGCTGACGGCACGTGCAAAAAGCAACGTTATCAAAATTTGATAGGGCAAAATACGTCTGTGGCGGGCGCAAAACTTCCTTGCCGCCAAAAAAGACGGGAGCGTACGCTCCCGCCCTACCGTTTTTAGCCTATCTTTGCGGCAAAAGTCCGCGCGTTATCTCGCCGCCTTCCATCTTAAACCCCCGCAAAACGCTTGCCTCGTTGCTCTATTCTTATAGACACATCATTTCTTTAACCAAAGATTCCCGCAACCGTCGTCAATTTCATCATCTACCCACACAATCTCGCCTTCCGCTTCCCAAAAGGTTTTTCCTCCAAATAAGGGGGCTTTGAGAAAATTTTCCACCGCCTCCCGTCTTTTGTCCATGGGTTGAACGTCTTGCCACAACGGGTAGTTAGAAGCCGGTTCGGGGGCTATCCGATCAATCACCAAGGTAAATTCTCTGTCTTTTACCCAGCCTTGAATAAAATACCTTGCGCCGTGGTAGAGAAACCACCTTTCGTCGCCATAGTACAGCCTGTCTACAAACTCCTTTACGTCACCGTTGATCATTGTTCACTCCTATAAAATATTTTTGAAACAGGTTAAATTCTTTTTGAGTAAGCAACCGAGCAGCCGATCGCTTAAAAGACCTGTCATATTCATGAATATGTAGGATGTTTCGACGCTTACCACCCGTCAATTTGGGTTCCGGGTGGTAGGCTATCTCTTTTACCAGATAATGCTCCTTGTCGTAAATGCGCATTTCGTGAAATATGCCGCTCGGCTTTAGCTTTATATAAGCCTCGCTTGAATGCGATTCTTCCGGCAAGGAATGTATGCCGCCTATGCCTTCCAACACAGGCACGCCCTCTATTTCGCCCACCGTTTTGTAAACGTAGGGCACGTTGTTGCCCTTGGCAAACGTTCCTCTCCCGCCCATGGTTCACCCCGTCACCAGTCTACCCATTCCATCTCGCTTTCCGCTTCCCAAAAGGTTCTGCCATCCCACAGAGGTGTGGCATAAAATATTGCCAGTAACTTATCCGACGTATCCGACGTTGTTTGGAAAACGTACCTGACATGATCTCCGAATGCATCCCATTGCGCGATATCATAGGAATAGACTCCCTTTTCCTTGTGAAAACGCATGCCGTAAAAAAAATACTTTGTTCCACGGTACATGACTGCGCATTCCTCGTATGTGGTGTGATCTATAAACTCGTCGACGTTTCCGTTTTTCATTGTTTTGTCACCCCCTTGCAATATTTTTTGTATTTCCCCCATTCTTTCTTGACCAATCACATTGCCGGCGTGCTTTTGAAACTCATGACATGCGGAC
>DVOC01000091.1 GCA_018713905.1 Candidatus Fimimonas merdipullorum
GCGCCATTCGGCAACGTGCAGCCTGTTCGAGCGGCGGGACACCATAGTGGTGGCAAGCGTTTCCTGTATATACGGCTTGGGCGCGCCGGGCGAATACTACAAAATGAGTCTTTCCCTGCGTCCCGGCGACAACGTAAGCAGAACGCAGGTGATAAAAAAGCTTGTGTCCATTCAGTATCAGCGCAACGAAATGGATTTTCACCGCGGCACCTTCCGCGCAAAGGGGGACGTGCTGGAAATTTATCCCGCGTCCTACTCCGAACACGCCATACGAGTGGAATTTTGGGGGGACGAAATAGAGCGTATAAGCGAAATAGACGCGCTTACGGGCAACACCGTAGCCACGCTTTTGCACGTAATAGTTTTTCCCGCCAGCCACTACGTAGTGGAAGGCGTCACTATGGAAAAAGCCATAGAACAGATAAAAAAAGATATGCAGGCGGAGTCGCAGGCGTTTTTGGACTGCGGCAAGGCGATAGAGGGGCAACGCTTGAAACAGCGCGTTTCCTACGACGTGGAAATGATGCAGGAAATGGGCTATTGCAGCGGCATAGAAAATTACTCCCGCTACTTTGACGGCAGAAGCCCGGGGCAGCCTCCGTTCACCTTGCTGGACTATTTCCCCAAAGACTTTATTACCTTTATCGATGAAAGTCACATGACCATTCCACAGATACGGGGTATGTACAACGGCGACAGGGCGAGGAAAATAAACCTTGTGGGGTACGGGTTCCGCCTGAGAAGCGCCTTCGACAACCGTCCTCTTACCTTCGACGAGTTCGACTCCCGTCTTGGTCAGCTGGTGTGCGTGTCCGCAACTCCAGCCGAGTACGAACTGAACAGGGCGGACGACGTGGTGGAACAGCTCATTCGCCCCACGGGGTTGCTGGATCCCAAAGTAGAGGTGCGCCCCGTAGAGGGGCAGATAGACGACCTGCTGGGGGAAATACACTCGGTGGTGCAATCGGGCGGCAGAGTGCTCGTCACCACACTTACCAAACGCATGGCGGAAAGCCTTACCGATTTTTTGGCAAAGCAGGACGTAAAAGTGCGGTATATGCACTCGGAAATAGACACTCTGGAAAGAGTAGAAATAGTAAGCGGGCTGAAAAAGGGCGAGTTCGACGTGCTGGTGGGTATAAACCTGCTGCGGGAAGGACTGGATATGCCGCAGGTGAAGCTGGTGGCAATTCTGGACGCCGACAAGGAAGGCTTTTTGCGCAGCGATACGGCGCTTATACAGACCATTGGCAGAGCGGCTCGTAACAGCGAAGGCAGAGTTATCATGTATGCCGACGCAGTTACCGACAGCATGAAGCGCGCCATAGGGGAAACAAACCGCCGCCGCGAAATTCAGGACGACTATAACCGCCGTCACGGCATAGTGCCCAAAACCATAGAGCACTTTGTGGAAAACACCTTGGAAATAACGCAGAAGGGAAGCGCGGCGCTTTCGGTAAAGGACTTACAGCGCGAGATAGAAAACGTTACGGCTCGCATGAAAACGGCTGCAAACCAATTGGATTTTGAAAAAGCCATATTGCTGCGTGAGGAAGTTACCAAGCTCAACAAGCAGCTGGAAAAACTGAAAAAGGCAAAAAGCAAGGGCAAACCCAAGGAGCAATGACGCTCCGCTTCAATGCCGCCGCTAAAACCTGCATAAAAACCCATGTTACCAAAAACGCAATACGTATGCATTTTTCCGTGACTTTTAGCCGCAAAAATAAACCGCTTTGAGCAAAACCGCAAGCGGAGTATGGCAGCCACAAAGGACGTGACGGCAAAAACCGTTGTGGGGCAGACCGAAACATTCGCGGCACGGCGGGACGTAAAGCTTATGGTTTTTCTGTGGTGCGGGGTAAAAGTGCGGCGCGAAGGGCGTTGCCGCATGACGGCCGTCGGCAAACCGTTTGACAGGCGCTCACGCCTTGGGAACACGGACGTCAGGTATGTCGAACGTAGATAATGATACGAAACAAATAGTTGTGCCGCAAATTTTAGGCAATAATACTGTGCGGCGGCAAATCGGGTTTAAGTCAGTATGAAAGAAATTATCATTAAAAACGCAAAGGAAAACAATCTCAAAAGCGTCAATCTCACTATTCCTCGTGACAAGCTGGTGGTGTTCACGGGGCTTTCGGGCAGCGGCAAATCGTCGCTGGCATTCGACACCATTTTTGCCGAAGGTCAGCGCAGATATATGGAAAGTCTTTCCAGCTATGCCCGTCAGTTTTTGGGACAGATGGACAAGCCGGACGTGGAAAGCATAGAGGGACTTTCCCCCGCCATAAGCATAGATCAGAAAACCACTTCCTCTAATCCACGTTCCACCGTGGGCACCGTTACGGAGATATACGACTATCTGCGCCTGTTGTTCGCGCGGGCGGGCACGCCCTATTGCCCCCACTGCGGAAAGGAAATAACCAAGACGACGGTGGATCAGATATGCGACAAGGTGTTGTCCCTTCCCGCCGACACTCGGCTGCAAATACTTGCGCCGGTGGTAAGGGGCAGAAAGGGAGAGTTCCAAAAGCTTTTGGACGGGCTTAAAAAGCAAGGGTACGTCCGCGTGAAGGTGGACGGCGAAATGCGTACGCTGGACGAGGATATCAGGCTTGTCAAAAACGTCAAGCACAACATATCCGTAGTGGTGGACAGGCTGATAGTAAAGCCGGACATGGGCACTCGCCTGACTGACAGCGTGGAAGCGGCGCTTAAACTTGCCGACGGATTGGTCACGGTGTCCACGTCGGAGGGTGACGTCACCTATTCGGAAAAATTTGCCTGCCCCGATTGCGGCTTTACCATGGAGGAAATGGAGCCTCGAGCCTTTTCCTTCAACAGCCCCTTCGGCGCCTGCCCCGAATGTCTGGGTTTGGGCTTCAAGCAGGAGTTTGACGAACGCCTTATTTTGCCCGACGACAGCAAATCGCTGCACGAGGGCGCGGTAAAGCTGCTGGGCTTCAACCTCGGCGCGGCAAGCTGGATGCGCACGCTGTTTGACGCTCTGGCGGAAAAATACGGTTTTTCCTGCGACGTGCCCGTAAGAGATTTGCCGAAATCTGCCTACAACACCGTTATGTACGGCAACGGCGGCGAAACGCTGGTGTGCAAAATTCGGGACGGCAGAACCTTTAACGCCACGTGGGAGGGCATTATCCCCATGATGACGCGCCGTCATGCCGAATGCAAAAGCGACTGGACGCGGCAGGAATATGAAAAATTCATGGTGGACAAGCCCTGCACCAAATGCCACGGCAAGCGGCTAAAAGATGAGGTGCTTGCAGTCCGCGTCGGCGGCTTGAATATATGGGAAGTGGGCGAGCTTTCCATTGTTAAGCTGTACGAGTTCTTCAACAATCTGGCGCTGGACGACACCAAAGCCAAAATTGCCCATATGGTGCTCAAAGAGATAAAGGCGCGGCTGCGTTTCCTTGTGGACGTGGGGCTGGGCTACCTTACTCTCAACAGGTCGGCGGGTTCTCTTTCCGGCGGCGAAGCGCAGCGCATACGCCTTGCAACGCAAATAGGCAGCGGACTTACCGGTGTATTGTATATTCTGGACGAGCCGAGTATAGGCTTGCACCAGCGGGACAACAACAAGCTTATAGCCACGCTTACACGTCTGCGTGACATCGGCAACACCCTTATAGTGGTGGAACACGACGAGGACACCATTCGTTCTGCCGACTTCGTGGTGGACGTGGGTCCCGGCGCGGGGGTGCACGGCGGCGAGATAGTGTGCGCAGGCACCGTAGAGGACGTAATGAACTGTCCGCAGTCCATTACGGGACAATATCTTTCGGGAAAGCTTTCCATACCCGTGCCCTCGCAACGGCGCAGAGGCACTAACTTCCTCACGGTAAAGGGGGCAAGGAAAAACAACCTGAAAAACGTGGACGTAAGTTTTCCGCTGGGAACGCTGTGCCTTGTTACCGGCGTTTCCGGCAGCGGAAAAAGCAGCCTCGTAAACGAGGTGCTGCTGCCCTACCTTGCGGAAAAACTCAATCGCACTCGTCCTTCCGAGGTGCTGTGCGACGAAATTTGCGGCACGCAGTATCTCGACAAGGTGATAGCCATCGACCAGAGCGCAATAGGGCGCACGCCGCGCAGCAACCCCGCTACCTACACGGGAGTGTTTTCCGCAATACGCGACCTGTTTGCCTCCACGTCGGACGCCAAGGAAAGGGGCTACGCCGCAGGCAGGTTCAGCTTCAACGTGAAGGGCGGCAGGTGCGACCACTGCGACGGCGACGGTATTCTTCGCATATCAATGAACTTCCTTCCCGACGTGTACGTTCCCTGCGAGGTGTGCCACGGCACTCGCTACAACAGGGAAACGCTGGCAGTAAAGTACAAGGGCAAGTCCATTGCCGACGTGTTGGATATGACGGTAGAGGAAGCGGTGCATTTCTTTGAAAACATTCCTTCCGTCAAAAACAAAATTCAGACGCTTTACGACGTGGGCTTGGGGTATATCAAGTTGGGACAGCCCGCAACCACCCTTTCGGGCGGCGAAGCGCAGCGCGTCAAGCTTGCCACCGAGCTTTCCAAGCGCAGCACGGGCAAAACGGTGTATATTCTGGACGAGCCGACGACGGGACTGCATACTCACGACGTGGCAAAGCTCATAGCCATTTTGCAGCGGCTGGTGTCGGTGGGCAACACCGTTATAGTTATCGAACACAATCTGGACGTGATAAAGGTTGCCGACTACATCATAGACCTCGGCCCCGAAGGGGGCGACGGCGGCGGCACGGTGGTGGCGACGGGCACTCCCGAGGAAATAGCCGCCCGCGCCGACAGTTACACGGGACAGTTTCTTGCGCCCATTCTTAACAAAAAATAGCCTTTCGGTTTGTGCAAACAGCCTTACCAAAGTCTAACTCCCCGCAAATTGCTTATTTATAAAGGTGAAACTATGTCTAAACTTCTGCTTATCGACGGTAACAGCATAATAAACAGGGCGTACTTTGCCATTCAGCCGTTAAACGACGTAGAGGGGCGCAACGTCAACGCCGTCTACGGCTTTGCCAACATTTTGTTCAAGGCGATAAAAGACTATTCGCCCGACAAGCTTGTAGTGGCGTTCGACCTGCGCGGGCACAACTTCCGCAAGGATCTGTACCCCGAATACAAAGCCAACCGCAAGGGCATGCCCGACGACCTTGCCGCCCAAATGCCCATTCTGCACCAGCTGCTTTCCCTTATGAACGTCACCGTAGTGGAAAAAGCCGGCGTGGAAGCAGACGATATCATAGGCACTTTGTCGCGAAGCCACGACGGACAAAGCTTTATTCTTTCGGGTGACAGGGATATGTTTCAGCTTGTTTCCGACAGAGTGACGGTGCTGTTTACCAAGCGGGGCGTAACGGACGTGGAAAGCATTACGCCCACTACGCTAAAAGAAAATTACGGGCTTACCCCTGCGCAGGTGGTGGAATACAAAGCGCTTCGCGGCGACACTTCCGACAACATTCCAGGCGTCAAGGGAATTGGGGAAAAAACCGCCATGTCGCTGCTGCAAAAATACGGCGACATAGACGAGCTGTATCGCAATCTGGATTCGGAAAAGGGCGCTTTGCACGAAAAGCTTGCGCAGGACAAAGAACTGGCGTTTGTCAGCCGTCAGCTTGCCCGCATTGTGACGGACGCCGACGTAGACTGCGACCTTTCGCACTGCGGCGTTTACACCCTCGGCGAGGAGGTGAGGCAGTTTTTGGAAAGACTGCAATTCCGTTCCCTTATATCCCGTCTGCAATTCGAGGATAAACCGCAAACCGTCGCGGTACAGACGGAAAAGATAACCACGCTTGCGGCGCTGCGCGAGGCGGTGCAAAGCCTGTTGCAGGCGGAGAGAACGGCGTTTTACTACGACGGCAACGTCTACCTCTGCGGCGAGGCGCAAAAGGACTACGAGGTTGTGGTGGGGGACAGTTTTCTGGACGAGCTTACCCTGTCTTCCGTTGCGGAATGTATCGCCC
>DVOC01000092.1 GCA_018713905.1 Candidatus Fimimonas merdipullorum
CGGAAGATATGGCGTTTGGAGGCAAGCTTCAGGTCGTGCAGCTCCAAGTCCGTCAGGTTGCCCGACCTTCTTTCCAGCTTTATTTCCCATTGGATAAGGAAGGTAAGCGCCGCGCGCAGCAAAATTACCGCGCCCAAGATAAGCAGCTCGTTCCAGTCGCGCACGATAACGGTACGCAGCAGCTCGCCGCCCATTTTGAATTCCAGCGAAAGGGCAATGCCCTCGGCAAGGTTAAGCCTCACGTGCTTGTGGTGGCGGAAAAGTCCCACTACGGCAGCCACAATGGCGTAAATAAGAATGGCTATGCCGATAAATTCCACAAACAGTATCAGATATTCCACTATCAGGTCGAAATATTCCGATATCACCTCGTAGGCTTTTTCCAACGGCGACGTGGCAGGCTCCGTCGCGGCTTGGGTAAAGAAAGACATCAGGCGGTACATTTTTTCCTCCGCACAACAGTTTTTTACCATTATACCATTGCCGAAGGATATTTGCAATACCCAATTTGTATTTACCCTCCCTGTTTTTTTGCGGCAGTTACCTTTCCGTGCAATTACTTGTTTATTCAGCTTGCAATTTGCGTTCTTCGGCGCAAGCTTTACGCCTGAACGCTTGGGCATATGCAGGTATGCGCATATTAAGGCGCACTCCGTGCCGAAACGGAAAGAAAAAATACGCAAGCTTATCTTGGCGGGGTAGCGTCGCTTTGTGTGGCGGCAGGTTTATGGGTATCCTCTTTGGCAATTTGCGGGCGCACAGCGACGATGGCAATTTTGCGACGGCTCTTTACACATACGTCGCTTTGTGGTAAAATACCAAGGAAGAATGGAGTTCCCTCTATGAGAAAGGAAATAAAAACCGCTTTTTTGGCAATAGGAATAATACTTTTGCTTATAGCCGCAGCCTGTCTTGCGCTGTATTTTGCGTGGCAAGGGCAAATTGCGGAAAAGGAACGCAGCACGCTGCTGTACGTCGGCATAGGCTGTGTCGTGGCGGCAGTGGTGTGCGTCGTAATTTCGCTGTGCATAAAAAGCCAACCGCAAAACAAACCGCCCAAAAGCAAGGAGCAGCCGTCCCTTCTGTCGCCGGCTCCGTCACAGCAGCCAGCACGGCAATATGCACAGCCGTCCGAGCAGCAATATGCGCAGCAAACTCGGCAGCCCGAACAGCAGCCCATGCAGCAGCCCCCTGTCGATCACCTTCCGCAAGGCGCGCAGCCGGTGCCTCGTCAAAGCCCCATGCTCATTCACATGGGGGAAAGGCAAAGCACGGAGGGAAAGTTTGCGGAGATAGCCAAAATGGACAAGACGCAGTTCGTGGTGTACGCGGCAAGACTTTTCGGGTATCGCGGTTATAGGGTGAAGTTCACCCCCGTCATAGACAACTACGACGTGGATCTGCTGGTGGAAAAAATGGGCGTCACGATAGCCGTCGGGTGCGTGCTTTCCGACAAGGTGCTTTCGGCTCAGGACGTTGCGCCCGTTGCGGAGGGCAGACGCTACTACCACGCGTCGGCGGTGATGGTGGTAACAAACTCCTATTTCGACCGCTCCGCATTGGACTACGCCAAGCAAAACAACCTTTCGCTTGTGGACAGAAACGTGTTGTCTCAGGATTTTATGTAAACGCGTCAACAACAATACTTTTAAGGCTTACCCTGTCGGCAAGCCTTTTTTCATGAAATTTTTTCGTTTGCCCTGCGCTTTCGGAGTGCGGCACAAGCCGCCTTTTGCATAAAATGCTCGAAGCGCAAAACAAGCCTGTCGCCAAGATTTTCGGCTCCGTATATTATATATAATGTTATTTAGTTTGAATAACAACAATAATAATACCCCGCCTCTTGCGCAGCCTTTTTGACGGCGGGAAACAATTCCTTTCGCCTGTTTAAATGAGCAAGCGTGCCCTGATACGGCCGCCGCAACGAGCCGCCCGTCCGCGAAGAACGGGTAATTCCGCCAAAAGTGAGTGTCGTGGCATATCGGAATTGTCTTTACGTAGCGTCAGGCGCTGCGCTGTTTCAAAATGCTTTGCCGTAACGGCCGCACAAAAGACAGAACGAGGCAAGCGGCGCTTTCGCCTGCTTCGTCGGGGCGTGTCGGCAAGCGCTTCAAGCCGTTTATCCCAAAGGAAGGCGTGTAAGCGGCATTGTCGCCCAAATGCCGTTTCGGCAAATCCGTTGTATAAATTTTGTTGCGCCGCCGCGACGTAAGGCGACGAAAAACGGTCTGCCGCAAAGGCAACGGCAACAAAGAATAAGCGGCTCGGCAAACCGCCAAACCGCTTGTTCACAAAATCCCCGCCAAAGACGTTCGGGAGGACTTTTTTGAAATTCAATTTGTGGCGGGCAGGCATAGCCCGTCCGTTGCGCTGTCTGTCACCTCGTCTTTTTGCAGTCGGAGTTGTGCGGACAGTGGTCGCATTCGTAGTTGCAGCCGCGGTGCGTCACCACGTATCTTACGGAGAAATACAGCAAAAAGGCTATCGCCACGCAGCTTGCCGCCACGATAAACGCGGTGGTGTACTTCTGCGCCAAAGTGCCCAGCTGGTATATGGCAAGGGAAACGACGTAAGCCACCGCTATCTGGAACAGCGCCGAAAGCAAACCGTTTTTCCACCTGCCCTGTTCGGAAAAGCTTGCCGATATGGCAGCCACGCAGGGTATGGTAAGCAGGTTGTACACGACGAAGCTGTACGCCCCCAGCGCCGATATGCTGCCCTCTATGCCCTGCGGCAGCAAAATTTGCAGCGTCGTCACCACCGTTTCCTTGGCGGCTATGCCCGTCAGGGTAGATATGGCAAACTGCCAGCCGCAGTTCATGTCGTTGAAGCCGAGCGGGACGAACAGCGGCGCTATCACTCTGCCTATGGAGGCGAGCATGCTGTTTTCGGTGGAAACCATCTCAAAGCGCCAGTTGAAGCTTTGCAGCAGCCACAAAATGACGGAGGCGGTAAAAATTATGGTGCCTGCCTTAATAAGAAAGGCTTTGCCCCTGTCCCACATCTGTTTTGCCACGTTGCCCACGGTGGGGGCGCGGTAGGTGGGCAGTTCCATTATAAAGGTATCGCTTGCGTCCGTCTTTCTGCGGCGGAAAACCTTCATGATAAGTCCGCCCAAAATCACGGCGAATATGCTCAGGAAGTAGAAGCTTACGGCAAACAATGCGTTGCCTCCCAGCAGGTGGGTGGTAAAGAAGGATATTATCGCCAGCTTTGCCGAGCAGGGCATAAAGGGAGTGAGAGTGATGGTGGCGTTGCGCTCGTTTATGTTCTTTATGGTGCGCGTAGCCATTATTGCCGGCACCGAGCAGCCGCAGCCAAGTATCATGGACACGAAGCTTCTGCCCCCAAGTCCTATTTTGTTAAGCAGCCTGTCGGTGATAAAGGCGATGCGGGACATATATCCGCTGGCTTCCAGCACGGCTATAAAGCCGAACAGCAACATTATCTGCGGCACAAAGCCGGCAACGCTCATAACGCCGGCTATAATTCCGTCCACCACAAGAGAGCGCAGCCATTCTATCTTTTGCGGCTCCGGCGAGGCGGAAAACCAGCCGTTTACCGTATCTTGCAGCCACGGGGTAAATTGCTCGTTGATAAGATCCGTCAAAAATCCCCCCAGCCCGCCTATGGAAACGTAAAACACCAGCGCCATCACAAGGGCGAATATGGGGAAAGCCAGCCACTTGTTAAGCACTATTCTGTCTATCTTTTCCGTGACGCGCTGCGCCTTTTCCTGCTTTACCTCCGAAAGGTCTACCTTTTGCGCCTCCTTTACTATCTGCGAAATGCGCTCGTACCTTTCCTCCGCTATGCGCGCCGACACAATGTCCCCCACGGCCTTTTGCACTTGGGCGTTCTGCTCCGCAACGCGCTGCGCCTCCTCCTGCGAAAGGTCGCACATTTTCATTATGGTCTTGTCCTTTTCCAGCAGTTTAAGGCAAACCCATCTTTTGTTTTCCGCGCGGGCGGCAACGTCGGCAAGCGCGGCGGCGCCCTTTTCCACCTCGTCGCTGTAAACAAAGCACTTTTTGCTTTGCACGTTGCCCTCCGAGCAATACTTCATCAGCTGTTCCACCCCTTGGTTTTTGGCGGCGGAAATGCTGAAAAACTTGCAGCCGAACGCCCTTTCCAGCACCTGCGAATTTATGCTTATGCCCTTGGCTTTGGCTTCGTCCTGCATGTTGAGGGCGACTACCACCGGCACGTCCAATTCGGCAAGCTGGCTTGTCAGAAACAGGTTGCGCTCCAGATTGGTGGAGTCCACTATATTTATAATAAGGTCGGGCTTGCCCTCCATAAGGTAGTGGTGCGCCACCTGCTCGTCTATGGTAAAGGGGGAAAGGGAGTATATTCCCGGCGTATCCACGATTGCCACCGACTGGTCGGCTTTGTATCTGCCCAGCTTCTGTTCTACCGTCACTCCCGGCCAGTTGCCCACCTTCTGGTTGCTGCCGGTAAGCACGTTGAACAGCGTGGTCTTGCCGCAGTTGGGGTTGCCGCACAACGCCACGGTAAGCTTTGCTTCTTTGACGGGTTGATTTTGTTTTTGTTTGCAGCAGCTGCTCACAGCGTTACCTCCTCAGCCAAAAAATGTTCCGCTTCCGTAGCGCGTATGCAAAGCGCATAGCCTCTTACGGAAAATTCGATGGGGTCGCCCAGCGGCGCCTTTTTGAGTACCGTCACTACCGTGCCGGGCACCAGCCCCATTTCCGCAAGGCGCGTTTTTATGTCGGGAAGCAAAAAACAGGAAATAATTTTATAGCTTTTTCCCACCTCGCCCTTATCCAGCGAAATTTCCGAAAAAGTTTGTTTTTTTTGCGTTAATTTGTTTGACATATCCTTTGCCTCGTAGTATTATATGGAAGATTCCGCTCCCGAGAGCGTTTTTTAATGCTTATTGGGGCAGACGCAACAGTTTGTTACAGCGGAATTTTACCACCGCAGGGCATTGCGTGTCAAGAAATATTGCGGAAGTGGTTGCCTGTCGGGCATGCCAAGTTCTCAAAAAATTTCTAAAAAAAATGACAAAAAAACAGTTGACACAGCAATACGGGTGTGGTATGATA
>DVOC01000093.1 GCA_018713905.1 Candidatus Fimimonas merdipullorum
TTTGCAAAGATAATTTTTGAAATTTGTTGACAAGGAGAAAAATATTATGATAAGCCTTTCGTTATACGAGCGCCAAGGGGCAAAGCTGGAGGGAGAAAAGGTGACGTCGCTGCTTTTCGACAACGTGAGCGGCGCATTGCTGTTTGAAACGCAAAAAGGGAGGTTTGCCGCCTGTTGCCTTAAAACGGGCAAAGAGGGCGCAGAGGGCAAAATACGGGCTTTGACGGGACGTCGGAAAGCGGCGGCGGATTTTTCCGCTGCCAACGACATGGCAAAAAAGCTTTGCCTCGGCATGCCCGTGTGGAGCACGGCAGGCTGCTTTTGCGGCACCTTGACGGACGCCGAAATTACTGCCAAGGGGAAAATTCGCTGCGTCGTGACGGAAAAAGGCAGATTCTGCCACGTTACCGCCGTGGGCGACGGCGTTTTGATACGGGGCGTAAACGCCGCAAGAGCCTTTGCCAAAACTTTGCCCAAGCGGCAAAAGCCGCGCGCGGAAAAGCGTCGGTACGGAAACTTTAACTTTTTGGTGGGGCAACGGGTGGACAAAACTATCTGCAATTTTCAGGGCGAAGTGATGATAAAACGGGACGCATATATAACGGCGGAAACGCTGCGGCAGGCAAAGCTGTGGGGCAAACTGACCGAGCTGTGCCTGCACTGCTACTCCTCAACCTGACGCAACCTGACGTTGACGCGGCTACGCGCCGAGCGGCGTGGTCTGCTTATATTGCACGTTGCGTTATATTGCTTTTGCCCCTGTCCCAGTTTATTGGGAGAGCCGTCGGATATTTGTGGGCGGTGCGGTTTGCTTATATTGCACGTTGCGTTATATTGCTTTTGCCCCTGTCAAAGGTTATCGCAAAGTCTTTAATAAAATACGTCGCCGGCTGCGCAAGCCCAACCTGACGTTGACGGCGTGGGCAACTTATATTGTACATTGCATTATATTGCTTTTGCCCCTTTCGGGGTTTATTGGCGTGACAGTCCCATACTGTTCCGGCAGGGCGGCGGGTGTGCTTGCATTGTAAATGGCGCCGTATTGCTTTTGCCCCTTTCAGAGTTTATCGCACAAGCCTCTTTCAAAACCGTGCGCCGTGCGCTGACCATACCGCCGCGTATCCTTTGCCGTCGCCGTTGCTGCCGTCGGGCATTGCCGCGAAAATTTTGCAAAAAAAACCGCCTGTACAAAAAGTACAGACGGTTGCGAAGCCTCACAGCCCATCACTCTACGGTGAATCAATTTCAGCCTCATCTACTACTCCGCTCGGTTGCACGACAGTGTCCGCAACTTTGGTTCTTCGAACACACCAAGGCAAAAGTATTATAAAATAATATAAACAAAGGAGAATTGTCAATGCCCTTTCGGTCATTCGTACAATTTTGCCGCCTTTTGCACCAATTCCAAAAACTCTGCCCTGAATTGGTCGTTGGCAACGCAGTTGAGCGTTTGCAAGCGGGAAATGACGCTGCCGAAGCTTGCCTGTCCCTTGTATTCCGACTGACGCAGCAGCAAGCCGTATTCCACCACGCACCCTATAAACACGCTGTCTTCGTCGGGAGTCTGCGTGTAGTCTGCCGTCGTGCAGGTGACGGAAATGCTTTTGCTCTGCTCCGTTGCGGGATCCTTGTACCGCACTTCCGCTTTTGCCACCTCGCCGTCGGCGTTCTGTTTGAGTTTGACTTCGTACACGGCGGTGACGGTGTGTCCGGAGCCTATTTCGCCGGCGTCCTTGCTTTCGTCTTCAAATTCATCCTGCGACATCATCTTGCTTTCGTACCCTATAAGGCGGTAGCTGTCCACCACGTCGGGGTTGAAGGTCACGCCTATTTTGGAGTCCTTTGCCACCACGTTGAAGGTGCCGTTAAGCTCCTCCACCAGCACTTTGCGCGCTTCCGACACGCTGTCGAGATATGCGTAGTTGCCGTTGCCGTTTTCCGCAAGCGTTTTCATTGTGGTGTCGTTGGTGTTGAACATGCCCACCCCCAGCACCGAAAGGTAGATGCCGCTGTCGCGCTTTTGGGAGATAAACTCTTTCAGCTGATTTTTGTTCGATATGCCCACGTTGAAGTCGCCGTCGGTGGCAAGTATGACGCGGTTGTTGCCGCCCTCTACGAAGTACTTGGAGGCCTGTTCGTAGGCAAGCTGTATGCCCCCTTCGCCGTAGGTGGAGCCTGCCGCTTCCAAGTCCTGCAAGACGTTGGCAATCTTGGTTTTTTCCGTACCTCTGGCGCCGTTCAATGCCACACGGCAGTCGCCGGCGTAGGTGACTATGGAAACGTAGTCGCCGTCGTTGAGATTTTCCAGCAGCATGGTGAACGCCTGCTGAATAAGCCCCAGCCTGTCGTCGCCGTACATAGAGCCGGAAGTGTCTATCAGAAACACCACGTTGTTGGTGACGGGGTTTTCAAAGGTTATTTCCTCCGCCGCGACGCCTATCGTGAACAGCTTGTTGTCACTCCACGGGCTGTCGAACAGCTTTGCCGACAGCGCCAGCGCTTCGCCCTGCTGCGGACGGGCGTAGTCGTAGCTGAAATAGTTGACGTATTCTTCGATACGGACGGAATTTTTGTTTATTTGCAGTCCTTCCTCTATCTGCCTGCGCATAAGAGAATAGGAGGCGGTGTTTCTGTCCAGCGAAAAATACGAGGATTGCTCCTCCGCCGCGGATACGAAGTCGTTTTCTATTATGTCGCCGTATTGGTAGTTGGGATAGTCCTGCGACGAGGAGTCTTCGCCCGGACGCACCATTCCGACTTCGCCGTCTACTCCGGGGCCTTCGGGGCTGCACGCCGCAAGCGCCGCCAATGCCAATGCCAGCACGAGAACTATTGCAAAAATACGTTTCATATTGTCACCTCTTTTATCTTTTGCCCATACAACACGGCGAAATGCCGTTTTGTCCCCGTTTCAGCACATAATTTGCAAAATCGGCTGCACGAATTGCGCCGCAGAGGGGTTGCACTGCGTGTAGACGTAAAAGTGCATACCGTTTGCCTTGAAGTAGGCGTTGGTCACGTACTCGCCGGGCATATTTTCCGGACGACGCTCCACCACACGCAAGCCGTCGTTGTCTTTCAGGTACCTTTCGTAGTCCGTTCGCCAGTCCAGCCGCACGAAGCCGTCCTTTTCCGCCACGAACTGCACCTCCACAATGCCTTGGTCGGTGGAAAAGCCCAGCTGCGCCGCCACGTACACCATGCCGCCATCCAGACGGAAAGCATAGTATTTTTGGCTTACGATAGAGTAGGCGGAGCCTTCAAACGCCTGCAAGTTTACTATCTCACTCGCAAAATCGGCGTCTACGCGCTGTCCCACAGTCTGCGACGCGGCATACACCTGCGGCTCGCCGCCGCCCGTAAGCACGGGCAAGACCGCCGCTGCCGCTATGACGAACACTATCACGGCGCACACCGCCGCCGCCCATACCGCGCGTCGGGGCTTTTGAACCACCTGCATGGACAGGTACCGCTCCTTTGCGCGGGAAGCAAGCTGCGGCTGAGGCGAAAGACTTTCGGCATAGTCGTCGAACAATTTTTGTATTTCGTTTTGGTTTTGTTGCTTCATGTTTTTCTCCGTCAGCCGACAGTTAGGCTTGCTTTGAGTTTTGCTTCGGCGCGCGCCACCGTGCGCTGTACCTCCGACTTGGAAATGCCGGTGGCTCTTGCGCTGTCACGCACGGTAAATTCCATAAAATACTTTTGGTAGATAAGCTGCTTTTCCCTTTCGGTAAGCTCTTTTATCGCTTGCTGCACGGCGGCGGCAGCCACAAGGTTGTCTTCCGTAGGACAGTCGTCGCTCAAAAAGGGCAGGTCGTCGTAGTTCAGCGCTCTGAACCGCCTTTCCCTGCGCAGGGCGTTCAACGCCGTGTTGTGCACGATTTTGCATATCCACGCATAGCCGTTGGTGCCCTTGCGAAAGGTCGCCGCCTTGGAAAGTATGCGCAGAAAACTGTCCTGCACCACGTCCTCCGCCAAGGCGCGGTTTCTGACGACAGACAAAGCCACCGACAACATTCTGCCGGAAACCATTTGAGCAAGCGAGTCTATGGCGGTATAACTGCCCTGCGCTATCTGCTCTATGTATTGGTTTATCTGCGTTCTTTCGGAATCAGTCATACCCCTATTATACTTTCAGCGGGGAAATTTTGCAAGAGCGGAGCTGTATTTTCCGTCCTTGTTCGATAGTATAACACCGCAAAAAGCAACTTTGTCCCGCAGCTACGCGCTGGGCGATGCGGTTTGCTTATATTACTAATGACAACACATTGCCTCTGCCCCTGTCGGGGGTTTGCATAAACTGCTAACGCAACAGTCGCCGGCTGCGCAAGCCCAACCTGACGTTGACGGCGCGGTTTGCTTATATTACTAATGACAACATATTGCCTTTGCCCCTGTCGAAGTTTTGGCGCAAAAACTTTTGCACAATCGCTGCGCTATGGCGGAGAGAACAGGATTTGTCCCGCAGCTGCGCGCGGGGCGGCGTGGTTTGCTTATGCTACCAATGACGGCATATTGCTTTTGCCCCTGTCGGGGTTTGCATAAACTGCTAACACAACAGTCGCCGGCTGCGCAAGCCCAACCTGACGTTGACGGCGCGGTTTGCTTATATTACTAATGACAACATATTGCCTTTGCCCCTGTCGAAGTTTTGTCGCAAAAACTTTTGCACAATCGCTGCGCTATGGCGGAGAAAACAGGATTTGTCCCGCAGCTGCGCGCTGGGCGGCGTGGTTTGCTTATGCTACCAATGACGACATATTGCTTTTGCCCCTGTCGGGGGTTTGCATAAACTGCTAACACAACAGTCGCCGGCTGCGCAAGCCCGCTACGTTATTTCATTCTCCTGTTCTCGGAGCCATAGCGGCGGCAAGCAATAAGGAAAAGAAAAACGGAAAGCCGTGTTTTGCTTTCCGTTTTCTTTTGCGACCACAAGCGCAGCTATCCCTCGGCGGAGAGAACAGGATTTGTCCCGAGGCGCAAGCCGAAGGGTAAGCGGAGCAACACCGTTGCGGAGCGCTACGTTATTTCATTTTCCTGTTCTCGGAGCCATAGCGCAGACGCCGCCCACGGAGCAACAAAAAAGGAAAGGCGTTTTACCTTTCCTTATTTTGGTGCGACTTATGGCAAGTCTGCGCTATGGCGGAGAGAACAGGATTTGAACCTGCGGAGGCTGTTAACCTCGCACGCTTTCCAAGCGTGTGCCTTAAACCGCTCGACCATCTCTCCAAACAGTTTGTCCAAGCAAAAAGGCAAGGGCGATTTTGCTTGCCAAAATAGCATACCAAAATTTTGCAAATAAGTCAATCGTTATTGAAGCTTTTTTGGCTTTTTCTTGCCGAAAAGGACGGCGGCGTTGCCTTTGCCCCGCGCAACGCGACATGCCACAATAAAAGAGGAGCCCGACATAAATTCCCCGCCCGTGCGCTATTGCGGAAATATTGTGAAACGACAAAACGAAAGTGTGCAAGCAGGAGCTTCATGACGTTGCACCGTCAGAAAAACTTTTGCGCAAACAACACAAAAACGGTATCGGGCATAAATTCCCTCGTACACTATTGCAAAAATTTTTTGCGGCAAAAAAACAATAAGGGCGCAGGCGGGAATCGCCTTCGCCGTTTACAAACCGAACGTCAAGGTGCGCGCCGCCCTTGAAGCAGGGGATAAACTGCGTCTGCCGAGCGGCTTTGTGCCGTCGCAAGGCGCAAAAAAAAACGACGGAAAAATCCGTCGTTTCTTTTGCGTCGTTTGCCGTTAAGCCGCGGGAACGTAGTCCGTAACTGCGGTACCGTTGACAACTATTTGCAGGTATGCGGTGTCGTCGCCCGTGTTGCCGCTACTATCCTTAGAGTAGGTAAGGGTGAGGGTAGTGCCTGCTTGCAGCAGGAATTCCGCAGTCTGCGCTTCTTCCTCGGTGTAGTTGTCGCCCTTGGTGTAGATGCGTTCGCCCTCAACGGTGCCGGAGGTGCTGCTGGACAGATAGTCCCAGTTGGCTTCGGAAGAAATCCAATAGGTCACTTTGACGATTATCGGCCCGTCCACCGCCGCAATAACTACCGATGCGGAAGAGTTACCTTTTCCTTGGTTGTTGTTCTTCCACCAGCCACTTTCGGCGTCGTACACAAACGCGTAGGTAGAGTCGCCCGTCACGGTGCAGGTGCCTGCGTCTATCCACTTGGCGTACACGGTGATATTGTCGGTGATGGTTTCGTCGGTGAACTCCTCGGAGAAGGCGCTGTCCTTATACCAGCCGCCGAAAATCTTTTCGTTGGTGTGAGCGGGATCGTACTGCGAAATATCCAGTGCGTCGCCCGCGCCGTAGCCGTGAACTTGCGTAACGCCGTCGCCCAAGTCGAGAGTGAGGTTTACCTTGACGTCCCACTTGGCAAACAGGGTAACGTCGCCGGTGGGGATATATTTGCCGTCAACCAGCTCGACGGGGTTATTCAGATCGGCGTCGGTGCACCAGTAACGGAAGATATGGGTGTCGCATTCGGGAACGGGAAGCACAATTCCGAAGTTCTTGTTTACGTCCGCCGCGGGAACGGTGGCGTAGGAACCGGCATTGTAGGTCACGTGCACCATGGGCTTGGTGACGGTGTAGGTCTTGGCGTCGACGTCTATGGTGTATTCCAGATACTCGGTATCGGTGTATACGCCGTAGGTGCCGTCGGGGCCTTCCTCTCCGTCCACTTTGGTTATGACGTAGGTGTTTTCGCCTATGGTTACGCGGCCTGCGCCGTTAAGCACTATGGTGCCTTCGCCGTCGGCGTTGGTGTAGGTGCCTTCGGAGCCGTCCATTTCCACCATGGTGTTGCCGTCATAGGCAAACTTGGCGATGAGGCTGCCGTCGTCCGCCAATACGTACAGCAGAGTGGAGTTGTAGCAGGCGTCTGCGGAGATATCCGTGCCGCCCGTTTCAGCCGTCTTGAAGGACACGTTGAAGTACACTTGGTTTTCGTGAATGAACAGCGAGTAGTTCTTCTGCGTGCCGTCCTCTTCGGTGATGGTAAAGGCTATCGTACGAGTTTTGCCTGCGTTCCAGAAGGAATCGGCAAAGTTGCTGTACTCTGCGTTGGCAGTGAATCCGGGCACAAGCAGGAACATGCGGTCAAGGTCGGCGCCCACGTCCATATAGTTGAGGACGATGAAGCCCGTTTCCATATCGATGTACGCTTCGCCCGTGTCGCCGCCGCTGTAGCCGTAGGTTATGGTCATTGTGCCCGCTTCGGGATCGAAGTTGTTGATCTGCGCGGGGTTGTTGTTGAAGGGCCACGGTCCGCTGCTGCTTATCACCTGATATGCGCCGTAGGGATCGAAGGTGAACTCGCCCTGACGGTGGTCTGCGCCGTTGTTGCCGTAGGGATTATCGTTGTCGTCCTCGCGGTCGCCCAGATAGAACAATCCGTAATGGTGATGGTTGAAGATGGGCGCCGTTTCCCACTTGGCGTATATGATGGTATCGGTGGTGATAACGCTGCCGCTTGTCCACTCGGTGCCTTGCTGATAGTCTTCGGTGGTATACCAGCCTACGAAGGCGTAGCCTGCGTAAACGGGAATTTCCACGGTGGCGACGTCGCCCACGGAGTAACGCACGGTGGCGTTTTCCGTCACGCCGTCCTTAAATACTATGGTAAGAACCGCGGGATCTGAATACTTGGCATACAGCGTTACGCTTTCCGCCGTGATATACGGAGTGGCTATTGCCGCCGTACATTCGGAGTTGGTGAAGTAGCCGTTGAACACGTAGTCGGTGTTGTAGCCGTTGCCGTCGGGCAGCGTTGCCGCTATTTTGGCGTTTACTTCAATTTGCGCAATAGTGTCGGTAGCGCCTTCCGACCCCACCACCGTGAAGGAGATGGTCACCATGGGTTTAGTTACCGTGTAGGTGTAGTCGGTAGCCGTCATGCGGTAGTATTCCACGTTGGCGCCCTCTGCCACCACAAACAGCTCGAAGGTGTAGTCCGTGCCCACGTAGTTGTAGGTACCCGTCTTGTCGCCCCATACGAAGCTGCCCGTGCCGTCCAGCACTATGTCGCCTTCCGCACCGGTGTAGGTGCCGTAGTAGGCGTCCAGAGCCACGGTGTCGCCGCCATCCAAAGTTTCGCCGTCTGCGCCGGCAAGAGCAATGACCGTTTCATTCGTATCGTTGTTTATAACTACGATAGTACGGCTGTTCTTGATGGCGTCAAGGTCGCCCAAGACGTTGCCGAGGGTATCCTTCAACGTGACGTCGTTGTAGATACGGTTGTCGTACATCACTATCGTCCTTTCGCCAAGCAGAGTGTTGAGCGTGACGATACGCAGATAGTAGCCGGTAACGGTGCCGCCGGGGGTTTTGGGAGCGTCGATACCGTAGTTGACGGAGGCTTTGAAGTTGTCTTCCGTGGCAGCCTTGCTGAGCAGATAGAAGTCGTTGCCTATCTCGTTTCTGCTGTAAATACCGGCGATAATGCCCGTTTCTGCGTCAAAGTAGAAGCAGTATTCCGTAGTGCCGTCGGGTTGCTTGTAGTACACCTTTTGTTCGTCGGGCTCGTACCTTGTGACCACCGCGCCGTCCAGACTGTTGCTGGAAATGCTGCTGGTGATATTGCCCTGCTCGTCTATGGAAATAGACTTATGGCTACTGTTGCCGGAGGATTTGCCCCACATTTCGGAGCCGTGATATTCGCCCACGTATGCGGGAATTTCCGTCCACAGCGCATACAGCGTTTTGCCGTCGTCGGATGCGGTGATAACGGCTTCTGCCGCCACTACCGTTTCGTAGGTGTTTTCAAGATACCAGCCCTTGAAGTACCTGTTGCCGTCCACGGTGTAGGTGGGAAGCACGTCGCCGAAGGTGTAGCCTTCGCCCACGTAGATGTCGGTGGGATCGCCTTCCAAAACGCCGTTGAGAACGATATGTATCTTGTTTGTCCACAATGCGTGAAGCGTCTCGCTCTGAGTGGGAACAAACTGCTCCTCGACGGGACGCACGTATTCGGCGTCGTAGTACCAGCCGGCAAATATCTTGGTGTCGTTGGTAAGGTCGGCAGGCAGCGCATAGGCAACGTTGACGTTGACTTCTACGCTTTGGGGAACTTGCTGATCGGGAACTACTCCGCCAAGGTCGAAGGTTATCGTCGCCATGGGCTTGACAGCCGTATAGGCGCCGTCAGCCAAGGTTACCTGATAGTAGCTGCCGTCAACGTACACGTCCAGCGTGTAGTCGGCGCCGACAGCCTTGACGTAGGTGCCCGTCTTGTCGCCCAGCGTGGCAATGCCGCTGCCGGAGATGACCAGATCGCCCAGTTCGCCGGTGTAGGTGCCGTGCAGACCGTCCGTCAACACGAGGTTGCCTTCGGCGTTTTCCACGAAGGTGGCGATTTCCTCACCGCCGTTATCCTTTACGGTGACCTGCGTGCAGGCGTACATATCCGCTGCGGAAACGTCCGCGGGAGTCGTGACTGCCGAAGCGCCCATATACAGAGTGCCTTCGTGAATGAATATGGTGCTGCTGATTTCGCCGTCGTCGTAGGTGACTATGACGGAGTTGCCCCATTTGGATGCGCCGAAGTTGTCGGCGTCAAGGGGAGCGTCGGAGGGAACCGCCACGTGGAAGGAGGTGTAGCCGCTGCGAGGCATTACGAAAATGCCGGTAGCCATGTCCATCCACAACGTTTCCGTTTCGTAGGGGGTAGTTTCGTACTCGTCGCCCTCGGCAAGAGTTTGCAGCGAATAGTAGCCGCCTTCGTAGTCGCCCCAGCCCCATTCGTCGTCGGGATTTTCCGTTTCCACCTTTTCGTAGTAGTCCACTTTTATTTCGCCCGTTGCGGGATCGACCAAGGTGTACACCGCTTTGTCGTTGGTGGAGAAGGGGTACGCGGTGTGATAGGAAACGCCGTTTTCGTCAATAGTGGCGTTGGCGTTGTGCCACGAGGTGCCTATGCGCAAGGTGCCGTAGGCAACGTCTTCGGTGTCGATATCCACCGTGTAGTAGGTCTTGTTTTCGTAGGGAGCGTGCAGTCTGTCGCCCACCGTCACCACCACCGTGCCGTACACGGAGGTATAGGTGTCCTTACGAGCATTTTCGTAGTCGGCGGGAGTGCTGGTCACGGACCATACGGAGTCGGTAAGCACGGGTACTTCCGCCACGTCCTGATGGGTGCAGCCGTCGTTTTGGCAGGTGCGGGTGGCGGAGCCTACCGTTTCCGTTGTGGGTTCGGTAGTTATCTTCCAGCCGCCGTAGTTGTGCTCGGCAAGGGCAAGGGTTACGGTAACGTCGCCGTAAACGGAGGTGTACACCGTTTTGCCCGCCGTCGTGCAGGTGGAGGACGTGGTAGATTTTACCGTCCAGACGGAGGTGTCGCTCAAAGCAGCTACGGATTTTTCGGCAAGCCCGCCGCATTCGCATCTGCCAAGAAGCGTGCCTTCCGCTTCGAGAGTGGGCTCTTCGCTGATAGTCCACGTGAAAGAGTGCTGTCCTTTGGGAAGGACGATGGTCACCGTTCCGTATTCGGAGGTATAAACTATACTTCCGTCCTGTTCGTGCGTTGCGGGGTTTTCCGTCTTGCTCCATACGTCCGTATCGGACAGAGCGGGAAGCGCCACTTCTTCCGTTTCACCGCATGTGCAGGTGCGTTTTGCCGTGCCCGCGGTGGTTTCGGTAGGTTCGGCGGTGATTTGCCATTCGCCGAACTCGTGTTCGTGGCATGCCGTAGCGAACACAAGAACGAAAGCAAGGATGAAGGTCAACGCAAGTAACACAATTTTCTTTTTCATGTTGTTCTCCTCCTTGAAAAATTTCGGCAAAGCCCCCTGCTTGCGGGGGCTTTACTCGGTTATTCCAGCAAAAACTTACGCCTTGACAAAGGTAGTACCGACAGCGAAATACCCGATATCTTCGCTTGTCAAAGGTGTGCTTTCGCATGTAATACTCTCACATTGTACCACATTTGTGAGGTAAAAAGCAAATGTTTGACTGTTGATTTTTACTATTAATTTGTTGGAAGTGAGCTCGTAGGTGCCCGTTACCCCCGATTGACTTGCATACGAGGGATTATATGCCCCTTCGTCCTGCTCGTATTCCGAACAGACGGACACCGCCGTCACCGTGCCGTCGGCATTGAAGGTGAAGGAGGTGGTTGCGTTGTACATATACGCCGCTCCGCTGAAGGTGTGCTGCGCCGTGAAGGTTTTGCCTGCCACCAGCGTGGAGTAGTCTATGCTGAGACTGACGTAGGTTTTTGCCTGTACGTTTAGCGAATAGGCGTAGGCGTTGGTGGAGGTCGCCACCGTCACCGTGGTGCCGCTGACGTAGTAGACGCCGCTTTGACCGCCTATGGTGGCGGTGCCGAAGCCGTCCAGCACCAAATTTTCGCCCTCGCCCGAAGCGTCGGAGTAGGTTCCGCGCACGCTGTCCGCCACGGTAAGCCCGCTTGAAGCGCTGCCCCATTCGGCGCGCACTGCAAGCTGTTCGCCGTTTTGGCGGGTGACGATAAGTACGCTTGCGTCATTTTCGTCTGCGCTGACGTCCACTATCTCGCCAAGAGAGGTGGCGCTTACCGCATAGACGTACACGTCCACGCCGTTGGCGGAAATTTTGCGCAGCACGTGTCCCTGACAGCCCGCCGCCGTTTTGGTGCCGGTGGTAAAGTAGTCGAAGAAGGAAATTGCGCCGCTGCACTGCAAGGTGACTATGCCGTTTTCAATACGCTTGCCCTCTGCCGTCACCGCCGAACCGTCGGAGGCAAAGGCGCGCACGACAAATTGATCGCCGTTATAAAGCGCGTAGCCGCCGTACGTCACGCCGTTGGCGGAAATTACCGCCCTGCCGTAGGCGTCCAGCGAAAAGCTGTAGCTGTCGTTTATTGCCCCCGTGCCGTAGGTAGCCACCAAGGGGTTGTCGGCGTAGTCGGGCGTTACCACCTGTACGGCGTAGTAGCTGAATTTGAGCGCGCCGTCCACCTGAATTGCCACGCGCAGCTGATACACGCCGGCATAGTTGACGTTGACGCAGGACACGTCCACCACGTCTATGTTGGTAAGTCCCACGCGCCCCGCCACGGCGTCCTTCTGCTCGAAGGTGAGCTCGCCGTCCTTGGTGACGACGCTGACGGCGTTGAGAATGTCCGTCTTGCAGTTTGCGCCTGCGGCAAACACCGTTTCGTTGAGGCTGATGACCGCACCGTCGGTGATGACGCAGTTGACGAAGGTGGCGCTGCCCAGCACGTTGTTGTGACTGCGGCGGGCAGTAAGCACGTTTTTGAGGTCGGCAAGGGTGAATTGGGCGGAGTCGCCGTAGGCAAAGTCGTAGCTCGGATTGATGAAGGTGACAGTCACCGTCTGCCCGTTTACCGTGTAGGCAAAGGGATGCGTGGCGTAGCTTTTAGTATCGAAGCTTGCCTCGCCCGTGCCGTAGCCGTCCAGAAACAGGAACATATTGTCCCTTTCGTACAAGCCGAACAGTCCGTCCTGCGGCAGCAGGGCAAAGGTTCTGGCGGCGAAGTCTATGCTGAACTTGTAGGAATACAGCCCTTCGGACTTTGTGTAGGAATACACGAACAGTATGCCGTCGTCGTGCAGCACGCCGCCGTTGTTCATGCCGTTGTAGTCGTAGCTGCCCAAAGAAACTACGGTTTGCTCCCCTATTTTGTAGGTGACGCCCTCGTTGTTGTCGAATTGCAGCGTGGCGGCTTTGCCGTCCACCGTGCCGTGCAGCACGGCGTTAGTCCACACCTTTTCCTCCGACTGACGCTGAATTTTTCCCTTCCGGTCGGTGGAAAGCAGGAATTTTTCCGTTACGCCGTTCATGGTAAGGGAAGCTTCCACCCCTGCTGCCGGCACAAAGCCGTCGGGCAGAGTTGCCTCGCCCCACGTCACCTCGTAGACGGTGTCGGAGGAGGTTTTGCCCACCAGCGCCGTGCGCAAGCCGTACCACGACCTTTCGCCCGTGGCTTTGCTTTCGACGTTGAACAGGTCGTAGGAATAGGTCACGTAGTCCAGCTGCAAAACGTGCAGATCGCTGTAATTGACGGCGACGTATCTGCCCACCGTCCACACGTCCTCGCGGAAATAGATGAAGGGACGCATGTATTCGTTGTAGGACATTTTGACGTCGTTATCGGGAATGAGCACCGCTATGCCGTTTTGGCTGTACAGCGTAAAGCCGTAGTTGCCTATCAAAACCTTTATCTGCTGCGGAGAAGATGCCGAAACGAAGCGCGCCTGCCTGCCGTTGACGGTTATGCTGCCGTCGGAGCCTATCACCATGTCGCCCAACACCTTGCCGGGCACGGCTTCGGTGATATATCCGTCGTTATCCTCTTCCTCTTCCTGCGGTATGGTGGTTTGCAGCGTCTTGTAGGTGCCCGCAAGCAGGGGATCCAGCACCACCACCGTGGCGGTTGCCGTAACGCCCTTGTATTGCGCCGTTATTTCGTATACGCCCGCCTTGAACACGTCCACCTTGCCGCTGACCATATCGTAGGTGACGGGAATTTCCTCGCCCCCTTCCGTTATGGTGAACAAATCGGTAGTGTAGATGGTTTCGTTGCCGAAGGACACCCTGTCGGTGGCGGTTATCACCACGTCGGTGACCACTTCGACGTAGTAGCTTACCGTAACGGGGCTACCCAATTCGTCGTCGGGGGACATACAGTCTACGTACACTTCCACTTCCACAAGCTGTCTGCCCGCCTTGGTGAGATCAACTTCGGGGGAAACAAGCCTTCCGTAGCAGTAGAGGGCGTTTACCCATTGCAGATTGTCGCCCACCTGATTAGTCATGCCGTTGCGGGAAAGCAGTATGTTGGAAAACACGTTGAAGCTGCCGGCGTCGGCATACACCTCTACCACAGGCTGCGCCACGGAAAGAGAGTATTCCGTTTCCACCACGCGGTAGGTGATTGTCTTTTCCTCGTAGGTGAAGGTGGGAGCGGAGGTGCCGAACTGCGTGTTGCTGTAGGGCACGGAAAGCTTTGCCTCGTATTCGCCCGCCTGCGAGAAGTCCACTTGGGAAACGTCCACGTACTGACCGATATTGCGCAGACGTATGCCGTTTACCATGACCACAAAGTCGTCGGCAAAGGAGTAGAGCGCCTTGTCCGTACCCTTTTTGACGGTGACGACGCTGGCGGAGGCGTAGTTGATGATGACGCCGCGCACCACTTCCACCGTGGCGGTGTACTGCTGTCCGTCGTAGGTAAGCGTGATGACGTTTTCCCCCTCGGCGGAGTAGTTTATTACGCCGCTTATCATATCGGAAGTCACGGGAACGCGCTCGTCGCCTTTGGTTATTTCAAATAGCGTGGTAAGGTCGATGTATTCGCCGTTGGGATAGGTGACAACGTTGCGAGTAGTCACCTGCGCGACGGCTTCCGCCACCACCTTTATCGTAGTTTCGGCGCTGCACGAGGAAGCCCCCTCGGCGTAGGAAAAGGTGACCGTATAGCTGCCCCCTTCCTGCGCGTTTTGCAGCTGACCGACGTCTATCATATCCTCCGTCACCGGTACGGCTGTGCCGTCCACGTACAGCGAGAACAGATTCGTTACGTCGTAGGAGGCAAGCTGCTCCAACGTGAGGGACAGGGTGGAATAGGAAGCCACCGCAAGCATTTCGTGCGCGTCCGTCACCACCACTTGCAGCGTAGCCGAAGCGTTGCCCAGCGTCACCGTGTAGGTGTAGTTGCCCACGGCGGCGACGACGTTGCTGTTTACCATGTCGTCGGTGATAGTCACGGCTTTGCCGTCCTTGGTGACGACAAACAGCGCGTTGTAGTCGTAGTCCTCCGCAAGGCTTACGTTGACGGTGACGGAAGGACTCAAAAGAGTGACGGAGTACTGCGTGTGCGTTACCGTCACGGTGACTTGCGCCGTTTTGCCTTCGTAGGTGCATTTGACCGTGAAGGAGTCTGCCGAGGCGGACACCTGCGACAGATCCAGCATGGATTTTTGCACCGTTACCGCCTGCCCGTCCTTGGTGACGGTAAACAGCGCGGTATAGTCGTAGTTTGTCACTTGGCTTTCGTGCAGCTGCACGGTCGTTTCTGTTGCCGTAACCACTATATCACTAGGAGTAACGGGATGCGATGGATCGCATCCCGTCAGGGTTCCCGTGAAAAGCGCAACGATCATCAGCACTGCCAATATGACGGAAAATGCCGATTTCTTCATTGTTGCTTCTCCTGTTTAATTATCTGTTCAGAATGAAGTCTCCCGCATTGAGTATGTCAATGTAGAAGTAGCTGGTACCGGTGTTTTCCACCTTGATCTGAATGCCCAGTTCCGCATTTACAAAGCTTTCCACCTTGTCGCGGTTGTTAGTGGTATCGGTGTTGGCGGCATCGCGCGTAAAGCCGAGTTTGCCAAGCTCCGCAGCCAGTTCGCTCATGTAGGCGTCGTAGGTTTCCCTGCTTATCTGCATGTTTTCGTCGTAGTCGTACACCTGAATATTGATGGAAACGTACTTTTTCCACACGACGTTGCCTTCGCCGTCGTTGCTCTTTTCGGTGTAGTTATAGAACGGGCCGGAAACGTTGTCGCCGAATACGTTGAAGAATACGGTGAACTGCGGGAAGTTGGGGCTGTCGTACTTGGTGCCGAATGCGTCCTTGAAAGCCACGTCGGAAGGAGCCTCATAGCTGGTGTCAGACGAGCAGTCGGGGCTGTAGTACTTGGTCTGGGTGTCCGCCCAAGAGGTGGGCACCTTGCGTTCTACGTAGTTGTCGAACAGACCTTCCATAGGCATGGTAGCAGTGCCGACATCGGAGTAGCTGGTGGTAACGTAGCCCACGTACAGGCCGTCAACCAGCGAGTAGGGGTATTTTACCTGCACTATGCCGTCTTCCGTAGCGGAGATGGTGAAGTTGGACTGCACCGACTGAACGGAGTCTTCGGCATTGTAGATGCCCAATTCCATTGCCACGTCGCGGGAAATTCTGTTTTCCTGCAGCACGTAGTTGTACACCGTCTTTCCGCCGGAGGTGGAGGTGCCGGTGAAGGTGAACAGGTTTGCAGAAACCTGGAAGCCGGGCAGCGCGTCGGAGATGACGCCCTCTACGCGCTTGGTTCCCACGTACGCCTGATCGGCGGAACTGTATGCGAACTCGTCGTAGTAGGTGCCGTCTATCTGCTTGTATCCGTAGTACTCAAGGTGATACAGCTTGTTGTCCATTGCGTAGTCGTACTTGCCCGTTTCGCACAGCAGCACGGTGTCGGCGGTAACCCAGCCCTGCAGACCTACCGTTCCCGTAGAGGAAGTGGTATTTCCAAGGACAGCGTTTTTCCTTGTCGAAGCGGAAGCTATTTCGTAGTCGCCCGCGTCGCCGCTGGGTGCGCTTTGCTGAGTGTCCACCGAGTGGAACACGTAGCTGTCCGCTTCCGCCATCTTGGCAAGAGCGTCAGCCAGAATTTCGGTGTTTTCGCCCGCTTCGTAGGGTGCGGGAGTGGGAACCGTCGTCGTGCCAACGTCGGAGAAGGTGATCTGTACCGTCGTGTAGATGGTATAGTCGGGATCTTTCATTCCTTCGGGATAGGACAGCGCAGCCGTCTGCGCCACCATGCCGGTGACAACGCCGTTTTCAACGGTGAGATACAGGCTGTCGAAGGTATCCTCCATCATCGGGGTGAGAGAGTACACCAGATAGGTGAGCAGATACAAATCGTCCATAGAGGTTTTGTCGTAGTCGTAGCGATACACCTCGTTTTCGGCGTCGTAGCTGAACTTGTTGATGTTGAGCTGTCCGAGATGGTTCCAGTAGTGCTGGCTTTCCCACGTGATGGCGTCGCTGAGGTAGTCCGTCACCTGCTTGGAGTCAAGCTGGTTGTCCTTGTTGATGAACACCGATTCCAAAGCGTGTCCGGCGGAGCTGCCGCTGCCCACTACGTCGCCCTTTACGTACAAGTCGCTTATGACGTCGGCGGAGCCCTGAGCGTTCCATTCGCCGTACCACTGACCATCACCCATTTTTACCGTCATGTCGTAGGCAGTGTTGGAGCTGTTGAAGGGTTGATTGTGGTCTATGTAGTAGTCGGTAACTACGCCCGTTGCCGTAATGCTGGAATTGCCCAGCGCCACCAGCATGTCGGAGGTAAGCTCGCCTACCTGTCCTTCCTGCACGGGGGCTTTTATCGTAATAGGCAAAGAAGCCGTCGCGTTTTTGTCCGCAGTCGCCGTCACCGTGATGACCACGAACTTATCCAACGTCATTTCGGGGTTGACAACGGAGATAACTCCGTTAGAGAGGGTAACTACGCCCTCTTCGCTGTAAGAAACGGTGTACGTTTTGTCTTCGGCGTTTTCCACCGTGACAGTCACGGGCAGCGTTTCGTCATAGTTGATGGTGTCTTTTTCCGCGGTGATGCTGATAGTTACCGGTTTGGGCATATCCACGCCGCAGACGTCGCACTTCCCGTCGCCGTCAAGGTCTACGTGCGTTGTGCATTTTTCGTCGGGATCGCAAGCCGCGAACACCAGCACAAGCACCATACACAAAGCGAGTATAAGCGCGATACTTCTTTTTGCACTGTTTGTTTTCATTTTTTTTCTCCTTTGGTTTTTTATTCTATGACAGGCGGGGTTTCCGTCCAGACATAAATTTGAAGGTCGAGATCTTTGTCTACGGGAGCGATATGCACGTCGCCCTTTACGTATGCGCCGTATTGATCCTTTTCAAAGCCTTGGCTTACAAGGAACTTTCTGACGGCGTCTAAAGAGGTGGATATTGTGTAGTCGATATCCAGCGGCACGTCGTAGTAAAGCACTATGGCGCGCTTGATGTTGCTGCCGTCGTTGGCGTTGTACAGCGTGGTAAGTCCGAAGCCGAAGGTGTCGCCCAGCGCCTCGCCGAAGAAGGGAACTTGGACGTTTTCGTCGCCGAAGTAGTACTTCCAATATTCGGCGGCGTTTACCTCTACGTCTTCGCCCGTTTCGGAGAAGTCGTCGGACACCTGCAAGGTGAGCTGATCCCACGAGGTGGGTATCTGCCTTACCTCGTAGCCGTCGAAGTTGACGTCTGCGGGCACCTGCGTCTGGTTGAAGTCGCTGTATTTAAGCTCCACCACTCCGTACATAAGTCCCATGTTGAAGTAGAAGCAGGCTTTCGTTATGTAGCCGTCCTTCACCACCACGTAGGGGGTAAAGGAGGAGGTTTCGGAGGTGTAGCCGCGGGTGGCGAATATGCCGTACAGCGCAAGGTCGTTGCCCACGCAGTTGTAGAAGGTGGTAGCCACGCCGGACATTTCGTCCGCCACGTAGAATATGGTTTCTCCCGTTTCCTCGTCGGTGTAGACCTGACGGAATATCTCGGCGGCGAAGTCGAAGGAGGGCTTTGCCGCAGATATATCTCCCGCAAACGCGCGGGAAGCAAGGAAGCTGCCGTCGGAAATATGGTAGGTGTTGTACAGCGCGTCGCTTACCTTATGGTAACCGTAGCCTTCCTCCGGCTTGGGAGTGTGCACCTCGGTGTAGTCGGCAAGATAGCTTACCTCGTAGGGTACGAAGTGGTAGTTGTCCGCAGTGACCGTTTCCACAAAACCGCTTTCGGTAAGGTCGGAGGTGTAGACGGAAGCCACTATCTCTTTGAAGTCCAGCGTGTAGCTGTCCAACGCCTTCATGTTGGCTATCGCCTGGTTCAGCAAGTCGTGCTTGTCTTCGTGAGAATACTTGTTTATGGTAGGCACTTCGATGACCGTTTGCTCGTCTTCCACGGAAACGTACACCACCAGTTCCTGAATGGATCTGTAACCGGTAACCACCGTATAGTCGTCGCCGCTGACGGCGCGTATGCCCTCTATGTTATCGCCGTTGATAAGCAACGAGAAGCCGTCTACCACGAAGTCGTAGGGGTTGATGGAGGTTATGACCTTTTCCGCCAAAGCGTCGTCGCCGTTATATTCGTAGCGCCAAGTGTCCTCGTTGAAGGTGAAGTCCTCTACCGTCAGCCCCGCAAGGCAGTTGACGTAGCCGGAGTCTGCCCATGCCAGCTCGTTGCCGGCGTCGTCGGTAATGGCGACGTATTCCTCGTCGTTGTTGAAGCTGAGCGTCACCGAGGAAGCCACGCCGTTGTTATTGGCGGTGTACAGCGCCGCCGTGCCGCCCGCGGAGTTTTCGTACTCGGCGTACCAGTGTTCGCCGTCCAGCATGGTGCGTATCGTCACCGAATAGGTGGTTTCCAGCGTGGGGAACAGCCCTATGGTGTAGACGTCGATGTCGATAAAGCCGTCAAACGCCATTTTTCTGACGTTGAGTTTGTCCAGCATTGCCTGCGTGAGGTGAGGCATTGCCACTACGGTAAGCGTTTTGGTGGCGAATTTTTCGCTGTTGGCAACGCTTCTTGCCTCCACCGTCACCACTACGTCCCCCGTAACTTCCTGCGCCGTCACAAGTCCGTTGGCGTCTACGGAGATATAGTCCTGACCGCTCGTTACGCTCCATGTAACGGCTTTGTTGTCCGCGCCGTTTACCGTTGCGGTAAGCTGCAGCGTCTGTCCGCTTTTAACTTCCGAGCCGCCGGATATGCCCACCGTAACTCCGCTGAGATCCGGTCCGGGAGGGGTGAAGCCCTTACCCTTGAAGGTGAAGGTTTCGGTAGGATCGGACATAGCGTAATCCTTGCCCACCGCCACTATGCTGTAAGTAAAGTCTTCCGTCACCGACGAAACCTGATAGGAATTTGTCGTTACGGAAAATTCTCTGTTGTTTATTGTCACTACGTAGCCTATTGCGCCCTCTACCGCGTCCCACGTGATAAGCCCCGTGTCCGACGCCTTTACGTTTGAGGGCGTGGCGGGCTTTTCCACCTTGGGAACGCACGCGGTGAAGGTGAACAGCAAAGCTACTACAAGACACAAGCTCAGTAACTTTTTCAATGTATGCCTCCTAATAACTGTACTTGTACTCTAACGTAACCGTTTTGCCCTGCGTAGTGAAGGTGACCGTTACGCTGTTAAGCACGCCGTCCTGCATTGCCGCAAATACTTGGGCGTCGCCTTCTGCCGTAATTTCTGTGCCAAGCACGGCGGACAGTTTGTCTGCCGTCACTTTGCAGCTTACGCCCCCCTCTGCTTCCGTCGCTTCCGCTACGTTTTTAGCGGAAAGGTCGACGGTTTTGATGAGGGAACGATCCGGCTGCAATTCCTCCGATACGGATTTTTCTTCCAGCACGAAGGAGGAGTTGAGGGTGGACTCCGCCGTGGTAACGGACATGGAGTCGCTCATTACCGTAAGCGTTTTGCTGTAAACGTACACCGTCACGCCCCGATCTGCCACCGTTGCGGTGCAGTTGAAGGTCACGGCGTTTTGTACGGCGTTTTTCTGCGCCTTGGATATGTCGCTGAGCAGCGGATTGCACGCCGCCATGCACATCAGCACCAGACACAGCGCCGCCGCAAGCAGTATTACCGTAAGTTTTCTTTTCATTTCGTTACCTCCTTACGCCGCGGCGCTTTGCTACGAATGCCGCCGCCGTTGCAGCCGCTACGGCTGCCGCTGCCGCCGCCACGCCCGCATAGACGGAGTCTACCGCGTCCTTGACCTGCTGCATATCCGCTTTGAGCTTCTCGTTGTATTGCGCAAGAGCGTTTTGCAGTTTGGTAAGCTTGGTGGTGTCAAGTATCATTCTTTCCGACGGTTGCAGTTTTGCTATTCTCGCAGCTATGTCGCGCAGCATTTCCACGTCCGTTATGGAGAACACATCGGGCAGAGCGTCCAGTTCCGTCTGAAGCTGGCGCGCCGCCTGACTTGCGTTGGCAAGTTTGAGCTGACGCATCGTTTCCGACGCTTCCAGCACCATTTCCACGTATTGCTCGTACTGTTTGCGGCTGTAACCGTAGACGGTAGGATCCTGCGTGATGGCGTTGTAGGCGGAAACGGCGTTGCTGATAAGCGTTTCTTCCATCAGCGTGATGGCGTTGAGCTGACTTATCTCCTCGGCGTATTCGAAGAACTGAACAAGGTTTTTGTCCCGCGCTTCGTATTCGCTGCGCTGGGCGTCGGCAGACGCGCCGAAGTACACCAGATAGGTGACTGCGTCGTATCCTTCGATGCCGCTGTTGGAGGGAAGTATCATCTTTATGGGAGCGTTTTTACCCAAAAGCCCCACGAAGTTGTAGTAGCCCAGCTCCCAGCCGCCTATGTCGAAGTACTTGTGCAGTATTTCGTAGCCGGGGTCGCCCTCCGCCAGCACGGCGTTGGGATCGTAGGAGCTTTCCAGCGCGGGAGCGGTGAAGGATCTGAACTCCACGCTTTGCAGCGCCGTGTAGCCGTAGAAGGCATAGTTGCCTATGGTCTTCAAAGAGTCGGGCAGCACTATGTGCTTGACGTAGGGGTTGGCGTTGCCCGCGTAAAGGTCTATGCGCCAAGTGTCTTCCTGAACGGTCAGCGTGTCCACGTTTTTGCCTGCCGGTACGGCTGCAAGCTGCAGATATTCCGAAGGCAGCGTCGTGTACAGCACTCCGTCGAACAGACGGGCGTATTCGTTTATTGTTCCGCTTGCGCTGCCGTCCGCCTTTTTGAATTCAGTAAGGGAAGTGCAGCCGAGGAACGCCTGCGAACCCACGTAAGCCACATTGTCCGAGAAGACGAATTGCGTGAGGGAAGCGTTGTTGTTGAATGCGCCGACGCCGATATGTTGCAGCTTTTCCGCCGCAAAAGAGGTCACGTCGGTGTTCTGGAAGGCGTAGTCGCCCACCGTCACCAAGTTGTTTGCCGTGACGTCGCCGGAAAGCCACGTGGAGGCAAACGCCCCTTCGCCTATGCTTTCGGCAGAGGTCAGATCTGCGTTTTGCAGCAGCGTCGCATTGGAGAATGCGTAGTTGCCTATGGTTTTTACGTTGCCCAGATTTATGTTGGTAAGGGAGGTGCAGCCCGCAAAGGCATATTCCCCTACGTGCGTTACGTTTTGCGGAAGCGTTACGCTTTGCAAATTTACGCAGGACAGGAATGCGTAGTCCTGTATCGCGGTGACGTTTTGAGGGATAACGACGGAGATAAGTCCGTTGCAGCCCATAAACGCGCCGGCGCCTATGCTTACCAGAGTATCGGGAAGCACTATTTCCGTAATGGCGGGAGCCGCCCCCTCTTCGGCGTATCTGCCGAAGGCGCCTTCGCCTATCTTTTCCACTACCGGCAAATTTACCGTGCGCAGGTTAGCGCAGTCGGCAAATGCGTAGCTGCCCACTTCCTTTACGTTGGCAAGGTTTGCCACCGAAAGGGAGGTGCAGGCGTAAAATGCTTCCGAACCGATAACTTCGTCCGTTTTGGAAAGGTCTATCGTCGAGAGCAGCGCGTCGTTGGCAAAGCAAGCCGTGCCGAAGTGCACTCCCCCTTCCGACGGCATGTTTACCGTGGTAAGAGAGGCGCAGTTCTGGAACGCTCCCAGCCCGAAGGTGGCGTTTGCGCCTATCGTGACGTTTTCCACCTTGGATTGGAAGAAGGCTCCTTCGCCGAAGGTTCCGTTTGCTCCCAGAGTTACTTCTTTAAGCCCGCTGTTGGCAAAGGCGTAGTCGCCGACGTTGAGCACCTTGTCCAGATTGACTACGGAGTTGAGCTGTGCGTCGTAGTTGAAGGCGTGATTGCCCACCGTCGTGCCCTCCGCTTCGGAGAAGGTCACCGAAACAAGGTCTGCGCAGTTGGCAAAGGCGTAGTTGCCCACCTTTACCGCACCGCTGAAGGTGACGCTTGTCACGTTGGTGCCGGCAAATGCGCCCGCGCCCACTTCCGCATAGTCCAGCGTTATGCCGCCGGAATAGTCGTGAGCCACCGCCGCAAACACCACTTTGTTGCCGTCGGCGGAAAGCAGCAGTCCGTTGTCGCCGTCCACCGTGTAGTTGGCGCTGTTTTCCACGTTGAAATTGGCAAGCGCCGTGTTCTGGAAGACGGAGCCGAGTATCTCGTCCACCACGCTGTTGGTGTCGAACACCAAGGTGGTAAGCGCGGTACAGTCGAGGAAGCAATAGTTGCCCAGCGTCACGTTGCAGTCGGGCAAAGTGAAGCTTTGCAGTGCCGACGAACCGTAAAACGCCTGTTCGCCCAGCGTTTCCGCCGTGGCTCCATCCGCCCACGTAAAGGTTGCAAGGGAGGTGCACTCGCTGAATGCGCCGGTGCCCACGGAAACCAAAGCGTTGTGTATGGTTACGCTTTCGAGGCTGCCGCACTGCGCAAAGCAGAAGTCGGGAATGGCGATTTTTTCGTATACGTCTACGCTTGTCAGTCCGCTGCGGGCAAACATTGCGTAGGACAGCTTGGTGTTTTCGTTAAGGGTGACGCTTTCAAGCGACGTGCAGCCGCGGAATATTTCGCTGCCGCTGTTGCGCAGAGAGGAGAGGTCTACGGAGGTGAGCGACGTGCAGCCGTCGAAGGCTTTTTCGCCCATTGCGAACACCTTGCTGAGGTTGACACCGGTTAGGCTGGTGCAGCCGGCAAAGGCGTTGGCTCCGATGGTTTCCACCTTCGTTGCCTCCATGCCGATATTGTCTTCCGTCGCCGTGCCCGCCAGCTTTATCGTGGTGAGCTTTGCGTCGTTGTAGAAGGCGTATTCCCTTATGAACTTGACGCTGGTGGGTATTTCCACCTCTTGCAGCGCCGTACAGTTGTAGAATGCGTACTTCTGTATTTCCTCCACGCCGTAGGGTATTACCACCGACGTGATGGAAGTGTTGGTTGAGGGAATTTTGTTGGCGTCGAAGTCGTCTTCCGGCAGTTCCACGCTGTAATCCGTTTCGTACAGACAGAAAGCGTAGGAGCCGATGTACAGAATACCTTCGTCGTCCGGTATCACCACTCTGCCGCCAAGTCCCTTGTACGCCACCAGAATACGGTCTTCGATGACGAACTCGTTTTTGACGGACAGTCGCACCGTCGCCATTATGTTAGATTCCTTGCCGGTATACTTGTTGGTGGCGCGCAGCGTTATGGTTGCGCTGCCCTCTTTGAGGGCGGTCACTTCGCCGTCCTGATTTACCGTCGCCACCCTTTCGTTGGTGGAGGAATAGGTGAAGGTGTAGTTATCCTGCGCATACCACGGATCGAAGTCGAAGGCAAGCTTTATCTTTTCGCCGGGATAGAAGCTTACCTGACTCATGCTGCTGAGGTACATTCGGCTGCCGGTGGAGCCTATCTCGCTGGTCTGCGCCGCCCGTGAATAGGCGAACAGCGTGTCGAAATAGGAGAACCGCAAATCGCTTATGGTAGCCTGCGAAGCGTCGTCGGTGATATGCGCCCTCTTTTGAGGCCTGACGCTTGCCGAAGCCGGCTTGGAGCGCACGTTGATGATGATGTTCGCGCGGCGCAGTTCCATCTGCTCCGTCACCGTGATGGTGGCTCTGCCCGGTTTGAGGCATTGAATGATGCCTTCCTTGACGGTTACCACGCTGTCGTTGGAGGAACTCCAATTAAGGTATTTGAGGTAGTCCTTGTCGGCGTCCACGGTAGAGTCGGAGGTGGCAAGAAATTCCGTTATGTCCACCACGTCCCCTTCGTTGACGTTGTAGATTATCATGTCGCTGCCCGTCATGGTGCCGTCGGTGGTAAACTTGAAGTCGCCGCGGGTGCCGGGAAGCTGGCAGATGAATATGTTGGAGTTAAGAGCGTAGTCGTCGATGGAAAACGCCAGAGCGCTGGTTACGAGCGAATCGGAGAATATGTCCTGCAAATAGTCGGTTATCTCGAAACGCACCGTAACGTCCTCGCCCCTTTCGCCGTAGACGGGAATGGGATTTTCCGTAAGCGTCGTGTAGGTGGAGGAGGAGGTGAATATCAGCGGCGTGATGGACTGCACGTAATGGTTGTCGTACACGGTAAGGTTGATGTAGTACCTGTCCTTGCGCTGCGTCTTGTCGTATTCCTTCTCGTAGGTGACTTCCTTGATGATGGGCGATTCGTCGTCCATATAGAAGTCGAAGCTGAAGCTGTTGCGGGCGTTGACGGAAAGTCCGCCGTCGCCGTAGTCCAGCAATCCCTGCATTTTGAACTCGTACTGATGATTGTTGATAAGCCCCAGGTTGTAGGCGCTTATTTTGAGATAGTCGAAGTAGGGAATGGGACTGCCGCCCAGCGAATACGCCTTGTTGGCGTTGTAGTCTACGTACTCGTACACCACCTCTCCCGTAAACTTGTCCGTTATGGTAAAGGTCATGGTCTTGGCGTTACGCAGCAGCCCGCCGTACACGGAGGATATGCCGTCTATCGTGCCCAGCACGTTGGACATTGCTATGTGGTCTTCCGTAGCGGGGATATAGTCGTAACGGGTGGTGTCTATATCGTACAGATAGCACCCCAATGGGATTATGTAGTTGTAGTAGTAGGAGCCGTAGGGCGTGGTGGCAAAGTAGTCCGCCTTTATCTTGTCGTCCTCGTCGATGGCGTCGTTGTGCGCTTCGCTTTCCACCTCGTAGTACGTCTTGTCGAACATGGGCGCTTCCATCCAGTTGCCGTAGAAGGCAAGGAAGGGAACGTTGAGGTTTATGCCGTCGTCGTTGTTTTCCAGCGTCACGAAGCCTTCGACGTACATGCCGTACTTGAACAGGTTGTCGATGTACTGCATGTCTTCGGCGGCGAGGGTGTACACCACCTGCACCTTTACCGTGCTGTGAGGCTGCACCGTTACCGTGTCGGTAGCGACGCCGTCCACGGTGGTTACCACGTTGCCGTCGTCCAGCATATACGCCTTTTCGGCAACGAAATCGCTGTCGGAGGTGGATACGCTTTCCGTCATGGGCAGCAGCGAAAGGTCGTAGCTGACCACGTCGTCGGAGAAGTTGACCACGTTGAACTTCATCGTGTACACGCCCGTTCTGTCCGGATCGTCGTACAGTTCCAGCTTGGCGCGGTTTTTGCCGTCCACCGTGATATACGCCTTGGTGTTTACGGCGTTAAACAGACTTGCAAGTCCGGCTCCCTGCTTGCGGGGCGAATAGGGGTTGCCCTCCTCGTTCAACGCAATGTTCGCCGTGGACATGAGCAGCTGATTTGCCATGACCGTCACGTCCTGCATGGACATTTCGGGGAAGGTATCTTTGAGGTACTGACGAATGAGCACCACTATGCCGCACAGGTTGGGCGCAGCCATGCTGGTGCCGCTCAGCTCGTCGTAGCCGCCGCCGGGAACGGAGGAGGTTATGTTTCCGCCGTGCGCCGTGATATCCGGTTTGAGTTCCAGCGAGGGGGAAGGTCCCCAGCTGGAAAAGTCGGACATGAACGGTCCCGCTTCGTTATCGTAGCTGATGGTCATTTTGCCGTTGCCGCGCTCCGCCAGCGCCGTGCCGTCTTCCTTGGAGATGGATATGGTGGGAATGTGATCGCTCTTTCCCATGGACATATAGATGTCCCCTTCAAGGTTGTTGTAGATTATGCACGCCACCGCGCCGTGGCTTTTGGCTATCTGAGCTTTTTCTTCGAAGGAGTTGTCGCCGCGGCGTACCAGAGCAATTTTGCCATTTACGTCCAGCGTGGCGTAGTTTACGTTAAGTCCCACGCCGGGCACGGCGACGTAGTCGAACACCTTGGTTTCACCTTGGCGCAGTCCCAGCTCCTCGAAGAAGTCGTTGGGATCGCCGGAAATATCGTTGGATTCCAAGAAGAAGAAGGTGTAGGCGTTGTTGCCGTTGGCGTCCGTCGCTTCGATGTAGCGGCTTTTGGTACCGCTGATGGAAGCCACCGAAAGCGCCGCCTCGTAGGTGGAGGGAGAGCCTACCGTACCGCTGTCGGGGTTGGTGGCAAAGTTGGTGTTGCCGTGTTCGCCGCCGTATGCCGAGCTGTAGCTGTTGCTCGCCGCCGTTATAAGGCTGATGCCGCTTTCGTTTATCTTGTCGTAAACGTCGTTTATTTTGTTGCCGTCCTCTTCGCGGGTGAAGCCGCAGGAGGAACCGAGGGACATATTGATGGCGTCCACTCCCAGCAGCACGGCGTCTTCCAGCGCCGCCAGAATATCGTCGGTGTCGGCGCCGTCGTCAAGGTCGGGGAACACCTTCATCAATACCAGCTGGGTGTTTACCGCAACGCCCGTAATGGTGTCGTCCTTGCCGCCGATTATGCCCGCCACGTGGGTGCCGTGCTCCGAGTCGTAGGGGAACACGTCGGAATCCTTGTCGGCATAGTCGTAGGTGAAGGGTATTTTGTCGCTGTAATACACGTCGGTGAGCTTGAGTCCCGGCGTGGTCTGCGCCGCGTTTGCAATGGGATTGCCGTTGTCGTCGGTGCCGTTCAGAATACCGCTGACGTCGTTACGATCTATCAGCAGTTCGCCCGTGGGCTGATTCTGAAACACCGTATGGCTGCAATCGAAACCGCTGTCCAGAATTGCCACCGCGGTGCCAATGCCGGTGTAGCTGACGTTGGAGGAGTCGAATATACCGGTGGGATACACCTCGACGGCGTTGTTTATCACCGAAGCGTCCTCGCTTGCTTCCGCCGTCTGGGGACGGTTGTAGGTGTCGGAAAGTATCACGTCGTCCACGCCGGAGATTTTTTCTATCTTTTCCAGATCGCCGTACTTGACGGTAGCGGAAAAGCCGTTCATAACCGTCACGTAGCTGTGCTCCACGCTTTGGATAAGCCCCTTGGAGTACAGTTTTTCCGCAAGCGCCGCCTGCTTGTCGGCAAGCGTCTGCGCCTGCTGCTGTCCTTCGGGAGTGGCGGCGTATTGCGCCACGGAATCGGCAAGCTTGGAATACACCTTGCCGTAGGTGTCGATAAGGGCGTCGTCCTTGAGGGTTATCATTACCTTGACGTCGTCGTCCTTGTCGTAGCCGCCGTTTTCCAGCAGGTACTCCGCTTTTATCTGCGACATTACCTGCTCCTGCGTCAGCTTGAGGTCGCTGCGCAGCAGTTGCAGCTCGCCCGTTACCTTTTGCTGTTCGCTTACGTCCGGAATGACGGGCTGCAAAGTCTGACACGCGGCAAGACTGCACAGCACCACTATCATCAAAATACAAATAATTGCTTTACGCATAGTTTCTCCTTTAATTCAACCACAGAAAAATCAGCAAGATCGCAATGCCGAAGCAGCACAGCACCGCCAGAAAACGGGGCAGATAGACGGCAAACGCCGCCTTCATCGCCGCGCGCCGTTCCTTTTTGGAAAGGTTGCTTTTTTCCTTTTTGCTTCGGCTGAAAATGCCGTCGGGCACGCCGCTCATATCGTACACGGTGTGACCGTCGTCTACGAAATTACTTTTCTTTTTTTTCATGTGGACGCTTTTTCTTTGCTTTTTCTTCCTCTTCCTGCTTTTGCTTGGCAAGCAGTTGCTCGTATTCCTCGTCGTAGCGGGAAAGGTTGGACATCACTTCCTTGTCGTACAGGTGGCACGCCACGAAGTGATTGGGCGAATACTCGATATTCTGCGGCGCCTTGAACTTGCACACGTTCATGCACTGCGAACAGCGGGTGTGGAATTTGCACCCTGCCGGAGGGTTTGCCGGAGAGGGTATGTCCCCTCCCAGTATGATTCTCTTCATCTTTACGTCCGGATCGGGCACCGGCACCGCCGAAAACAGCGCCTTGGTGTAGGGGTGAAGAGGATTGTCGAATATGTCGTCGGTGTAGCCCGTTTCCATAACGTTGCCCAGATACATTACCATTATCTTGTCCGTTATGTACTTTACCACCGACAGGTCGTGAGATATGAACACATACGTCAGCCCCATGGTGCGCTGCAAGTCTTTGAGCAGATTTATTATCTGCGCCTGAATGGACACGTCCAGCGCCGAAACGGGCTCGTCGCATATCACCAGCTTGGGCTTTACGGCAAGGGCGCGCGCTATGCAGATACGCTGACGCTGTCCGCCGGAGAACTCGTGGGGATAGCGGTCGTAATACTGCCTTTGCAAGCCGCATTGCTGCATTATTTCGTGTACGTATGAAGAAATTTCTTCCTTTGGCACTATTTTGTGCACCCGCACCGCTTCGGCTATGATGTTGCCCACCGACATACGGGGAGGCAGGCTGGAATAGGGATCCTGAAATATAAGCTGGATTGCCGTACGGTATTTGAGCATTTTGCTCTTTTTGAGGTGCGTAATGTCGTTGCCGTCGAAAAATATGCTGCCGCCGTCCGATTCGTACAGTTTCAGAATGGTGCGTCCCAACGTGGTTTTGCCGCAGCCGCTTTCGCCCACTATGCCTATGGTGGTGCCCTCCGCAAGCGTAAAGCTTACGTCGTCCACCGCTTTGAGGCTGGTTTTGGTCTTGCCGAAAAGCGTCTTTTCGATGGGGAAATACTTTTTGAGGTTGCGCACTTCCAGAATGTCCGTCACCACCTCCACCTGTGCGGCGCTGCCGTCGGCATAGGTTGCGACGATATCCCCCCTAAAAGCGCAGTCGGCGGGTATTTCCGCCTTGACGCTGCCCTTTTCCGACAGGAAAAGCTTTACTCCGTCGCCCCCTTCGGCGGTCACGTTCACTACGTGTTTTCCGCAGGTAAGAGTGGCTTTGCCCTCCTGTATGACGGCGGCGACGGTCTTTACGTCGTCGGCTTTTTTACTTTTTGCCATTGTCGCCCTCCTTGTCGTACAGATAGCAGGACACGTAGTGAGTGTCGCTTACCTTTATCTCCGGAGGATAAGCTCCGTCGCATTTCGCCACGCACCTGCCGCACCTGTTTTTGAAGTAGCAGCAGTCGGGCAGATTGATGGGGTTGGGGACTTGTCCCGGTATGGAAAACAGCGGCTGGTCGGATGCGGAGGTGATGAGGGGTTTGCTCTTTTGCAATCCCACCGTGTAGGGATGAAGGGGATTGTGGAAAATCTCGCTTGCGGTACCCTTTTCTATCACTCTTCCCGCATACATTACCACCACTTCGTCAGCCATTTCGGCAATGACTCCGAGGTCGTGCGTGATAAGCATTATGGAACAGCCCTGCTCCTTTTGCAGCTGTTTGAGCAGTTCCAGTATCTGCGCCTGAATTGTCACGTCCAAAGCCGTGGTAGGCTCGTCGGCTATTATCAGCTTGGGGTTGCCGGACAGCGCCATGGCTATCATGACGCGCTGGCGCATGCCTCCGGACAGTTCGTGCGGGTAGGAATCGTACACCCTTTCCGGCATGGCTATGCCCACTTTTTTGAGCATGTCTATGCTGTGAGCCTTTGCCGCCTCTTTGGTTATTTCGGGATCGTGCACGAAAAGCACCTCGTCCAGCTGATAGCCTATGGTAAACACGGGGTTGAGGCTGGTCATGGGCTCTTGGAATATCATGGTGATATCCTTGCCGCGCACCTTGTACATTTCCGCCGTGGGCATCTGCACTATGTCGTAGGCAAGCTTGTTGCCTTCTTCGTCCTCGCCCAGAGCGTCGGAGTTGAAGCGTATCTGCCCCTCTATCACCTGCCCCTGCGGAGCCTGCACAAGCTGCATTATGGACAGGGAAGTGACGCTTTTGCCGCAGCCGCTTTCCCCCACTACGCCCACCACTTTGTTTTTGGGAATGTCGAAGGAAACGCCGTTTACCGAAAGCACCGTGCCGTTGTCGGTGAAAAACACCGTTTTGAGCCCGTCTATTTCCACAACGTTGTTTTTGTCGCGCATGGTGACGGTGTATTCCGACGGCTGTTTTTTGCGCGCTTTAAGACTCTCGTAATACTTCATCTGCCTGATGTTGTATTTGAGTATCTTGCGGCTTTCCTTTATTGAGATATAGTTGCTGTCTTTTTTCATTTCCTTTCCTTGGCTGCCGTCGTTACTTTCTGGCTTTGGGATCCATTGCGTCGCGCAGTCCGTCTCCCACAAAGTTGAAACCCAACACAGCCACTACTATCAGTAAACCTGCGGGAAGCCACATATTGACGTGGTAGCGCAAAATGTTTCTTTGGTTTGCTCCGGCTATCATGGTTCCCCACGCCGCCTTGGGAAGCTGAACGCCCAACCCGAGGTAACTAAGCGTGGATTCGTACAGTATAACGCTGCCCAGTCCCAGCGTCATGGAAACGATGAGCTGAGGCATTACGTTGGACAAAAGGTGAACGAATATCTTGCGCCACGTGGGCAAGCCCATGACTTCGGTGGCGGTGATATACTCCTGTTCGCGCAGCGACAGAATTTGTCCCCTTACCAGACGCGCCACACCGCTCCAGCTGAATATGGTTATCATTGCCATTAGCACGTAAATGCTGGTGTCGGCGTCAAGCTTCCACGATTCGATGACGGCGGAGGCGATAAGCAGAATGGGCAAGGTGGGAATACAGTTGAATATGTCCACTATACGCATTATCACCTGATCCACCCAGCCGCCGAAGTAGCCGGCAAGTCCTCCCAGCACGACGCCTATTATGGTTTCCAGAATTACCACTATAAAGCCTATGGTAAGGGATATTCTGCCGCCGTACATAAGGCGGGTGAACACGTCGAACGCCTGATCGTCGGTGCCCAGCAGGTGTTCCTTGCTGGGATCGGCGTAGCGGTTGTCGTCGGTGATGGTTATTACCGCCGTGTATCCGATGGTGTTGCCGTCGGCGTCGACGTAGGTGTCTTCGTCGGTGATTACGTCTTGTGTGACCTGCGTTCTGTCCGCCTGCGTTTCGCCCCATTTGGGATAAACCACGGGGCCGAGGAAAGAGAACAGCAGCAGAAACAATATCATTGCCAAGCCCACTATGGACAGCTTGGAGCGGAAAAATCTGCGCGCCACCAGCTGAGCGGGGCTCATTTCGCGGTAGGTTTCCATAACGGCGGATTCCTTGTCGCCGTGCGCTTCCGCAGGAGCCTGTTCCGGACTTTCGTCCGCCACTACCGAAAGGGTGCGTCCCTCCTCCGCGGCGGCGGTATCCGCCTCCTGCGCGGTGGTAGCAAGCACCTCCGCAAGGCTTTGGTCGGGCATAGCTCTGCCCACTTCCGACGCTATCCTGTCCACGTCAACGTAGGTGTCGGAGGAATTTTTGTCCAGCGAGACCAGCTTTTTAGCCGTCTGCGCCATTTTTTCCGCGAAATCTTCGGCGGAGGAAGCCGTACGTCCGGAATTGGACAGCAGCTCGTCATCCACCGTGATCTCAACGTTTATGTTTTTATCTTTCTTTTTCATTCGTCACCTACTTAGTCAGTTTGACACGCGGGTCTACGATGGAATACATGATGTCCGAAAGCAGCGTGCCTATCACCGTGAGTACGGCAAGGAACATATTGTATCCCATAATAAAGGGAATGTCGCCGTCGCGCAAAGCGTTGTACGCCAGACGTCCTATGCCGTCCAGCCCGAACACCTGTTCCGTTATCATCATGCCGCCGAACAGCGAGGGCAGAATGCCCGCAAGCATGGTGGCAAGAGGAATAAGGGTGTTGCGGAAGGCGTGCTTGTAGATAACCGTCTTTTCCGACAGACCTTTGGCGCGCGCCGTGCGAATGTAGTCGGCGCCCAGCACTTCCAGCATGTTGGTGCGGGTGTAACGCATAAGCCCGCCCAGCGACAGTATGACGCTGACGAATATGGGCATTATCATGTGCACTATCACGTCGCCCGACTTCTGCAAAAATCCCGCAAAGGTTTCGGGGTAGCTTGCCGATGCGTCCAAAAGTCCGCCGAAGGGCAGCCAGCCGAGGTCGGCGGCGAATATCTTGATGACTATCGCCCCGAAGAAATAGGTGGGCAGCGATATGCCTATCATGGTAAACACCGTGACTATGTAGTCGGCGGCGGAATATTGCTTGGTCGCGCTTACTATACCCAACGGAATGGCAATTAAAAATTGCAGCACCGTTGCTACCAGCGCAATGGCGAAGGATATCCACATGTTTTCCGATATGACCTGCGCCACAGGCTTGCCGTCGTATTTGAAGGATATGCCCAAGTCGCCCTTTGCAAGGTTGCCCAGCCAGCCGAAGTAGCCTTCCACTATTCCTTTGAAGGAATTGTCGCTCAATCCGTACAGTTCCTTGAAGCGATCCAAGTCCTCCTGCGTGATGGTGCCGGTTTGAAGCTGCTCGGCGTACTTGTTGTCCACAAAGTCGGTGGGCATCATGCGTACCAGCGAATACAGGATTATGGATACACCCAAAAGTATTATTATGGATATAAGCAATCTTTTGATAATGAATTTAAGCATTTTACCGTTGCGGAGGAGCGGGCGCGTTGCCTGCCCTTTCCGCCTCCATTGTGTTGCGCCCGCACCCCGCTTTCGGGGCGCGGCGCACTTGTTACGTTACTGTTCCATCACCAGCGAAACGTTGTGAATGTCGCTGGTAAGCCCCTTGAACGCCGTGGGATTGGCGTAGAAGGTGGAAACGTCGATTTTGTTGGTGTTGTAGGCGAACATATCGTCACGCTGATAGGTGGGAAGCTCTATGGCAAGCTCCATTACGATGTCCAGCGCCTCGGAATATATCTGCGCACGTTCCGTCTGGTTGTTGGTAAGACGCGCTTCCTCGATAAGTTCGGACAAAGCGGATATTCTTTCGTTTTCGAAGGGATATCTCGATTCGTTGTTGAGTATCTGTCTGTAACCCCAGTTGAGCACCGACGTCGCGGTGGAATCCTTGTGGTATACCTGATACATATCGGGGTCTATCGTGGAGCCCCATGCCGCCGCCCACACGGTAAGAGAACCGTTGGCAAGTTTTTTGAGGGCGTCCTTGTCCGTTCTGACGGTGACGTTGAAGCCCACCTTGTTGAGCAGTTCAGACGCCTTGTACAGCGCGCGGTATGCGGGGTGGTTGGTTTCTTCGCCGGCTATGGTGAACTCGAACATACATTCGTTTCTGCCGTTGTCGGCATACAGTCCGCTGCCCGAAATGGTGTAGCCCGCCTTTTCCTCCATAAGCCAAGTGAGGAAGGCTATCTGCTGCTGCTCCGTCAGGGTGGTGCCGCCGCTAATGCCGTTTGCCGTCATGTACTCGTAGTAGGACTCGTCCAGCTTGCCCTCCATGTACAGGTCTTCGTAGTTTTCCGGCACGGCGCCGCCGATGTAGGGATAATAAGCCACGCAGTCCTGCGGGTAAGCCCAGCTTTCCTTGGACATGGAGCGGTAGATAGGCTCCGCCATGTTCTGATAGAAGGACACCGTCATGGAAACGTCTATGGCGTAGATTATCGCCCTGCGGACGTACACGTTGGGAATTTTGCCGGCGTTGAGACCTATGTAGCCGTAGCCCAAGGTGGTAACGCGCTTGTAGTCGAAGCCCTGCGACTTCATGCCGTTGAGTTCGCTTGCCGTTTCGGGCATGGCGTTAGGTTCGGCGTAGTCCACCTGATTGGTGGCAAGAGCGTCCAGCATGGAGTTTGCCGCCACTACCTGAAAACGCAGCTTTTTGATTTTGGCAGGCCCCATAAGGAAGTAGGGGTTGCGCTCGAAGTAGATAACGCCCATGTCGTAGAAGTCCGCCGCGGTGACGTTGTCCAGACCGCCGCCGGATTTGCTGGCGGCATATGCGCCGGCTCCCACCGGAACGCCTATCTTGTCGGGATTTTTGACAACTTCGTTCATGAAGGTCTGCGATTTGTACTCTACGCCGAAGCGGTTGTTTTCAAAGCTGAATTCCTTAATATGCTCGTCGTCGGAATAGTAGTACATGGGGGCGATGGCAAAGGCAAAGTTCCAAATGGCTTTGGGGTCTACGTTGTTGATGGTTATTTTGAGAACCTCGTTGTACCCCTCTTTGACGGAGCCGTCGTCGTTATACATGGGAACGCCGTAGCTGTTGCCGTTTACCGTCACCGATTCGGAAAGGTTGGCAAACTGTATTCCGCTGATGTTGGGGAAGTCCAATTCGCCGTCGGCGGGACGGTCAAGCTCCATTTCCTGACGCATGATGAAATCGAACAGGTTGTCCGCCGTCACCCAATATTGCAGCACTTCGCTTACGGTATAGGGAATGATGGCGTTGTACACGGTGTTTATCGCCTGCTCCTGCGTCCAATTCTTCAACGAGCCTATTTCGCTGTCGGCAACGAGAGAGGAAGTCAGCTTTGCGTCCTTTTCCGACCACGTGATGAAGCCTTCGTTAAGCAGAAACATCTCTACGTCGGTGGTAAGCAGATTGCGGTAAATGTTGCCCTCTTCGTCAGTGAACACCTGATCTTCGTAGGTGTCGCGGGAAGCGGAATAGTCCGATTCCAGCTCCTCGCGGAACAGCTCGCAGGTCTTGCGGAAGTCCTCCACCACTTTGGAGTACGCCGCGCCTACGTCCTGCCACTCCTCCAGATACTGCGCCATGGTTTCCTCGGTAAGCATTTCGGAAACGTGGTCGTCCAGCACGTTGGTGACAGCGTCGATAAGAGCGTCTATCCTTGCGCGGGCAGCCACTCTGTACTTTTCTTCAAATTGATCCTGCTCGTTTTCGTCGGCAGTTTGGGTGCGGTACTCGTCCAGCCCCACTATGTCGGTGGAGTAGATGGTGCTGCTGCCGGTATAGGCGGGATCGAGATACACGTAAAGGTTGAAGAACACGTCCTTTATGGTAAGGGGCGAGCCGTTAGAGAACTTTACGTCGTTTTTAAGCACGAAATAGTAGGTGGTCGTCTGATCCACGTCGGGGGTACCCTCGGTGACTATTTCCAGATCCTTTGCCACCACCGCTTCGCCGTCGCCGTAAACGGGATTGCCTTTTTCGTCGTTGGCAATCATGCCTATCTGCGTCATGCCCACAACGTTGCTGTCCATAGCCGAAGTGGAAAAGAAAGGATTGAACACCTTGTCCACTTCCTGCGTGGTAAACACTAAGGGATCGGTTTCGTTGTCGTAGTAATCCTTTGTCGCGTCGGGATCGCATGCGGCAAGAGTCATAAGACCGACGCTAAGAAGCATCATTATCGCAAGCGACACGCTCAAAATTTTGGAAAATCTGCTTGTCATTTCCCTTCCTCCGTTAAGTTTTTATATGTAAGCTGACAGGTGAACCCGTCAACCGAGGTAGCCTCGTCGGGATACAGTACCGCGTCGGCAAGCTCCACTACGAGTCTGGTATTGTCTTTCTTTATTTCATCCGGCAGGTCTTTTACGGTAACGCTGCCCGAAACGGTGACGTTGCTTATTTCAACGTCCGTGGCGGACACGCACAGCGGGGCAAAATAAATTTTGTATATCATCGAGAAGGTAGTCTCTACTTCCACCGTCACGTTGACAAAATTTGCGTCCTTTATTACCGCTCCTTCCGCATTGCCGAACAGGCTTATTGCCAGACTGGTGCGGGAAGAATTTTCAAAATCCGGTATGAGGTCCTCTTTGGAAGAGCTGTACCCTACCGAGAAATTGCTTATTGTGTAGCCGTTGCCCAAAAATTCTCTTTCGGTAAAGTTGCCGAAGGAAAGCTGCGCTCCCTTCATGTCGATATCTGCGGCGACGTAGATATTTTCGTTGGAGACGGCTGCTATGGCAAGCTCTTCCGCCGTGCGCACCACCTCGTAGTCGCCCTTTATGTAGCGGGCGTACACCTTTACCGCCGTATCCGTTTCGCCGCCGGGGTGAACGAAGTCTTCGTCCCACGGCTGTCTGTCGCCGTCGTACAGCGCCAGCAGGGTGTAGCCGCTGCGGGTGGCGTACGTTTCGCGGAAGCGCACTCCCGCGTTGACGGTACGGGTGGCGACAAGCTCGTCGGTGTCGTAGTCGTACACCTCGTAGGTGTACTTGATGGCACGCGACCACCCCGCATACAGCGTTACGCCCTCTTCGCCTATCTCGTCGTTGTCGAAATCCCACGGTTCGGACACGGAGCCGTCGTTATTTTTGGTTTTGAACCAGCCCTCGAACACGTAGCCTGCGCGCACGGGGGGATCGTCCTTTTCCGCCGTTTCCTGCAAGGGCTTTATCAGCCTTCTTGCCCCTTCGGGAAAGTCGTAGTACACCACAGCCTGACCTTCGCCGTTCTGATAGGTGCCCCCTTCAAGACTGAAAATCACGGGGATACCTTCGTATTGCGGCGGCGGATTGCACGCCGAAAGAGCCGTTACGCTGAACAGCACAACGGCTGCAAGTACAATTATTAAGTTTAATTTCGTATGTTTTGTCATAGTATCGTCGTCGGCGTATTACACGCCAAAATACACATTATAATAAAACACATTTTATGCCTTTCGCCTTTGTTTGTCAAATAAATGCACCCTTCAAATTGAAATATGAGGGTAAAATATGCGTTGATACGGGGGAAAACTTAAAACTAACTTAAACAGACCTTAAACGCATACGCCCGTTCATTTTCCGCGCCTGAAAAAGTGAAAAAGGGCGTCTGTCCCAGCGCAGGGAAAAATGCGGGGAGAGGCAAATATAAATGCGATATCTGCATTGACTTTTCAATGTATATATTATTATGCGCCGCAAAAGCAGGAAGGGAGCGGAAAAAACTTAACTGAACGAGCTGCGAAAGAGCAAGCTGAAAGGCGGTTGAAGGGTAACGGCAAAAGAAACTGAAAGGGTTCGCCACGAACGTGGATAAAGATCGCAAAGGGTATCCGCCCTTCGATACAGGTTGTGCGGCGAACGGGGAAAGGCAGGCTTGTGCCCTTGGTCGCCGCGCACGATATACGTCAGGGGCAGGCGAGGATACGTTGCTTGTCGCCAACGCAACTTTTTACACGAACGCCGACAAACGCAAAAATTGCCGCAAAGGGCGCGTATGCCGGCAAGCCCCCACAAGACGGAGCAAAACAATTACCCCGTTGCGCCACGCATATGCAAAAATCTGCGCAGGGACGAGCCCCAAAGCAGGATATGCCACGCCTTGCGCCATGCATACGCAAGAATATCCCCCCAAACGCAGGCGGACTATTTTTCGTTGCGCGTGTTACGCAAAAGGAACTACCGCCAACGCCGCGCTTAGGCAAGCGTAAACGTTCTCCTTCCGAGCGTTGCGGCAACGAACGCCCCGTAAGCAACGAAAAAGCGGCACAATGCCGTTAACTGCGCCGCAAGCAAAACAAGCATACGTATGGCGGCGAGCCGCCGCCATACGTAAAAGAACAAAAAAAAGAGCGGGCAAAAAGCCCGCTCGTGTGCACAAAACACGCAACCGTTGCTATTTTTTTGCGACAAGGCGCTTTGCACGCTCCACGACGTCGGCGGCGGTAAGACCATAGTCCCGTTTGAGATCGGCAAGGCTGCCCACCTGACTTATTCTGTCCCTTACCGCTACGGCGTCGCAGGGGACGGGATGGTTTTGCGCCAGCGTTTCGCATACTGCGGAGAACAAACCGCCGTGTATGCTGTGGTTTTCCACCGTAAGCACCGCGCCCGTCTTTTGGGCGGAAGCTATTATTGCCTGCTCATCCAGCGGCTTTATCGTGTGCACGGCGAGGAAATCCGCCTTTATGCCCTGCAAGGCAAGCTCCTGCACTGCCTGCTGCGCGTCGAACAGCAAAATACCGCTTGCCACTATCGTCAGGTCGCTGCCGTCGGCAAGCTTGTCCGCCTTGCCGAAAGTGAAAACGTAGTCCTGCGGGTAAAAGCTCTGCGCCTGCTTGCGCATCATACGCACGTAGACGGAGGTGGGATATGCCGCTATCTGCGGCAGCGCTTTGGCTATCTGTACGTCGTCCACCACGTCCAGCACCGCCACGTTGGGCAGCGCCCTTACCATTGCCACGTCCTCGAAGCTCATATGTGTGCCGCCGTTGGTGGTCGCCGTGATGCCGGGATCCCAACCGATGATTTTTACGTTTTGCTCGGAGTAGCTGACGGAAACGGATATCTGGTCGAACACTCTGCGGGTAGAAAATGGGGCAAAGCTGTGTATGAAGGGCACGAAACCGCTTGCCGCAAGCCCTGCGGCGATACACGTCATGTTTGCCTCGGCTATGCCGCATTCGATACACCTGTTCGGAAACTGCGAATACAGGCTCTTTGTGCCGCCCGCGCCCGCAAGGTCGGCGTCCAGCACCGTTATTTTGTCGTTTTGTGCCATAAGGCGGGAAAGTTCCGCCGCATACGATTTTCTGAGTTCCATTCCTTGCCTCCTACTTCAATTCTTCAAGCGCAAGCTTGTACTGCTCGTCGGTGACGGAGGTGCTGTGCACCGCCGCGCCCATATTTTCGTAAAAACTTACTCCCTTGCCCTTGACGGTGTCCATAACTATGCAGTGGGGAGCGCCCTTGTGCTTTTTGGCGGCGCATATCGCTTCGTCCAACGCACGACAGTCGTGACCGTTGACGCGGCGCGTTTCAAAACCGAAAGCGCGGAATTTTTCCTCCACGTCGCCAAGGTCGCACACTTCCTTGGTGGCGCCGTCTATCTGCAATTTGTTGCAGTCGACGAACACTACGATATTATCCAGCTTTTTGGCTGCGGCAAACATCGCCGCCTCCCAGTTTTGCCCTTCCTGCAATTCGCCGTCGCCCACGATGACGTAAACAAAGTGGTCGTCCCCCGAAATTTTCTTGGCAAGGGCAAGTCCGCACGCGCAGGAAAGCCCCTGTCCGAGGCTGCCCGCCGTCATGTCCACGCCGGGGGTAAGGTTTACGTTGGCGTGGCTGGGCAGACGGGTGCCCAGTTTGTTGAGGGTATCCAGCCACTCCATGGGGAAAAAGCCTTTCAGCGCAAGGGTGGCGTACCATGCGGGGCCCGCATGCCCTTTGCTCAGCACAAGGCAATCTCTGTTCGGCTTTTTGGGGTGCGCCGCGTCCACGTCCATATGGCGGGAATACAGCACCGCCAGCACGTCGGCTATGGAAAGACATCCCCCGACGTGACCGCTGCCCTGACTGTGTATGCAGCGCAGCGTTTCTCTGCGAATTTGTTTTGCGAATTGTTGCATGTCCATAAAAATTCACCTCTGAATTTGATTTCAAGTTCAGGCAAGGCTGCCCTTTCTGTCGTGACAGGTGAGGTACAGCACCTGCGTGTTGCCCATACGGGATATTATTTTCGTGGCTCCGTCGAAGTTTTTCTCGTCAAGGTTTACCAATGCGTCGTCTAAAATAAGCAAAGGCGTTTTTCCCTGGAACAGCAGCTCCGAAAGGGCTATGCGGAAGCACAGCATGACCAGCTCCTGCGTCCCTCGGGAAAATTCCTCTATGGGCCTGGTCACGCCTTCCGCCGTCAGGCTTATGCCGAAGTTTCTGTCGGCAACCACTTTGTAATCCTTTTCCAGCACGCCGCAAAGCAGCTGCGTGCACCTTTCGCGCAGCACGGGCAGATAACTTGTGGACAAATTGTCCTGCGCTTTGGTCAAAAGATCTGCAACCGTTTGAGCAATTTCGTACCTTCGCTCCGCCTGCGCAAGTTGTTCCGAAACGTTTTTCAGACTGTCGTACACCTCCGCCACGGGCAGCACGTCGCTTGCCGCGCTGCGCAGATACCCTTCTTCGCGGGCAAGCTCACGCAGTTTTTCCGCAAGCATTTTGCCCTTTTCGGCGTTTTCCGCCAGCTGCCTTTCCGCCTCTGCCACGTCCCCCTGCGGCACTACAAGCCTGCCCAGAGCCTCCGCCAGCTTGCGGTCGGAAAGGTATTCGGCATACGCCGCCTGCAGACGCTTTTCCGCCGAGGCGAAATCGCAGTCGTCAAGCTGCACGTGCTTGGAGGCTATGGTGAAAAACTGTGTGACGAGGTGTTCCTTTTCCCCCGCCTGCAAGGTCACGACGCCGCTTTTTTTGAAGCAGAAGGGAAGACACGCCAGCCCCGCAGCCACGCCCAAAAGCGTCCACGGCGACAAAAAGCACAGCGCCGCACCCGCCGCCGCCAATATTATTGCCACTACAAGCAGCGGGACGTTTACCCTACGCTGCGGCTGTGCCGTGTCCGGCGTTGCGGCTATTTCCTCCGCAAGTCGGTCGCACTCCGCCTTGTCTTGGGCAAAATTGCCGTGACGGGATATCTTTTCCGCAAGCTGCCGCAGTTGAAGCTGGCTTTCCGTCTGTTCCTGCGTGGGGCGAAGACTTGCCGCCTTTACCTGCAAGGCCTCTCTTTCGGCGGCGTTTTGCCTTTCTTGCCCCTCCAAGGCACGCTTTTCCTCGGCAATTTGCTCCAAGCGCTTTTCCGCCTGAATACGTTTTTCCTCCGCCGCCCTGCGGTTTTGCGCCTCGGCGTAAAGCTCGCGCTGCCGTTGTTGCAGATGGTAGATCTCGCCGCCGTTGCCCCGCTCGTACCGCAGTTCTTTTTTGTATGCGCGCAGTTTATCCATAACGGAATTGAAGTTTTCGGTGTTTTGCACAACCCCCGCAAGACGGGCGCCGAAGTTGTCGTTTGAGGACATTTCCACCGCCTGCTGCGGAAAATACGCCGAACGGTCGTAGCTTTCGGCGGTAAGCCCCAGCAGATATTCGCCGGGGGACAAGTCCGTCTGTACGGGAGAGGCGGTATCTTTGAGGTAAAACCGCAGCACGTCCTCGCGGGAAGTCCTGCCGTAGACGCGCTCTATGACATACACCTTGCCCTGCTCTTCCACCGTCATGGTGCCGCCGACGTTATCGGAAGTGTTCCACGGTATCCAGCGGGAGAGGGAATATTCCCCCTTGCCGCCCCGTTTCAAGCCGTAGAGCATGGCGCGTATAAAGTTGGCGAGGGTGGTTTTGCCGTAGCCGTTGCTTTGGCGCAGCACGTTTAGCCCGCCGTTAAGACGCACGTCGGCGTTACGTATTTTCCCAAAGGCATTTACGTGCATGGAAATTATTTTCATATCACAGTTCTCCGTCCAAGGCTGCAAAGCCGAGGCGCAGCACCTCGTCGCGCCGTTCTTCCGGCAGCTGCATAGCCAGCCTTACAAATTCGCCGCGCAGCGAAATTTCCTTGGCTACGCGCGCAATATCCACGTCGGGAGCAGTCTTGTCGCTTATGCGCAGGGCGAAAAACCTGCCGTCAAGACGTTCCCTTATCATACGCGCGTCCACCGTGCACCGCACCTTACCTTTAAGCGTCAGGTCGAGATAGTTTTGGGGGGAAACGCCGCTGACTGCGTCCATAACCATGCTTTCCGCCTGCATGGGCGTCTGCGCCGCGGACACGTCCACCGCTATTTTTTCCACACGGCGCAGATAGCTTTCTACAAATTTTATCTGATTTTTGTCCGTATCCAACACCACAAAGCCGCTTTTGCCCTCGTCGAAGCCGCGCGCTTCCGGCACGCCGCAGTAGCACGCCCTGACCGTGCCGAAGTTCATGGCGGAAAACTCGTGACGGTGCCCCAAGGCGACGTAATCTACCTTGCTTGCCGCAATTACCTTTTTATCTATTTTGCCATAGGAGTCGTCGGCAACGTCGCCGTGCAGCACAAGCACGTTGTAGGTGTCCTTAGGCGGGGAAAATTTTTGCCAATAGACGTCGTCCTTTACCCCCAGCTCTCTGCCGACGATGGTAACTCCGCCACGGGTATAGTAGCTCCAATCCTCACCGAAAAAGTGGGCGTTGGGGCAGTTTTTCAGCACGTCGTACCCCTTTCCTCCGTGATTGCCGCGCAAAATGAACCACTCCGCCACGGAGGATATTATCTGCGCCGTCTGCTTTACCGTTTCCGACGAAACGCTGTTTTCGTCGAACAGGTCGCCCGCCACTATCACCGCCTGCACGCCGTTGTTTTTGGCGTATTCCGCAACGTTGGAAAGGGCGTGCAAAAGCTCGCGACGACGCAATTTGCCGTCGGCAACGCCCGCGAGGGGCGAATCGAGATGAACGTCTGCCGTATGTATTATTTTCATCGGGCGCATAAACTCCTTTGCAATATTTTACCACATAGCGGACAAACTTTCAACGCTTTAAGAAATTTTGCCTCGCTAAACTTTTTCCACAAAAAAACGGCGCAGTCGCGCCGTAAAAATTATTCCGCAGCCACCTGCTCGCTGCGCAGCAATGCCGCCTGTTCTCTCTTGCGGAAAAGCACGCAGAAGCCGACAAAATGCACCAGAAAGGTTATCACCCACGAAACGGGGTAGGAAATGGCAAGTCCCTGCAAATTGTGCAGCTCCGGCATGGCGAAAAAGGTGTATATCCATATTATGCGCACTCCGCACACGCCGCACAGCGAAACTATCGTGGGAGTCAGCGAATACCCCATTCCTCGCAGCGAATAGGCAAACACGTCCATAAAGCCGCAGGTAAAGTAAGTGAGGCTTATCAGTATAAGGCGGCTGTATCCCACCTGAATAGCGTCGGGATTGCCTACGTATATGGCGAGCAGCTGTCTGCCGAACACCGCCACAAGTATACCTCCCGACAGTCCGAAAATGAGCACCAGCAGGGTGGTGTACAGCGCCACTTTTTTGATGTTGCGCCAATTGCCCACGGCGAAGTTTGCCGAAACGAAGGCAAGGCATGCCTGCGCTACGGAGTTCATCGCCGCATACACAAAGCCCTCAATAGAGGCGGACGCGCCGTTGCCGTCCATGGTGATGGTGCCAAGACTGTTTACGCTGGACTGTATGAGCACGTTGGAAATGGAAAATATGGCGCTTTGCACGCCTGCCGGCAAGCCTATGCGCACTATCTCGCCCGCTTCCTTGCCGTAAAAGCGCAGCTGTTTGAAGGACAGGCGGAAAAACCCTTTGTTTTTTGCCATGCACACCACTATGCACACGGCGGACACCGCCTGCGAAATTATGGTGGCGAGAGCGACGCCCGCTACGTCCATACGGAAAACGATGACGAACAGCAGGTTGAGCCCCACGTTGATGACTCCCGCGGCAGCCAGAAAATAGAAGGGACGCTTGGTGTCGCCCACGGCGCGCATAAGGGAGGAACCGAAGTTGTAGATAAGGGTGAAGGGCAGACCGCAAAAGTATATGGCAAGGTATTGCGTGGAAAGATCTATAACGTCGTCGGTGGTATTCATCCAACGCAGGAAATACCGCGAGCACAGCGCCCCGAAAACACCCAGCACCACGCCTATCACTACCGACATTATCATGGCGGTGCTTACCACGCGCTGCGCCTTTTCCTGCTGCTTTGCGCCGAAGCAACGCGCCATAAGCACGTTTGCGCCCACGCTCAGCCCCATAAACAGCTGTATTATGAGGTTTATCAGCGAATTGGTTGCGGAAATTGCGCCCACGGAGTGTTCCGAGCCGAACTGTCCGCACACTATCAGGTCGGCGGCGTTATACAGCAGCTGCAACACGCTGGAAAAAATTATGGGAACGGAAAACACAAGTATCTTTTTGAACAGGTTTCCCGAAGTCATGTCTATTTCGTTTTTGTTTATGCCTTTCGCCTTTGCTATCATACGTATTTTTTCCTTTTCAGCCAAGGTATTATATACCCAAACACGGTTAAACACAATTGTTTTACGGCAGGTTTTGCAAATTATTATGGTAGTCGTCAGATGCAAAAACGGATTTTGCTTTATCCGCTTGTTTTTACGCCCCTTGTTTGGTGACGACCACGTGCAAAGAGTAAAAGACGCAAAAGGGCAAAGAACGTAGTATAGACGTCGGACAAAACAAAGTCAAAACAGCAGGAAAGCGTGGGGAGCGTGGCACAATCATGCAGGCAACGGAATGGACAAAGGCGCTTGAAGTAACGGAGTTTTCGCCTTGACGCAAATACAATGTCCGCTCTGCAGCCGCAAGCCGCCGCTCCGCACGAGAAAGTGCGTATATATATGGATAACAACTTGACATTGCAAACGCTGCAAACCGCCGCTCCGCGCGAGAAAGTGCGAAACACCGCAGCGAACGCGCCTCTCCGCAAAGGCTATTCTGCTTCGCGGGGAAGGCGCATAATCGGCGTGAAGGGCGACAGATTATTTATACGTTGCCCAAAAGGGGCAAAATCGTTTACAATTTCCCGACGGGGATATATAATTTAACGTAACTAACACGATACTGTGGAGAAAAACATGCGCAAAACGGATATTATGAACGACAACACCCTTAAAGCCAAGGGAGAATGGGCGCAGTACCACGTGGTGACGGCAAAGGACGCGCCTCCCTTTTGCCCCGTGCGGTGGCACGAGGAGGCAGAGGCGTTGCGCGTTCTGGAAGGAGAGGGAGCGCTGTATGCCGACGGAGTTAAGTATCCTTTGAAAAAGGGAGACTGCGCGGTGATTCTGCCCTTTGTTATGCACAGCATTGAGGGGAACGGAAACTTTTGCTTTGAGGCAATAATAATAGACGTGCGCGCCGCGGGAGAAAGAGAGGAAAAGGTGCGTTCGCAGGCACATCTGCTTAACGGCGGAGGCAAAAGCGCACTGTGCCGCGGCATGGACGAGGCCTTTGACGATATCAAGTGCGCCCTTATCAACGCCCGTCCCCTTTCCGCAACGCCCCTGCTGCAACAAATGTGCGATCTGCCCGCCGCAGAGGGGTGTTCGGCGCGACAGCTGCATGCCGTAAGACAGGCGGCGGCGTTTATTTCGGAGCACTACCGCAGCCGCATAACGGTGAAGGACGTGGCGGCAGCTTGCGGTTACAGCGAGTTTTACACCATGAAGCTGTTTGCGCGGTGTACGGGTAGCAGCTGCGTGGACTATCTGAACAACGTGCGCCTGACGGCGGCAGCCGCAGCGCTTTGCACGGGCGGAAAAATTGCCGACGCCGCACGCGACGCGGGATTCAACAATATTTCCTACTTCAACAAACAGTTCAAAAGACTTTTCGGCAAAACGCCGGGGCAGTATCGCAACGTGAAAAAAGCGCAACAACCGTAAGGCTGTTGACGAAAAGGCGAAAATGAGATATAATTACAGCCGTACCGATGAAGGTGCGGCGGTAATCGGCAAATCCGCCTGCAAGCTCGCCGCGCGTCGGAGATCTTGACCGCCGCAAAAACGCCCCAAGCGTTGTATGCCGCGGCGGACTGCCGCCCGCAACAAAATGCGACGGTTTTTCGCAAAGCAGACGCACAGCTGTTATGCGACGCCGACAAGGGTAAACGCCGACGTTAACGCAAAAAAGGCTCCGAATGCGCGCCCGTTGCCCCGAACAAAACTACATATGCTTCCGTAGTTAAATGGATATAACAAGCCCCTCCTAAGGGTTTGCTATTCCTAATATGAACCCTTGAAAACGGGGCAAAACTATGCAAAAACCGCTCAAAATCGTGCGTTTTGGCGATACGACAGAATGCAAAATAAAATTTGGTGACCTAAATGGTTGCCACGGCGAGAAAAGTTCGCCAAAGTGGGTATTGCTATATCCTGTAAAATTGAATATAACTTTCCGTAGTTAAATGGATATAACGCGGACCTCCTAA
>DVOC01000094.1 GCA_018713905.1 Candidatus Fimimonas merdipullorum
AAGGACGCGCGCCCTACGAAGCGAAGCGGAGCGGTGCGCCAAAAAAGGACTGCCGAAGCAGTCCAAGCAAAAGACGCATAAAGAAGGAGGCGCGCCCTACGAAGCGAAGCGGAGCGGTGCGCCAAAAAAGGACTGCCGAAGCAGACCAAGCAAAAGACTCATAAAGAAGGACGCGCGCCCTACGAAGCGAAGCGGAGCGGTGCGCCAAAAAAGGACTGCCGAAGCAGTCCTTTTTTGGCGCGCCATAAGGAGCTCGAATCCCTAACCTTTGGTTCCGTAGACCAACGCTCTATCCAATTGAGCTAATGGCGCATATCTTTTATGCCAGCATATTATAGCGCACACCGCTTCAAAAGTCAACAACTTGAAGGCACATTGACGGCTTTTTTCCTGCGGCGCTTGCAACAAAACGCCATGTATGGTACAATGCCGTTATGAACTGCTTCGATTTCGACCAGACGATATTCAAAGGCAACAGCATGCGCCGTTTTTTCTTTTTTTGTCTGCTGCGGCTGCCCTATCTGCTGCTTTATCTGCCCGTGCAAATCATTGTCGCCCTGCTCTATGCGGTAAGGATACTCAACAAGGACGCTTTTTTGCGCATGGCAGAGGGGTTCGTGCTGTTCGTCCCCTGCAAGCGAAGGTTTGTCCAAAGCTTTTGGAAGCACAATTTCCGTCGCATAAAGGAGTGGTATCTTCAAATAAGAGCGTCGGACGACGTGGTTATTTCCGCTTCTCCGCAATGGCTGGTTCAGCCTGCGTGCGACCTGCTGGAGGTAACGTGCATAGCCACCGATGCCTCCCCCAAGACCTATCTTTGCGGCACGCATTGCTACGGCGCACAAAAGATAGCCTATTTTCAAAGGACGTTTCCGCAAACGCAGCCCAAGGCGTTCTATTCCGACTCCCTCTCCGACGAGCCTATGCTGAGGCTGGCGGAAAAGGGCTATCTTGTAAGCGGCGAGCAGGTGACGCTTGCCTTCGAAGGGGGCAGACGCCTCGCATAACGGCGCCGCGCATTTGCCGCTAAGTAACAACGTAATAAAAAGCCGTCCCGCAAAAAGCGGTGGCGGCTTTGTTTTTTATCGCGTCACAAAGGGCGCGGGGCAGAATATTTCTACGGGCATGCCCGTTGTCGGGTGTACAAACCGCAGTCTTTCGCAGTGCAGCATAATTCTTTCGGCGGGACGCGCGCCGTATAGCACGTCGCCGCATACGGGGTGTCCTATGGCGGCAAAGTGGGCGCGTATCTGGTGCGTTCTGCCCGTTACGGGCGTGGCGTAAACGAGGGAGCATTCCCCCGCCGGCTGTGCTTTCCACAGCGTGAGAGAGGGCTTTCCGCAGTCGTCCACGACGGTGACGTTTTGTGCGTCGCGGCGCAAAAGGGGCAGACGTATCTCCCCTTCGCCCTGCAAAACTCCTTCTGCCAGCAGGCAGTAGGTTTTTACTATTTCCCCGCGGCACAGCATATCTCCCAGCTTGCGTGCCGTCACGGCGTCAAAGGCGCCCAGCACTATGCCGCTTGTGGTCTTGTCCAGCCGCGTGGCAATGCGCAGCTCAAAGCCTTTTCCGAAATACGCCGCAAGGTCGTTGGCAAGGGTGTTTTGGCTGTGCGCCCTGTCGGGGTGAGTGGGCTGATCGTACGGCTTGTCGGCGACGTAAATATACCTGTCGTAAAACAATACGTTCCCTTTGTGTTCGGAGGGCGGCGGAGCAAAAACCTTGGCGTAGGTTTGGTATTCCAGCCGTTCGCCCTGCCGCAGCACCCTTCTCACCGTGCAGGGCACGCCGTCTACGGCGATATACCCCTCAAACTTTATGCGCTTTATCTGTGCGGTGGAAAATTGCAGCGACAGAAAAAATTCCTTCACCGTTTTGCCCGCCATCTCTTTTGTTACCGTCACGCTATTCATAGTCGGTTTGTGCTCACGTATTCGGAGTGGTGCGGAAAAAGTGTATCAAAAAGGGAATATTTATAAGTCCCGTTATAACGTCGGAAAGGGGTTGGGCAATTTGCAGTCCCGTTATCTGCCACAGCGCGGTGGCTGCAAACAGCACGGGAATGAATATCAGCCCCGACCGCAGCAGAGCCAAAAAGGAAGCCGTGCCTGCTTTGCGTATGCTCTGGTACGTCATGTTGACGGGTATAAACAGCGGCATAAACATTATTCCCGCCATGGCGTATTGTAACGCAGGTGCGGCAATTTTGACAACGTTCTCGCTTTTTTGGAACAGCAGAACTATCTGCCGCGGGAAAATAAGCACGGGCACTGCCAGTACGGTAACGCAAACAAGCACCAGCAGCAGCGTGGCTTTGAGCGCTTTTTTCACGCGGGAGTATTGCTTTGCCTGATAGTTGAAGGACGCCACCGGCTGCAAGCCTTGGCTTATGCCCATTCCCACGCACATGACGAAGTTGGAAATTCTGTTGACCACGCTCATTGCCGTTATGGCGGCGTCCCCCACGTTTGCCAACTCGCCGTATTTTCCGGCAAGGTGGTTCAGCGCGCCGCCGGAAACGGAGTTTAAGCATTGGCGTATCAAGGAGGGCAGACCGTTGCGGCATATTGCGGCATACAGGGCAAATTGTCTGCTTACGTAGCGCAGCGCTATTTTGCTTTGGGCGTGCCTTGCGTACATGATAAGCAAAATGACAAAGCTTATTATCTGCGAAATTGCCGTAGCCATGCCTGCGCCGAACACGCCCATATCGCATATGCGCACGAAAACGTAGTCCAAGCCCATGTTCAGCACGCCGCCGCTGCACAAGCCTATCATTGCGTAGGTGGCTTTGCCCTCGTAGCGCAGATTGTTGTTCATCACCAGCGAGCAGATCATAAAGGGGCAGGACACCAGCACCCAGAAGCCGTAGTCCTTTGCGTAGGGCAAAATAGTTTCCGTGGAGCCCAGCAGCCGCATGAAGGGGGTAAGGAATATCAGCCCCAAAGCGGTAAATATAACGCCGGCAATGCCGCCTATGAAAAACGCCGAGGAAACGTAGCTGCTTGCCTTGTCCGTGTCGCGGTTGGCAAGTTCCTTGGCAACGTAGGTGCCGCTGCCGTGCCCTAACATAAACGCTACCGCCTGTATTATGGATTGCAGTGTAAACAAAATGCCTATCGCGCCCTGCGGACTTTCCCCCAAATTGCCCACGAAGTAGGTATCCACCATGTTGTAGATGCTGGTAATAAGCATGGAAAAGGTGGTGGGTATGCCCAGCCTTACCACCAGCTTCACGACGGGCGTTTCCGTCATTTTTTTGTAGTGAAGTTCCGATTGTTCCAAATTTTCTCCTTTGCGCGCCGTCATCGGCGCACTTTTTGTTTTGCCTGTGCAAAATGGGGCGACGTCCCTCTTTGTTTGCGTACTATAAGTATATTCCTGTACGCAAAAATTGTAAAGCGGCGCAAATGCGGCTTTGTACAAGCGCAAACGCGAACGCGGTTTTTTTATTTTTGCGATTTTGTATTGACAAATACGAATATATTGTTATGATGTAATTGCCACAGAAAAAGGAGGTGACAAATATGGTAAACTACTACAATCGCGAGTTTTATCGCGCAAAGGTGCAACTTGCACTTTGTATCACGCAGGCGGTGCTGGCGGTATTGGCAATTTTGTTCATGTTTCTGTTTGTGTCCACCCCCGTTCCTTCCGACGCTAACTACGGCGCGGGCGCAATCGTGACAAGTATTGTCTGGGGCGCGTTCTACGTTGCACAGGTGATTTTTGCCACGGCAACGTACATAAAAACTTACAACAAAACAAAGCGCGACGTGGCTTTTGTGGGCGGAAGCGTAGCCTTTTTGCCCGCCGCCGTGCTTGTGTACTGCTTTTTGCTGTTGTTTTTGTGAGATGTGCTTCTCTCAAAAGGGCTTCGCTTTGCGGAGCCTTTTTTTTGCGCATAATGCGAAGCAGCAATGACGACCGTTTTTTGCCGCGCCGACAGTTTTTGCGTTCGCCTGCTGCGCAAGGGTAACAACTTTCTGCAACTGACGTGCGGCGGCGGCATGCTTACGCTTGACAGGCGCAACTGCGAGGTGGCGATAGAGGGCGAGGAGCCCTTGCAGGGAGTGCGCAGCATTCCCTTCGACGGCGGAGTATTGGAAGCGGAAATTCTGCTGGACGAGTGCTGCGCCGAGGTGTTTGCGGGCGGCTCGGCAATGAGCATGCTTGCCTATAACGACGGCGACGGCATCACTTTCTGCGCCGACGGCACGGTGCGCCTTTGGGTGACTTTGTGGGACGTAGAGGTGTGACGCGCCGCGCGCGCTGCGGCGGATATACCGTATTTTTGCATACGTATGCGTTTTTCGGGGACTTTCCTTTTGCGGAAGTCCCTTTTTTGCTCCAAACGGACACAGACGTTTGCTCCGCACGGCAACGTTTGCCGCCATGCCTTGCTCAAAATTGCCTTTGCCGCCCCACAAGCGCGTATTGCCGTGCGGTCGGTCAGGCGTATTTTTCCCGTTTGCAATGCGATTTTTGATTAATAGCAAAAACAACCCCTATTGACTTTCGCTTATTAACACCGTATAATGTCAATATCAAACAGCCGTTCATTTTACGGCAACGGAGCAGCGATGAATATAAAAACTGTTTGCAAAAAGGTGAAAAGAAAATACGGTGCAGAGGTCTTTGCCAGCGAAGACGAGCGCAGCGTGTTCGTTAGGGGCCGCGCGGCAAATTGGCAGCAGGCGGTGGAGATAGGCAAAATGTTTGTCAAAAAGGGCAAGCACGTGGTAAACGACGTCCTTCCCCAAGGCTTTGTTCCGCCCAAGCCCATGCTCCCAAAGGTTGCCGACGACAAGCTGCAAGGCACTCATTGGGACGTGGCGATAGTGGGCGGCGGCATATCCGGCTGCGCGGTGGCAAGGGAGCTTTCCCGTTACGACCTCAAAATTTTGCTGTGCGAAAAGCACGGCGACGTGGCGCACGGGGCGAGCGGAGCAAACGACGGCATGGTGCACGCCGGCATAGATCTGGCGCACCAATGTCTTAAACTCAAATACGTCGTCAAGGGCAACGCCATGTACGGCGAAATATGCGACGAGCTGGGCGTGGACTTTGTGCGGGAAGGGCAGTACGTGGTGTTTACGTCAAGGCTGATAAAGCTGCTTGCCAAAAGCTACCTCGTGCGGGCAAAAAAGCACGGTATTCCGGGAGTAAGCATAATAGGCAAAAGGGAAATAAGCAACGTCGAGCCTTCCGTAGCCGACTTTGCCGTGGGAGCGCTCAAAATACCTTCCACGGGGGCGGTGTCCCCCTACAAGCTTACCATAGCCTATGCGGAAAACGCCGTGCAAAACGGCGTCACGGTATCCCTCGACACGGCGGTGCTTTCCATGCGCCGCGAGGGGGACAAAATATGCTCCGTCACCACAAACAGAGGCACCTTTACGGCGGATTGCGTCATCAACTGCGCCGGCGTGTTTGCCGACGTAGTGGCGGAAATGGCGGGGGACAGGTATTTTTCCATTCACCCCCGAAAGGGCACCGACCTGCTTTTGGACGCCAACGCGCCCAATGCGCCTACGCACTCCGTCAGCCTTGCTCCCACCCTCAAAACGCTGGGGCAAAACAAAAACACCAAGGGCGGCGGCATAGTCAAAACGGTGGACGGCAACCTGCTGCTCGGCCCCGACGCGGTGGAAACGCCCCTGCGCGAGGACACCTCCACCACGGCGCAAAGCGTCAACGGGGTGTTTGAAAAACAGCGCAAGGCAAGCCCCAAGCTCAGCCGTTCGTCCGTCATAGCTTATTTTTCCGGCGTGCGCGCCCCCACCTACGAGGAAGATTTTATTCTGGAACGCAGCGAAAAGGTCAAAAACCTTATTCACGTGGCGGGCATACAGTCCCCCGGGCTTACCGCCGCGCCTGCGTTTGCTCCCGACGTTGCGGCGCTTGCCGTGAACTATCTGCGCTCCTGCGGAAAAACCGTCGACGCCAACGCCGGTTTTTGCGGCAAAAGGCAAAAACCCGTGTGCACAAAGGGCATGGAGGAAGATAGTCTGCAGCAGCTGATAGAGCGCGACGCCGACTTCGGCAGGGTGGTGTGCCGCTGCGAGCAGGTCACCTTGGGAGAGATAAAGCAGGCTATAAACAATCCGTTGGGCGTAGCCACCGTAGACGGCGTGAAACGGCGTGTGCGCGCGGGAATGGGGCGGTGCCAGGGCGGCTTCTGCCTGCCTACGGTGCTCAAAACCATTGCCGAGCAAAAGGGCGTACGGCTGTCGCAGGTGTGCAAGGGGGACGAGGGCAGCTACGTCGCTGCGGGAGAAATAAAAAGCGGAGAATAAAAATGTATTTCGACATAGTAGTGATAGGCGCAGGCCCCGCGGGGCTTGCCGCCGCCATAAAAGCAAGTCAGAGGGCAAGCGTGCTGCTTATCGAAAGGGAAGCCAAACCGGGCGGGATACTCAAGCAGTGTATCCACGACGGCTTCGGAGTGGTGCGCTTCGGCGAAAAGCTCAGCGGGCCGGAATATGCCCAACGGTTTATAAATCAGCTCAAGGACACCGACGTAAAAACGGCGTTTTTCAGCTTCGTCACGCAGATAAAAAGGCTGGAACAGGGCTTTTCCCTGCATTACGTATGCAAAGAGGGTGTAAAACACGTCAACTGCGGCAAAATCATTCTTGCCACAGGCTGCCGCGAACGCACCGCCAACGCCATTTCCGTGTTCGGCGACAGGTGCAGCGGCGTATTTACGGCGGGCGCGGCGCAAAATCTGGTAAACGTGCTGGGAGTGCTGCCGGGCAGACGGGTGGTAATTCTGGGCAGCGGAGATATAGGGCTGATCATGGCGCGCCGCCTCACCCTCGAGGGCGCAAAGGTGCTGGGCGTGTACGAGGCAAAGCCCGTGCCCAGCGGACTTTCCCGCAATATTCATCAGTGTCTGCACGATTTCGACATTCCGCTGTACCTTTCCCGCACGGTAACAAGGGTGTTCGGAAGGGACAGGCTTTCGGAGGTGGAAATTTCCGAAGTGGACGAAAACATGCGCCCCATAGCGGGCACGCAGCAGCGGGTGCAGTGCGACACGCTGGTGCTGGCGGTGGGGCTTATTCCGGAAAACGAGGTGGCGGCAAGCCTGTCGCTGCCCATGGACGGCAGAACCAAAGGGGCGATAGTGGATCAGACCTGCCAGACCATGGCGGACGGCGTGTACGCCTGCGGCAACGCCCTGCACGTCAACGATTTGGTGGACTACGTGTCCGAAAGCGGCGAAACGGCGGGCTTTTTCGCCTCGCAGGAGCGCAAGCCTCGCAAGCTGGTGCCCATAAACGTCGTGGGCGGCTTCGGCTATGCCGTGCCGCAAATGTTGGACTTGAATTGCGACGCAAAAAATGTTATCATATATTTCAGAACGGCGCAGCCGGAGGAAAACAAACGCGTCACCCTTACCGTGGGGGACAAAACGGTGTTTTCCAAAAAGTATGCGCGGCTGCTGCCGCCGGAAATGGAGCGCATTGCCGCAGACCTTTCCGACGCGCAGGGAGAAATCACCCTAAAAATGGAGGATTAGCATATGCAGCTGGTGTGTATAGTGTGTCCCAACGGCTGCCGTCTTGACGTCACCCGCGAGGGAGAGGGCGTAAAGGTGGAGGGCGCAAGGTGCAAAAGGGGAGTAAAATTTGCCGAAGAGGAGACGATACGTCCTATGCGCACCGTCACCTCCTCAGTAAAAACCACCGTAAAGGGCTGGCGGGTAGTGCCCGTCAGAACGGACGGGGAAATTCCCAAGGATAAAATATTTCACCTTATGAGTCTGCTGAAAGACGTGACGGTAACAACTCCGCTGCCGATAGGCAGCGTGGTGGCGGAAAACGTTTTCGGCAGCGGCGTGAACGTCGTCACGACAGCCGATATGGAGGAAGAAAATGAGTAACGTACTTATCGTAGACGTGGGCACTCAAAGCATGCGGGGCATAATTTTCGACGACAAGGGCAACATGCTTGCCAAAGAGCAGGTAAAGTACAAACCTTATCTATCCAAGGAAAACGGCTATATGGAACAGTCCGCCGATATGTATTGGCAGGTGTTTTGTTCCATAACCTCCGCGCTTATGACAAAATATCCGCAGCACACGCAAAACCTGCTTGCCATGTCGGTGGATACCTTCCGCGACACCGCCGTGCTGCTGGACGAGAACAACAACGTGTTGCGCAACCTTATTTTGTGGAGCGACCAGCGCGTGGCGGACACTTCGCAAAAGCTGCCCCCGTTGCAGCGCTGTCTGTTCAAGATAGTGGGCATGGACAGGGCGATAAACGCCATTCGCAAAAAAATAAAGACGCGATGGGTGCAGCAGCACGAGCCGCAGCTGTGGCAAAAGGTAAAAAAAGTGGCGCACGTTTCGGCGTGGTTCAACTACAAGCTTACCGGCAACCTCGCCGACAGCTACGCCTCTACCATAGGACACCTGCCCTTCGACAGCAAGGGCAAAAGGTGGCTTACGGAAAAATCTCTGCTGTATCCCGTTTTCGATTTGCCGCTGGACATGATGGTGCCGCTGCTTTCCCCCGGCGACCTCGTGGGCGAAATAACCGCCCAAGCCGCCGCCGAAACGGGGCTTCCCCAAGGCTTACGCCTTATTGCCAGCGGTTCGGACAAGGGGTGCGAAACGCTGGGAGTGGGGTGCGTTTCCGACAACGTCGCCAGCGTATCCTTCGGCACAAGCAGCACGGTGCAGTTCACCACCAAAAAATACTTCGAGCCGGAGCCCTTTATGCCGGCGTACCCTGCCGTGCTCAAAGACTACTACAACCCCGAAGTGCAGATATTCCGCGGCTATTGGATGATAAGCTGGTTCAAGCAGAACTTTGCCAAACATCTGGAAAAACTTGCCGAGGAAAGGGGCGGCAGCGTGGAGGAGATAATGAACGAGGAAATAGCCTCCATTCCCGCCGGCAGCGACGGGCTGGTGTTGCAGCCCTTCTGGCAGGCGGGGCTTACCACTCCCGAAGCCAAGGGAGCGATAATAGGCTTTTCCGACTTCCACAAGCGCGCTCACGTCTACCGCGCCATAATCGAAGGCATAGACTTTGCCCTGCGCGAGGGGCTGGAACGCATGGAAAGGCGGGGCAGAAAGCACGTCGACTACATAGCCGTGGCGGGCGGAGGCTCGCAAAGCGACCTGATATGCCAGATAGCCGCCGACGTGTTCAACCGCCCCGTAAAACGGGTGCAGACGTACGAAACCAGCGCGTTGGGCGCAGCCATGGTGACCTTTATGGCGTGCGGCGTGTTTGAAGATCAGACGCAGGCGGTGCAAAGCATGGTGCGCTACACCGACACCTTCACCCCCGACGCCAAAAACGCCGCCATATACGACGGCATATACAAAAACATCTATCTTAAACTATACAACAAGTTGCAGAGCTTCTATCTGGAACTGGAAAAGGAGAAATTATGAGCAAGCCGTACAAAGATTTTGAACCCAAGTGGTACCTCGAAACTCCCCCAAAACGGAGCTACCGTTCCATTTTCAAGTGGGGCGATCCCTCCTTCAACAAGGTGCCCAAGGAAAACCTCTACAAAATGATGAAGGAGATATTCCACCTTACGGACGACGACTTCAAACAGTATGCCGAGCCGCTGGGATTGGAGGAGGTAAAGCTGCAAAAGCCCTGCGCCCTTTCGGACGAGGTAATTGCCGCGCTACAAGCAATAGTGGGCAAGGAAAACGTCTCCACCGACGACTACGACAGGCTTTCGGTGGCGTACGGCAAAACCATGTTCGACCTGCTGCGTCTGCGCAAGCACATTGCCGACAACGTGCCCGACTGCGTAGTTTACCCGTCGGACAAAACGCAGGTGGAAAAGATAGTGCAGCTGTGCTCTCTGCACAAAATACCTCTCTACGTCTACGGCGGCGGTTCGTCCGTCACGCGAGGCGTGGAGCCTGTCAAGGGGGGCATATCGCTGGATATGCGCCGCCACTTCAACAAGGTGATAGAGTTCAACGAAATTGATCAGACCATTACGGTGCAGGCGGGCATCAGTGGCCCCGATCTGGAAAACGCCCTGCGCAACGCTCCCAAACTGTTCGGGGCAAAGCGCGCCTACACCTGCGGACACTTTCCGCAGTCCTTCGAGTACAGCTCGGTGGGCGGCTGGACGGTGACGCGCGGCGCGGGACAAAACTCCACCTACTACGGCAAGATAGAGGATATCGTCATCGCGCAGGAATACGCCACCCCCACAGGCGTGGTAAAAACGGAACCATTCCCCGCGCGCGCTACGGGGCCGGACGTAAACCACATAATGATGGGCAGCGAGGGCGCCTTCGGCGTGCTTACTCACGTCACGCTCAAGGTGTTCCGCTGGATGCCGCAAAATCACTACAAGTTCAGCTTTATGTTCAAGGATTGGCAGTCGGCTATGGACGCCGCCCGCGAAATCATGCAGTGCGAGTGCGGCAAGCCCAGCGTTTTCCGCCTGTCCGATCCCGAAGAAACGGACTGCATGATGCGTCTGTACGGCGTGGACGAAAGCCCTCTTGCCGGACTTTTGTCGGGGTTTGGTTACAAACCGCACAAACGGTGCCTGTTTTTGGGGTTCACCGACGGTGAAAGGGGCTTTTGCAAAAACGTGGCGCGCAACGTAAAAAGAATATGCCGCCGCTACCACGCCATAAGCCTTACGGGTGCGGTCACCTCCGCTTGGGAAAAGGGACGGTTCAACGATCCCTATCTGCGCGACACCATGCAGGACTTCGGCGTGATGACGGATACCCTCGAATGCTCCGTCACGTGGAGCCGGATGGAGCACGTGCACCAAATGGTGCGGGAGTACTGCCACAGCCGTCCCGACACCATATGCATGACGCATATGTCCCACTGCTATCCGCAGGGCGCCAATTTGTACTTCATATTCATCGCCCGCATGACGGAGCTGGAGGATTTCGTCAACTATTGGAGCGGCATTCTTGACCACATTCAGAAGAGCGGCGCAGCCATATCGCACCATCACGGTATAGGCAAATTCTTCGCGCCGTGGCTGGAAGGTCAGATAGGCACCCGTCAGATGGAAATTTTCCAAACGCTCAAAAAGCATTTCGACCCCGACAACCTCATGAACCCCGGCGGCACTTTGGGGCTGGATCTTTCCGAGGATCAGAAAAAGTTTATCCGTCCCCGCTGGTAACGAAAAGCTTTTCATTCCGCCGCTCTGCGTCAACGCCCTTTTCAGGCAAAATTGCAGCGAGCCGTGAAAGTAAAAACCCTTTGCAACGTCCCCGTTTTTGCGGGGGCGTTTTTTGCCGTCGGCAGGAAAAGCGCAGCACCAAGGGACGTCGCGCGAAGGCTTTTCGTGCGGGCAAGGGTATAGTTTGCGGTTTTTGCGGGGTAAGCGTGCGGGTGCTTTTTACGGCAGCAAGGCAAAGGGACAAAGGTTCGCTTCGGCAAAGCTACTTTTCCGTACAGCCGCGGGCGCTTTGTTTCACGCAACACGTATGGCATTTGCACGTCGCAAATGCGGCTGTGCGGCGCTTTGAGCGTGCTTTCGGGGCGACTCTGAAGGGGCGTTTTGCAAATGCGGCAGAGGGGCAGTTTTTCGCAGCCGTTTTTTTGCCCGGTCAGAGCGGTTTTTCGCCCCTTCGGCGGTTGGTTTTTTCAAAAGCTTCCGCTCCGCACGGCGCATGTCGTCAAACGCGAAAGGCGTTTTTTCGCGGGCGGTCAAGGCGTTTTTTGCGGCGGCGCAAAAAGTTAGGCGATTTTCATTCTAACCTTTGTCTTTGCGCTCAAAAAAGCTTAAATTTTTTTGAAATTTGCCTCAATTTTTTTCAAATTACCATTGAAAAATATCTGTCGGTGTGCTAAACTATTACTGTGCCGAAGTGCTACCCCGAATGGGAATTTGTTTTAGTTACTTGAACGATAAAGTAACGGCAAAAATGAACAAATTTTGCAAAAAAGGGGCATTCTGCGGAAAAAACAGAGTATTTGCGGAAAAACCGCGAAAAAAATTTTGCCCTTTTGCGGCGCACGAAAACCTCGTTTTGGCAAGGAGCGCAAGGAGTGTGGCAACGCCCTGCCTGAAACGCATTGCTTTGGGCAGGTTTGCGGGGCGGCCGTCGGCTTTGACGGGCGTTGCGAGGGCAATGAAACGCTCTTCAATATTCCGGCGGCGCAAATGGACGCCTTGTAGGGGCGACGCGCGGCAAGCACGGGACTGTTCTCTTCGGCGCGGCGCAAATGGACGTACTATGGCGGAGTGCCGCCGTGGCAACATAAATGCAATTTCAAAAGGAGTATCGGGAAAATGCATCACGTAAGCTACTACAAAAAAGGTTATCCCCGTCCGCAGCAATTCAGGGCGGACTACGAAATCCTCAACGGCAAGTGGAATTTTGCCTTTGACGAAAACAACGACAAGGACTATTCCGGCGGCGTGTCCGGTCAGCTGGAAATAAACGTTCCCTTCGTCTATCAGACGGAAGCAAGCGGCATAAACGTGCAAAAGCGTGTAGACTGCGTTTGGTACAGTCGCGAGGTCGTGCTGGACGCCAAGCAGGTCGCGGGGGACGTGCTGCTGCACTTCGAGGGCAGCGACTACAAAACGGAAGTGTGGGTAAACGGCAAGCGCGCAGGCGAGGACAAGGGCGCATATCACCGTCTTACCTTTGACGTGACGCCCTTTGTGCAGGAGGGCAAAAACGTCGTCGCCGTCAAGGTCACCGACGACTACGACGTGGAAAAACCCCGCGGAAAGCAGCGGTGGAAGGACGAGAACTTCGGCTGCTGGTACGTGGATACCACCGGTATCTACAAAACGGTGTGGATGGAATTCGTTTCCCACAGCAGGCTGGAAAACCTGTCGGTACGGGGCAGCGTGGACACCAACAGCATCACCGTCACCTACGACGCGGTAAATTGCTGCTACGCCGACGGCGACTACCAAGTCAGAACCTCCGTTACCTACGAGGGAAAACCCGTGGCGGAAATCACCTGTCCGCTGACGGCGGAAACGGGCGGCACGGCGTTGTGGCTGGGGGGCGAGGCTCATCTTTGGGAAACGGGCTGCGGCAGGCTGTACGAGCTTTCCGTCACTTTGATAAAGGACGGTAAAGAGATTGATAATATACGTAGTTATTGCGGCGTGCGCAAGATAGAAGCCAAAGAGGGCAAAATTCTGCTCAACGGCAAGCCGCTTTACCAAAAGCTGGTGCTGGATCAGGGCTATTGGAAGGGCAGCGACCTTACGCCTCCCTCCGAAGAAGCGTTGGTAAAGGACATCACCGATATGATGGACATGGGCTTCAACGGCGCGCGCAAGCACCAGAAGGTGGAGGACGAACGCTTTTTGTACTACGCCGATCTGTACGGCTATCTGGTGTGGGCTGAAATGCCCTCCATGTACAAAAACACCGAAAAAAGCCGCGCTGTCTTTGCGGAGGAATGGACTTTAGCGGTATTGCAGCAGAAAAACCACCCCTGCGTGATAACGTGGGTGCCCTTCAACGAAAGCTGGGGCATCGAGGACGTGCTGTTCGACGTCACCGTGCAGAACTTTGTAAACGACGTGTACCACCTCACCAAACTGCTGGACGACACAAGGCCGGTCATCACCAACGACGGGTGGGAGCACACCCTGTCCGATGTGCTTACCATTCACAACTACGAGCAGGATGGCAAAACCCTCCACTCGTGGTACGACACCTTGGAAAAGTGTTGCGCGCACAACTGGCCGGAGGGCAGAAAGGGGGCTTTCGCCAACGGCTACGGCTACAAGGGGCAGCCCGTCATGATAACGGAATTCGGCGGCACGGCGTTTGTAAAGGACACCGTGGGCATAAATTGGGGCTACGGTCAGGGCGTCAAGGACGACGAGGAGTTTCTTCGCCGCTTTGAAGGGCTCGTCACGGCAATAGACGACATTCCCTTTATGTGCGGCTACTGCTACACGCAGGTCACCGACGTACAGCACGAAGTCAACGGGCTGGAAGACGAAAACCATCAGCCCAAGTTCCCCAAGGAAAAGATAAGGGCTATTTTGCAAAAGAGGGGAAGATGAGCTGTCAACTTATCGTCACCGACGTGACGGAAATAGGCGATCCCTTTGTGCTTAACTACAAGGGCGTCTACTATATGTACGCCACCTCCTCCAAGGAGGGCTTCAAGGTGTGGAAAAGCCTTGACCTCAAAAACTGGCGGGACTGCGGCTTGTGCTACTTCAAGCAGGACAGCTTCGGCTATATGGACTTTTGGGCGCCGGAGGTCACGGTGCGGCGGGACGGCAAGCTGGTGATGCACTTCACCGCCAAGGACAAGACCTCGAACGGGCTGCGCACAGGCGTAGCGGTGGCGGACTCTCCCTTGGGAGTTTTCCGCGACGTGTACTGCGGCAAGCCCATGTTCGACTTGGGCTACTCCGTAATTGACGCCCATTGCTTCACCGACGACGACGGCAAAAGCTATCTGTACTACGTCAGGGACGTGTCGGACAACGTGCAGCAGGGCATTCACAAAAGCGAAATTTACGTATCCCCGCTGTCGGACAGCCTTACCGAGCTTACGGCGGAGGGCAAAATGGTGCTTACGCCGAGCGGCGAGGAAGAAACGACGCTCAACCCCACTTGGCAGTGGAACGAAGGTCCTTTCGTCTTGAAACACGGCGGCAGGTACTATCTCAACTATTCCTACAACGTGTTCGACAGCAAATACTATTCCGTAGGAGTCGCCGAAAGCGACAGCCCCACGGGCGGCTTCGTAAAGACAAACAGGTATCTGCTGCGTTACACCCCCACCCTTTCGGGACCGGGGCACAACAGCTATTTTACCGACAACGACGGGCAGCTGTGGTGTGCCTTTCACGTGCACACCCGCTACGACAGCCCAAGCGGCGACAGGACGGCATGTCTTGCGCCGGCATACTTCGACTCTGACGGACGTCTGTTTGTCCGTTATAAATAAAACAGGAGGAAAATATGAAAAGAAAAATCGCATTGGCTGTTCTGGCTGTGATTTTGGTTTTCTGCCTTGTGCTGGCTGCCGCTTGCGAGCCGAAAGACAAGACGGAATACACCATAACCATTGGCAAAACGGCTAACGGAACGGTGAAAGCCAGCGCTGAAAAGGCGACGAAGGGTACGACAGTCACCCTTACCGTCACTCCCGACGCAGGCTACGTGCTTAAAGAGGGCTCTCTTAAATACAACGACACCGCAATAAGCGGCACAAGCTTCACCATGCCGGCGGCAAACGTCACCGTCACTGCGGAATTTGTGCAGGACATGACGGGCGTAGTGCAGGAAACGGCGGATAAAACCGTAGCCAGCATTTCCGCCGCTACGCTGGGCTCCACCGCCACGGCGTACTTCACCACCGTGTTCGGCGCGGAGGGTATCACCTTCACGGCGCACGTGGAGGACGGTATTCTGATGGACGCCGACGGAATGGAAGTGCGTTTCGCGCTGGAAAAGGAAATTTTCAACACCCTTCTGCCCGACGGCGAAACGGTGGCGGTCAAGGTCACCGCTGACGGAACCGTTTCCGTGCAGACCACCGACGACGAGGGCGCACTTGTGGCTCTTACCGAAGGCGCAAGCGGCAGCTACGCGCGCTGGACGGAAGACGGCGCAAGCGTCACCGGCTACAAAGTCACCGTAACGGTAGACTACGACGCGCTGGGCGTAACGGCAGAAACGGCAAAGGGCTACGTTACCATATGCCCCGTGCTGTACAACGCCAACTCGCTGCTGGGTGCCGTAAAGGTGCTTATGAGCGGCGATATGAACGAAGACCACACCAACACCTACAAGGTGATAGACGACGACAACACCTACAGCGACAACGCCTACGTTATCGCCGCGGGACAGCTGGGCTCGCTGGACTACGTAAAGCAGGGCGAGTATTGGGACACCACCAAGGACTACTACGCCAGCAATCCCGAATACGCTAACCGCGTAGTCACCCTGACGGGACACGACAACGCCGACAACAACCTGGCGTTCTTCCGCGTAAGCGCTCCGGTCATGTACGCGCGCGCCACCTTCAAGCTTACCTCCATCACCAATGCCAACGAGCAGTACGGCAAGTTCGGTCTTATGCTGTTTGACGGAGCGCCCACCACGGGACTTATGTTCTACGTAGACTCCTTCACGCAAAAGACCAACTCCACCCTTGCCGACATCAAGGGCACCGACTTGGGCATCAACAACTCTCCCACCGGCTTGTGGAACAGCTGGGTAACGGTCAAAAAGGGTGTGTTCGACCTTAGCGACTACACCATAACGTTGGAAATGGTGTACCAAAACGGTTATCTGCACCTGTACGCCGACGGCGAACTGGCTCACAGCCTGTACTACGGCGCGTACAACTCCGACATGCACTTCGGTATCAAGTCCTTCGGCTTCGGCATGGAAGTGACTAACTATCTTGCCAGCGACGATCCCGAAGGGGACGGCTGGACGGACAAGATGGTGGAAGTGGAAAAGCAGGACGTCAACACCCTGTTCCTCGGAGACTCCTATATGGAAATCTGGAAGGCCAGCGGCATTGCCGAACACGTGGCGCAGCTTCCCTCTTACGCTAACGAAGGCGTAGGCGGCACCAAGGTCAACCAGTGGACGGAAAGAGTGGCGGAAATGGCAATGCGCTACAACCCCGAAAACATCGTGTTCCACATCGGCGTAAACGACGTGGACGACGATCAGGTTTCGGCAAACGTCACCTACACCCGTCTGATGGATCTGTTCGACAACTATCACGAAGTGTTCCCGCAAGCCACCATCTATTGGGTATCTCTCATTCCCAACGAGATGTTCTCCGGCAATACGACTACGTATAACGAAGTAAACGCTTCGGTGCAGCAGTACGCGCAGGACAACGCAAGCTGGCTCAAATACATCGACGCTACCACTCCCTTTACGGCGGCGGACGGCGGCGCAAGAACCAACATGTTCTACGACGGACTGCACCTCAACAGAGAATACGGCTATCCTCTGTGGGCAAAAGCCATAATGACGGCGCTGGGCTACGCCCGTACGGAAGGCGCTAACCTCGGCGACGGCGACACGTTTGCCTACTCCGACGGTTGGGAGTTTATCCAAGAAGGCGAATACGCTCACAACGACGGCAGCGGCGAGCAGGCGGTCTGGGTGCCCGAATCCAAGGGCGCAGACGTGTATGCCGAATTTGAAGCAACCTTGAGCGGCACCGTCTACAACAACGACAAATTTCCCAAGTTCGGCCCCGTGGTACGCACCGACGACGTGACGGTGTTCGGCTATATCGACGCTGCGGGACTTCTCGGCGGCAACGGCGGCAAGGGCACCAACATCGTGTACCGTCCCAACAAATCGGTAGGCACCTATATGGTTGCCGGCGACTGGAACTGGAACGATCAGGCGGGCGGCGCGGCTATGACGGGCGAATACACCGGCGGCACCTACGTCAAGATGGCGCTTGCCAAGTACGACAACACCATCGTGCTGTGGGTAAACGACGTGCTGGTAAGCCGTATCGACGCAAGCTACATCGGCGCGGACGACGTGGTGGAGGTGGGCTTCATCGGCTTCAACCTTGAAATGACAGTCAAAAACACCTACGTCACCACCGACAGCGAAACCGTTCACACAAAGGTTTACGGCGCGGACGCAGCGGACGCTGACATCGACGGCGTGGCGGACGACGAAATCTATACCTCCGCAGTGGTGGAAAACACCCACTCCTTCGGCACCAAGGCGGACGGCAAAACTCACTTCGAGCTTATGGGCGTAAAGGGCACCGACGGCTTGTACTTCGTTACAAAGCTCTATTCCGCCGAAAATACCCGTACGGGCAGCACATGGTACGAGCATACCAACGTGGAATTCCGTCTGGGCACCGACAACGCCACTCAGCAGTACTTCTACTTTGACGAAGCCGACTGGACTTCCGTCAAGAGCAGCGCTGCCATATCCCGTATCGCTTCCGACGGCGGCGTGCTGCAATCGGACGGCGAATACGCCGGAATGTACATAGTAACGGTAGAGTTCTTCGTACCCTACGCCAACGTGGCGGGCTACGAGGAAGGTCAGGATCCCTCCGTCAAGGCTTGGGGCTGGGTTCAGGGAACCGACGGCTTCAAAAACGCCATGAACGTGGGCACGTGGGGCGACTTGCGCATAACGGCAACGGGACTGCGCTTCCGGTACGGCATATCCGTCAGCGGCACTAACAGCGCCCTTACGGTAAACGCTCCGCAAGGCGCATACGTTGGCGACACGGTGACGCTGGACGTTCAGGTTACCGACGGTCAGACTTTGGCTTACGTCAAGGTCAACGGCGAAGAAATCGAGGCTCAGCAAGGCACCTACTCCTTCGTAATGCCCAACGAGGCGGTTGCGGTGGAAGTGGCGCTTGAAGGCATTTCCGTATCCACCGACGTGATTGCTCCCGACGGACTTACCGGCGGGCAAATCACCACCGACAAGGCTACCGCCGCTGTGGGCGAAACGGTGCAGATAACCGTAGCCCTTCCCGCCGGCGCGGTGCTTAAAACGCTTACCGTAAACGGCGAACAGATAACGGTGGAGCAGGGCGTTTTGACCTACGACTACACCGTCAAAGCGGGCGACCAAGCCATTGCCATTGTCGCCACGCTGGACTACGACACCGAAGGTTACGAAATAGACGGCACCAAGGGCGCAAGCGAACAGTACGGCGAACCCATCTCCTTCAAGGTGGAGGACAACCGTCAGGTAACGCTGTACGCCGTCAAGGGCGCAAACGGTATCTACTTCTATCTGGAAGCGTACACCAACACAAATATTAACAATGCCGCCGAGTGGCACCACAACCACAACTTCGAGTTCTATCTCAACAACGGCGAGCAGAGCTACGTAAACAGCAAAAACGAAAGGAAAGGCGCTACAAAATCCGTGTGGACGACCACCCTCGTAGAGGAAGGCGACCACGCCGGCAAGTACCTGCACGTCGCAGAGTTGTTTGTTCACAAATCGGCAGTGGGGGGAACGTTTGAAGACGACGTGCTTCTCAACTGGGCGTTCAAAGCCCCCGGCGAAACGGCTCGTTGGGAAGGCATGAGCGACAACCGGTGGGAAAGAGGCGACTGGTGGAACTACTACGTAGGCGGCGCCGACGGCAAGATAGTGCCCCAGTACGGACAGCCGGGCGGCAGACCTACTAACCTGTATATCACCGCCGACGGGCTGGAAAGCACCCTTCCCGTGGCGCAGCACGCCACGCTGGACGGCGAACTTACGGAATACGAGGGCAAGGCTTCCCTCACCGTAGGCAACGAAAACGCCAAATTTACCGTTACCGGCTTTGCCGCCGACGACGGACTGTACCTTGCATTCACCATACTGCAAAAGCAGACGGCAGCGGCAACCCCCGAATGGCACCTCACCGACAACCTTGAAATAAGAGTCAACAGCAGTGCCTCCAACGGCGGATTCAGTATCTTCGACGACTTCATCATCGCGCAGGGCATCGTTACCGACTACGGCATTGTGCGCACCACGGTGGACGAGGACGGCTACACCGTAAAGACGGTGGTGGAAGTGTTCTACGCCATGACGGACGCGGTGGACAGCTACGTTCAGATGGGCTGCAACGGCAACGGCTTCGGCGGCTGGCAGTCTCTCATCTGGGACAATAACTACGCCTACGTCACCGAGGACGGCGTGTACCGCGCGGCAGACGTTGCCGCGTTGGACGGCATAACCCTCGACGGCGTAAAGGACGAAAGCCTCGGCACTCTGTCCGAAGTCACCGGCTCCTTCAAGAATTTGGCGGTAACCTTGTCCGGCAAAAAGCTTGAGCACGGCGTGGTGCTGTACGTCACCGTTCACCACGAAAAGGACGTCAACGCCGTTTTGCAGTTCGACGGCACGGCTTGGTTCCACCTTCTCAACGTGGAATTCCGCCTTGGCAGAAAGGACAGGCAGATCTGCGCCAGCGTGTTCAACGGCTACACTCAGTTCAGCGCTGCGGGACACGTCACCACGGGTGAAGCGGGCAACTACGACACCACCTTCGAGGTGTACGTGCCCTACGGCGCCATGAACGGCGTGGACGTTTCCGGCAACATCGAGATCACCTGCGCGGTAGTCAACGTGGACGGCTGGGGCAACGTGTTCGGAGCAGGCGTCGAGCCTTCTACCTACGTAGTTACCGACAGCGGCGTTATCAACACCGCGGCATAGCAAAAACTTTTGCGCAAGGTTCTGCGCTATCCCCCCGCGCCTTTACGGGCGCGGCGGGGAATGCCGCAGGGCGCAACTTCACCGTTGCGTCCCGCAGCGTTTCCCGCAACCAAGGAGAAAAATTGAAAAGAATTACGTTAAAGGACGTGGCAAAGGCGTGCGGCTGCTCGGCAAACTGTGTTTCGCGGGCATTGATGGACGCCCCCGACATAAGCGCCGCCACCAAGCATACGGTAAGGCGCACGGCGGAGGAAATGGGCTACGTCATCAACTCGCAGGCGTCGGCACTGCGAAAGGGCAACAGCAACAGCATAGCCATTTTGTGCGACAGCTTGCTCAACCCCTTCTATTCGGTGATGACGCACTATATGCAAAGCACCTTGAAGTCCCGCGGCTACAACTTCGTCACCTTCTATTCCGAAAGGGAAACCTGCGAGGAAAAGGACATAAGGCAAATCGTTTCCGCAGGCGCCTCGGGGCTGATAAGCTTTCTTGCGCCCGACCAAAAGGCGTCGCAGATGCTCACAAAGCAAAAAATGCCCACGGTGGTGCTGGGGCGCAAATCCCCCTGCTTCGACAGCGTAGTGCTGGACAACGTCGGTGGCGGCAGGCTGGCGGCGGAATATCTGCTTTCCCGCGGGGCTACCGGCGTGGCGTACATCGGCGACCACAGGGAAATGGACTGTTCGCTGGACAGGGGCGAGGGCTATGCCGACGTGATGAAGCGGCACGGCTTGCAGCCGCAAAGCTACTTCGTGGACAGAAACAGCACCTTTCAGACCATAATACGCGATATTTTGCAAAGCGAAACGCAGCCGGACGCGCTGTTTTGCTTCAACGACTTTGCCGCCTACATAGTTTTGCAGGAGCTTTCCGAAAGGGGCGTGCAAAAGGCGGTGTGCGGCTTCGACGACATACGCAAGGAGCTGAGCTTTTACGGCAAGATGCCCACCGTCGGCTACGACAAGCAAAGCTTTGCCGACAAGGCGCTTAACAGGCTGTTTTTGCGTATCGAGGGCGACAAGTCGCAAGCCGTCACGGAAATTCAGCCGGTATGGCTGGTGACGGAGCAATGCGCCGAGTAACGTTCAGCGCGCGTCACGACCTTTCAAAGGGCAAAACCTCATTGTATGCGCGTTTTTGCAATCTGCATTGACGCAGAGGACAAAATCTGCCTGCGGCGAAGGATACGATGCAAAAATTCACCGTAAGTTAACGCCAAGGTTTTTGGGCGTAAAAACTTTAATAAAATCCAAAACGGAGGAAAAGTATGAAAAAAATTGCAAGACTTGTGTGCCTGCTGTTGTGCGTTGTGCTTGCCACCGCACTGTTTACGGCATGCGCACCCGAAGAAAAAACGGACGTTGTGATAGATCCGGATACCGGAGAACTCCGTCCTTCCGACACCGTCGCCAAGGTGACCTTCTGGTTCTACGGCGACAACGTGGAACGCGGCGTGTTCGAAAGTCTGGTGGAAAGCTTCAACAAGGCGAACAAAGGCATCATCGAAGTGGAAATGGTGCCCAGACCGGCAGACAGCTACGAAGACTCGGTGCGTACCGCGTTGAGCGGCAACAAGCTGGACGTGTTCTACGTGGGTGACAGCGGCTACAAATCCTATGCCGAAAACGGCTTGCTGCTGGATCTGACGGACTACATCGAAAGCAGCAAGGTGTACCGCGTGGAAGACATGTGGGAAACGGTCGTCACCCGCTACAAGTACGACGTCAACACCAAGCTTTCCGCTACGGAAAGCGGCAGATACTACGGCGTGCCCAAGGACATAGGTCCCACCGTCATCTACTACAACGAAACGCACTTCAAGGAGGCGGGCGTTACCGTCATCAGCGTTGACGCGGACGATCTCGACGCCTACAACGACGGCGCGGAGGACGCTCGCGGCAACACCAAGTCGGACGTGGGCATTGCTTCCGACTACACCGTAAAGGAAAAGGGCTATTTCGTAGACAGCGCCGGCAACAAGTTCTTCAACAACAAAATCCCCATGAACTGGGACGAAACGGTAGAGCTTTCCACGCTGGTACAAAACGTTCAGCGTCAGCAAGGCAACGACGCGGCGTACGGCTACTTCACCGAGTGGTGGTTCAACTACGGTTGGACGGTGGGCGGCGACTGCATTCAGTACATCCCCACCAGCGACTCCGACTACACCGGCGGATACTACGACTTCACGCTGATGGATCCCACCCCCAACTACATCGTGGCTGACGACTGCGCCGAGGGCGTTACCGTTCACGGCACTCACTACAACGCCGGCGAAATAATTTCCTACACCGACAAGCTGGGTGTGGAAATCGTTCCCGAGGCGGGCTACGACTACTCCAAGGAAATAACCGCCGAAGTGCTTGCCCTTGTGGAAAGCGGCGACCTTCTGGAACTGCCCAGCCAGCGCGAAGCCTTTACCTACTTCGTGTGCCTCGGCTCCAAATCGGGCACCACGGTGGACGAGTACGACGGCGTTATCTACACCGGCTACGGCATAACCCCGCAGCCCGCCTCCATCGGCACCGACGCGGGCAAGGTTCAGGAATTCACCAGCGGCAACATCTCCATGCTGGTGGACGGCAGATGGGACGTTACCCGTTTCCGCGAGGAAATGGAGGACGAATGGGACGTTGCTCCCCTGCCCATGTACAAGGAGTACTATGAACAGGGCGACGCCATTCCCGCAGGCAAAGAAGTAGGGGACGTCAAGGTTCACGGCGTAGAAGCCGGTCACTCCGGCTCCGTGGGACTTTGCATCAACAAAAAGTCTCAGGTTCCCGCAGCCAGCTGGAAGTTCATCGAATACATCGGCGGCACCGAGGGACAAACCTTGCAGGCTCAGGCAGGATTTGCCATTCCTCTGCAAATAGACCTTGCCAACAGCGAAGTGTTCCTGCAATCCGACAAGGATCCCAAAAACGCCGAAGTGTTCATCCGCGCGGCCAAGATAGAAAAAGCCGGCGACTGGTGGTATCTGTCCGACAAAAAGTGGATAGACGACTGGGCGGGTGTGCTTAACGGCCCCGTGCGTAACGGCGACAAGACCATGTCGGAATTCGAACAGAGCTACGAATATACCACAACTTATACCAAGCTGCTTGACTACACCAAGGTGTTTGGCGAATAAGCGGCTCTGCCTGTCGTAAAATAAGCAAACGGTACCCTTTTCGCGACGACGGTTCGCGAAAAGGCGTGCCGGCAGGAGGAGAAAATGTATCTTAACAACGTCTACAAAAAGCGCAGCAAGGCAGGCAGGGCGGAAAACGTCAGCGGGCTTCTGATGGCGATAATCCCCGTCATAGGCTTTGTGCTGTTCGGGCTTATACCCCTCGTGCTGGCGTTTGTAATGGCGTTTCTGGAAATCCCCGGACGTGGCGGCCGCATAGAAGAAGCAACCTTTGCCAAATTGGAAAACTTCGAGGCGGTGCTCAATGACCGGATGTTCTGGAAGTCCATAGGAAACACCCTTATAATGGCGCTGTCGCTGCCTATTTGCATAGTCATTGCGCTGGTAATTGCCTATCTGCTTACCAAAAAGATAAAGGGCGTCAAGGTTTTCCGCTCTATCTATTTCATTCCCTACGTGTGCTGCGCCGTTGCCGTAGCCCTCATGTGGGAGCTTATCTTCAACCAAAGTCACGGCATACTCAACGCCTTTTTGGGGCTTAGCCGCGACGAAGCCATTGGCTGGCTTACCGATTCAAAATACTATCTGCCCGTGCTTATCGTAATAGGCATATGGTCGGGCACGGCGTACGGCATTGTGCTTTACGGCGCGGCGCTGACCAACGTCAACAGCTCGCTGTACGAAGCGGCGAAGGTGGACGGAGCAAACTCCTTCCAGAGCTTTCTCCACATAACCCTGCCGGCGATATCCCCCACGACCTTCTACCTGTTGGTAACGGGGCTTATAGGCGCCTTGCAGGAATTCACCCGTCCGCAGGTCATCGGCGGCGGTGCAGGCGGACAAGGCCCCAACAACGACGGTCTTACCATAGTATTTTACGTGTACCGCAACGCATTCAGCTACGACGGCACCATGGGCATTGCCGCCGCCGCGGCGCTTATACTGGCAATATTGATACTGATAGTTACCGTTATCAACTTTGCCGTTTCTAAAAAGTGGGTGAGTTATGACTGATAACAACGTGACTGCCGCAAAAGCGGCGCCTTCGGGCTACAAAATCAAAAACCATTCCGCCGAAAAGGCAAAAAGATTTGTCGGTAAATTCTTCATCTACTTTGCGTTGGTGCTGTTCGCGCTGTGGATACTTGCCCCCTTCTCGCTGGTGTTGGTAACTTCCCTGAAAACGGCGAAGGAGGCAAACAGTCTGGACTTCCACTGGTGGCCGCAGGAGGGCTTCACTCTGCAAGGGTACGAGGCAATTTTCGAGTTTGACCTCGGTTCTGCCATAGACGGCGTGCCCATCATAATAATGGGCTTCCTCAACACCCTGTGGATAATCATTCCCCCCACCGTGCTGGGCTTGTTCTGTTCGGCAATAAGCGCCTATGCCTTTGCTAAACTGCGTTTCAAGGGCAAAAACTGGCTGTTTTCGCTGCTGCTGTTCACCATGATGATTCCCGGCACCATCCTGCTGACGCCCAGCTACACCATATACAGTCAGCTCAACTGGATAGACACGCCGCTGCCGCTGATGATCCCCGGTATGTTCGGCGCGGCTACCTGCGTGTTCTTCATGAGGCAGTTCTACACCGGCATTCCCACCGAGCTTATGGAAGCCGCCAAGCTGGACGGCATGGGATATTTCAGCATGTTCTGGCGCATAATGGTGCCCCTTTCCGTGCCGGCGCTGCTGGCGCAGGGACTGTTGGGCTTCATAGGCGGCTACAACGACTACCTTGCTCCCCTCATCTATCTGCAATCGCCGGAAATGTACACCTTGCAGATAACCATGAATCTGTTGAAGTCGGAATTCCAGATGACCAACACACCGGCAATGATGGCGGCTACTACGGTGAGCATAATCCCCACCATAGTGCTGTACATAGTGGCGCAGAAGTACTTCGTAGAAGGTATCGCCACCAGCGGAATGAAGCTGTAACAAACGGTCTTTACGGGCAAAGCCCGAAAATAAATCTTGACAGGAGAAAACTATGTTTAAGAAATTTTTGTCAATGACGCTGGCAATAGTGCTGACGCTGTCCTTCGTGGCGGTGTTGGCGGCGTGTCAGCCGGAAGTTGTCGAAGCCACAGGCGAGTTTTCCTACGAGGACTACGACACGGTAGACAACGAAAACTACAACAAAAACCTTTACTACCTCAACGAGCTGAAATTTCAGATAGCCGACCCGTCGGTCATCTACGTTGACCACGGCGAGGAAGAAGGTTACTTCTATGCCTACGGCACCAGCGACATCATCGAATGCCACGGCATTCAGACGTGGCGTTCCCGCGACCTTACCAACTGGGAATACCGCGGCGTCGCTTTCCAGCCGGACTACTCCGAAACGTGGGCGCAAAACGACTACTGGGCGCCGGAAGTGCTGTACGACGAGGACACGGGGCTGTACTATATGTTTTACAGCGCCAAAAACTACAAGCAGGGCGGCAGGTTCTATCTGGGCGTAGCCTACTCTCTTAACCCCTACGGTCCCTTCGAGTGCCCCAGCAATATGGAAAACGCCGACGGCGAGCCGCTTACGCTGGGCGAACCGGTGTACGACTTCTCCACCAACCTTCCCAACCGCGAAGGCATTACCAACCACACCATAGACATTCACCCCTTCATCGATCCCGTCAGCGGCGACAAGTATCTGTACTTCTCCGCCTATCAGCATTGGGGCGGCCGTGCCTATCAGGAAATTTACGGCTGCAAAATGAAGGATTGGTTCACTCCCGACTATTCCACGCTGAAACAGCTTACCTCCATCTATAACACCACGGTGGGCGATTTCAGTCAGGAAATGGCGGCGGGCAACACCCACTTCGGCGATATCGACGAAGGCGGCGGCAGCTACGCAACGGTAAACGAAGCGCCCTTTATGTACTACAAGGACGGCGTTTACTACCTTACTTTCTCCGTTTACGCATACACCAGCCCCCTGTATCAGGTACGTCAGGCAATATCCGACTCTCCTCTTGGCGACTACACCAAAATTCAACCGGAGGACGGCGGCACCATTCTGCTTACCGATCTGGACTGGGGCAACATCACCAGCGCAGGTCACCATTGCTTTATACGCTGCGGCGACGAACTGATGATAGCCTACCACACCTTCCTCAACAGAATGGACATCACCGGCGGCCGCGCTCTGGCGGTTGACAGAATTTCCTTCGTGGAAAACGACGAAGGTCAGGTGCTTATGCACGGCAACGGCCCCACCTATTCCTATCAGCCCATCCCCGGTGCGGCAAGCGGCTACTACAACGTGGCTCCCGACGCCACCGTCACGGCGGACAGCACCGCTGCGGACAGCGACGTCAAGTATCTTACCGACGGAACCCTCAAGGTGCGCGATTCCGACCTTGTAAAGGAATATGCCACCGCCGAAAACACCGGCGAGGCAAAGTTTGCCAAAATCAACCTCAAATTCGACAACTACGTCAACGCCCGCTCCATTCTGGTGTACAACAGCGTGGACTACAACAGCTCCTTCGTGGAAGTGGCGTATATCAGAATGAAGTACAAAGCCACCAACGGCGACGCGTGGGTGACGGTGCAGGGTAT
>DVOC01000095.1 GCA_018713905.1 Candidatus Fimimonas merdipullorum
TACGCAGTCGTTTCGTGCCGGAGTTTGCTCTGTTTTTTACCTTTTGTATGAGTTATGTGTGCTGACGAAGACCGCCGCGCATTGTATTTTTTCTTGTGGATATTCATACCGCGTGCGTGGGGACGAGGGAATTTATTTTTACTTTGCCACCGACGCGTACCGCCGCAATTCAATTACCGTAACTTTGCCGATTGATACAAACTCGCGCCGAGCAATGGTGCGCGACGAGCAGATTGGCAGCATGCGAGCTTTGTCGCCTGCACGCCACGGCGTTTACACGCACTTGATTGAGCCTCGGTAACGCAAACCCTGTTTTTCGGGAGCGTTTTCTCTTACACGCAAGCGCATTGCATGCGGTGCAAAGCGTTTAGTGCGTCGATTAAGCGGTGCAATCCGTTTTTCACAGCCGTCACCGTGTCTGCAAAAACAATTTTCACAAACTTTGTTTCCGCCGTTTATTATGCGGAAAATTGGTTACAATAACAAACAGGAGGTGGATTTATGAAATCCAATAAAAATTGCGGTAACTCTAAAACCGCCGGAAGAAAGTCTTCCTGCGGCGGCAAAACGTCCTCGAAGTCCAAAAAGTCTTCGCAGGAAAGCGAAAGCGACCCATCGGGCAGTTACACGGGCAATCCCGTGGGGTGGGGCAAAGACGCCGTGCCCGTACAGGACGCGGACGATCTATGACGGTGCGGCGGGTTTACCGCCGCATTTTGCCGTCCAAAAGCCGTGAAGTAAAAAGTTTTATCTGTGCTCAAACGGCTTACCGCCGTGGTTTACCGGGCGGCAGCCGCAAGGATATTCCGATACCTTCTCTGCCGCAGCGCACGCTGACGTCCCCGCCTTGGGTGTGGCAGTCGCAGCGAAAGAAATCGCGGTGGGGCGGCTTGCAGGGCGGAGGCGCATTTGCCTTGCAGAGGACGTTTATATAATCCTGCTGATTCAAAAATCGTTTTCCGTTGCAATATCTCATATTAAATGATATGCCGCCGTGGTAAATAGCGTTAAAACAGTTGAAAATTTTTTTATTATGCGGTACAATGATGATACCAAAAGCAGGAGGAAAGTTTAATGACTTTTGAAAAGGTGCAAAAACTCATTGCACAGCAATTCAGCATAGAACCGTCTAAAATCACTATGGAATCGGATCTGGTAAAAGATCTCGGAGCCGACAGTCTGGACATAGCCGACATGATAATGACTTTGGAAGACGAATTCCACGTTACCGTGCCCGACGAAATGGCAAACGACTTCCTTGTCGTGGGCAACATAGTAAAGTTCATCGATTCTCAGAATAAGTAATGACAACTGTCCGAGGATAATTCCTCGGACAGTTGTTTTGCGCGCGTTTTAGCTTTTGCCCAAGCGTAAAGCACGCTTTTTCCACACGGCGGTGCGGCATATCAGAGGTGTAATTTTGCAATATCTTCAATTGCTGGCGTTGCTTCAAGGTAACGCCGACGACAGCCTGAAAGGGCTCAACGAAAAACTCTACAACAGCGCAGTGCCCGTCATCGGGTGCCGCATTCCTTTTTTGCGCAGGACGGCAAAGAGCATATCGACGGAGCAGGCGGAGCAATATCCTCTGCACCAATTTGTGGAGGTGGACATGATAAAGGGGCTTGTGCTCACCTCAAAGCCGATTGCCTTTGAAAAGCGCGGGTTGCTGTGGGACTTTGCCCATTCGTTGGAAAACTGGGCGGTGTGCGACACCTGCAAAGCGCGTTTCCCCGCAGGAGAGCATAGGTATCTTGCCTTCTTCGGAGATATGGCTGCGCAGCGCCGACAATTTGTGTGCCGTTACGGTCTGGTCAACCTCATGTCCTTTTTGAAAGAGGACGTTTCCGCCGTGCTTAAAGAAACGGAAAAGGTGACTGCATACGGCAGCTACTATGCCGATATGGGCATGGCGTGGCTGCTGGCTACCGCCATGGCATATAACTCCGACGAGGTCAAAAAATTTATGTGTCGCAGACGAGACGCTTTGCCCGATTTCGTGGTGCGCAAAGCGTTGCAGAAAATGCGCGAGTCTTTTCGCGTAAGCGAGGAAGACAAAAGGTGGACTCTTACCTTTGGCAAGGAATAAAAGCGCAAGATGTACTGATAATATAAGTACGTATAGGGTTTTTGTGTGCATATGCCTTTGTTGCGGTTGCTGTCGATTGTTGTCGGCTCAAAATAAAGAAAAGGCGTTTTGCATACAATATTCGTATGTACGAGATAACGATAAGCGCACCCGACAATCAACGTTTGCTTTTGGCAAACGTGGTGAACAGCGCACAGCCCGCCCTGTGCGAGATGGACGGTATTTCGGCGGAAGTGCGCGAAGGTACAAGGCTGTTTTTTTCGGCGGCGGTAAGCGACACCTTTCGCTTTCAGCTGAAGCGTCTGCTTTGCGATTCCCTTTGCGACAGTATCGTGTTGGGCTACAAAAACACCTTTATTCGCGACTGTCTTAAAGTGGGAGAGGGCACTTTTCTGCAAAACGTGCTTATAGGCGTGATGTGCTTGTTTGACAAAAACTACGACAGGCAGTTTGTATGCAGAGTGCTGGATCTGGAACAGCCCGTATATATAGACGGCTACTGCAATTTCCGTCTGAATGGCATAAAGCAAAAGTGGCGCGAGGTTGCGCAGCTGGTGACGAACAACAGGCAGGTGCTGTACGACGGAGGACGCATTGCGGAATTTCTGCAATACGTCACCGATACCGTTTGCAGCCGCGCCCGCAGTATGTGCATTACCTTTCAGAAGGGAGATTTTTTGCTGTTCGACGGCGGCGGCACGCTGTTGCCGTCGGAAAAAACGCTGTCGCCCCGTTGCGACGCCGAGGTGGAGGCGGCTGTTAACCTGCTTATGTACAAACCCAAAAAGCTTTCCGTCTATTCCGACGAGGAAGTGTCCGCCGACTTCAAAAAGGTGGCGGATATGTTCGATACGCGGTACCTTTGCGGGGAAGCTTAATTTGTGTGCAAAAACAGTTGACTTAATTTGTGAGTAGAGGTAAAATTAAGGCACAATAAAATATGCCTTCAAGGCAAAGACAACGTTTCGCGGGGTAGTTTCACAGAGAGCGGCGGCAAGGTGCGAGCGCCGCAGACGAATCGCGGAAATACCGCTTTGCTTGGCGCGCTTTCCCGTGCGTAACGGGTGCAGAGCGGACGGCGCAAGCCGTCAATTAAGGTGGAACCGCGGAATTTTTTCGTCCTTATGATTTTTCGTAAGGGCGTT
>DVOC01000096.1 GCA_018713905.1 Candidatus Fimimonas merdipullorum
AAAACATTTTGAAAGATAAGATTACAAAAAGATCGTCAATAAGATTTAGCATTATAGAAAGAATAAACAATTACTTCTCCGAACCGCTCAAAAAACACACCAACTCGATTGCATCGGTAATTGAAACGGAGAAGCAGTCCAAAGAGACTGCTCCTTTATCTGACTTTCAAAGTTCGTACAAAGGCGATAACTCTCCGCCAAAACGACTGCTTGCGTGTAGTCGCAACAATAAAAGGAAAGGTAAAAAACGCCTTTCCTTTTTTATTGCTCCTTGTTGCTGCGCCGCATTGTCGTTTACGTATTGTTCAAAGAATGACAGGGGCAACGGCAAAATATTGTCACTAACAATATGAGTGACTCAGTCGCCCCGCCGGCAAGGCGGCTTGCGCAGCCGACGACGTGTTTTATTAACGACTTCGCAACAAATATCGACAGGGGCAAAAGCGAAATATTGTTGCTGACAACATAAGCGAACCGGTCGCTCGGCGCGCAGCCGCGGCAAGGCGCGCGGCAAGGCGCGCGTCAACGCAGGTTGCGCATGGAGTTGAGAATTGCCAGCACAGCCACGCCCACGTCGCCGAACACGGCAAACCACATATTGGCTATGCCAAGGGAGGCAAGCACCAATATCGCCACCTTTACCACCAAGGAGAACACTATGTTCTGAATCACTATCGCCATTGTTCTTTTTGCCAGACGTTTGGCAAGGGGCAATCCCGAAAGGTCGTCGCGCATAAGCACCACGTCGCTTGCCTCGATTGCGGCGTCGCTGCCCACGGCGCCCATAGCCACGCCCACGTCGGAGCGCATAAGCACGGGAGCGTCGTTTATGCCGTCGCCCACAAAGCACAGCACGTCCCCTTTGCCCTTTTGGGCAAGCAGTTTGTCCACCTCCTGCACCTTGTTTTGGGGCAGCAGAGCAGCCTTGTAGCGGGTGACGCCCACCTGCTCAGCCACGGATTTTGCCACTTCGGGGCTGTCGCCGGTAAGCATTATCGTGCTACACCCCATTTCGCCCAGCTGCCGCAGAGCGTCCGCCGCCTCGCTTTTTACCTCGTCGGAAACAGCCGCAAAGCCGCAATACTGCCCGTTGTGCGCAACGTACACCATGGTGCCGCAACACTGTTCGTCGGCAACGTGCACCCCGTTTTGTTCCAGCAGCTCGGCGTTGCCGCACAAAATGACATCCTCGCCCTTTTGCGCTATGATGCCCCGCCCCGCCACGCTTGTAAGCACGTAGGCCTTGTCAACCTCGCCGCTGAAGCTTGCCACGACGGAACGCGCGATGGGGTGGTTGGAGTTTTGCTCCGCTATGGCTGCAAGGCGCAACACGTCCTCGCCGTTGACGGAATGCACCTTTGTCACGGCGAAGTTGCCCTTGGTAAGCGTGCCCGTTTTGTCAAATACGAAAATATTGGCTTTGTTAAGTTTTTCCAGATAGTTAGAGCCTTTTACCAGAATACCTTTGCGAGAGGCGGCTCCTATGCCGGCAAAAAAGGATAGAGGCACGGAAATTACCAGCGCGCAGGGGCAGGACACCACCAAAAAGCTCAACGCGCGGTACACCCACTGCGACCATGCGCCGTCCACCAGCGGCGGCACCACCGCAAGCGCCAAAGCCACGCCGCACACGGCGGGAGTATAGTAGCGGGCAAACCTTGTTATGAAGTTTTCCGCCTTGGATTTCTGCTCGGAGGCGTTTTCCACCAATTCCAGAATTTTGGAAACGGTGCTGTCGTAAAACGCCTTGGTCACCTTTACGTGCAGCTGCGAGGTGACGTTTACGCTGCCGCTTATCACCTCGTCGCCCGCAGACACCTCTTTGGGAAGCGATTCGCCGGTAAGAGCCTTTACGTCCAAGGTGCTTTGTCCGAACACGGCGATGCCGTCCAGCGGCACCTTTTCGCCGGGGTTGATCAAAATGGTTTCCCCCACAGCCACCTCGTCGGGACTGACGCGCACCGTTTCGCCGTTGCGCATTACGTTTGCGTAGTCGGGGCGAATGTCCATAAGCGCCGCCACAGAGCTGCGCGATCTGCCGGTGGCATAGGACTGAAACCACTCCCCTACCTGATAAAACAGCAGCACTGCGCACGCCTCGTCGAAGCCCTCCGCCTGTTGTCCGGTGGCGCCGCGATATATGGCAAGAGCAAACGCCCCCAACGTCGCCACGCACATCAGGAAGTTTTCGTCAAACACCTGCCCGCGGAAAATGTTGCGCACCGCTCTCCACAGCACGTCGTACCCTATGACAAGGTAGACGGCAAGGTACAAAAAGAAGGGAAACAGCCACGCCGCAGAGCCGTCAAACACCGTCGCAAGCCCCACCGTTTTGTCGGCGATGAAAATGGCGGCAAACGCCGCAAGGGCAATGACTATGCGAATGAGATTTCTGCGCTGCTTTTTGCTCAGAGTATGTTTCATAAGCGTTTACCTTGCAATTTTACAGTCCGGTTCTACCCTTCTGCACACCTTGACGACGTTGTCGAACACCTCGTCGAAGCGTCCGTCTTCCGCCTCTAACGCCAACCTTTGCGACAAAAAACTTATGCTGACGTTTTGCACTCCCTCCACCTTTGCCAAAGCTCTTTCCAGTTTAGCGGCGCAGTTTGCGCAGTCGATATCGGTGATTTTGTACACTTTTTTCATATACGTTCTCCTTATTTGGTGATATTTTTGAAGTTTTGAACAACTGTTCAACCGTCGCGCAAAAGAGAACTTAATCTCTTTCGTTGACGTGGGACATGCCGCACTGCAATATCATGGTGACGTGGTTGTCGTCCAAGGCATAGCGCACCTCTTTGCCCTCCTTGGTGCCCCGCACCAGCTTTGCCGAACGCAGCACCCGCAGCTGGTGCGACACGGCGGACACGCTCATGTTGAGCACTTCCGCTATCTCGCCCACGTTGAGGTCGCGCACTTGCAGACAGCACAGTATCTTGGTGCGGGTGGAATCGCCGAACATTTTGAACAGATCGGCAAGGTTGCACACGCACTCCTCTGCGGGAAGCTTTTTGCGCAGCGTTTCCAATGACTGTTTATCCATATCTGCCTCCGTACATTTGAACACTTCTTCAATCGTTCAACAGTATTATATGCCGCCTTGCGGCTTTTGTCAACGGTTTGACGCGAAAAAAAATGCTTTTTCAAAAATATTGTGCGGAAGGTCGGCGCAGGGGCGTCAGTCGGCAATACGCCACGACGAGCCGCCTTGCCTGCAAGCTTGAGTAATTTATGCGGCGCGGCAACGGTTTTGACAGACGGCTAACGAGGTGACAACGTTTTTTGCACGCACCGCCGATCCGACGCCCCGAATTGCGGCGACGAAAAAGCGACGTCGTTTTGTGTGGCGCCGTTACCTTTGTAACCAAAATTGCAACAGCAAAACGGAAGGGGCGCATTTGGCGCACTACCCACGCACTTGAAACCGTAATCGCAACGGCAAAAGTGCGGTGACGATAATGCATATGCGCCGACAAACGTCCGCAAACCGAATTGCGGCAGGGCAAAACGGAAGGGGCGCATTTTTGTGCGCCGCCAATAATCCTTTGATATGCGCAGCCAACGGTAGTACGCAAGCCAAACCCCATTCGTTGCCGACGGACGCTCTGCCTTTTGCGACGGGGGCAATCGCACTTCAAACAAGGGGCGACGCCGGTTTATCCTTTGTCGTCAAGCGGCGTTCGCCCGACAAAATTTTTATAAATTGCGTTTGCGTATTGACAAAAACCGCCGCTTTGACTATACTTTGATAAAGGGGGAATAAGCATGCAACAAATAGACAAGGAAATAAGAAAAAGACAGATATTGGCGTTTACGCTTACCTTTATGTTCGTTTTCGGCATTCCCGCCATTATTTTCGGCGCGTCCTACGGCGGAAGAGCGGCGGAGGCTGCGGAAGCGGCAGGCAAAGAAGGTGGCGGCACGGGCTGGTGGATACTGATGGCAGCAGGAATTGTGTGCACCGCCGTGGGCTTTTTCGGCATGCCGCTGGCATGGGTAAATTACGGCGAAACGCGCGGCTACCGCAGAATTGTGGCTGCCGTCGTCAACGAAAACCTGCACACCGTGCAGGAAATTGCCGTGCAGCTTTCCCTTTCGGAAAAGGAAGTGCGCAACAAGCTGGACGTGTGCTTTCAGAAAGGCTACTTTGTGGGGATAAAGCGGAACGGCGATTCGCTGATACTCAACGAAAACAGACCTATGGGCAAAAAGGAATACTCTACGCAATGTCCCAACTGCGGAGCAAAATTCATCTATACGGCGGATAACGCCGTGTGCCCCTACTGCGGCTCGCCGGTACAGAAGCAATAAACCGGATATGCGCCCGACGTTTTGTCGGGCGTTTTTTTTGCGCCCGTTGCAGTTTTTTTGAACCAACTGTCTGTTTGAAAGGGCAGATATTTTACAAAATAACATAGAAATATATATAAATACGCGGGCGCGTATCATTATAACGTTGCCGCGGCGCACCGAGAGGACGCGCAAGTATAACCGTAACCGCAGGTTGGCGGCAAGCAGAGCAGCAAACGCAGACGGCGAGTATCATCACAATTACGCTCTGACCTTCGGCGGCGTCCTTCCCCGTACCATAGCGGACGCATTATTGTAAGCCGCAAACCAAAACGTAAACAAACGAGCCTCGGCGCCCGCACCATACGCGGGCGTATTTTTGCAAGCTGTACAGAACAAAGAGCAAATGCCGTCCGAGCAAAAGAGGCGAAGCGTCCGGCATAATGACGAAAAAGATGTCCCCGCCAAATAGCAACCGCGCAAAAACCGCGCGGCAAGAATAATCACTATTCCGTCAATGCAAGCGGCGCAAGTCATACCGTCTTGCCGACACGCGGGTGTTGTGTTGCTCCCGAACGCCACTCCGTTTTGTGCGCGATCGCTACGGCAAACCTGCGCAGAGCGACGAAGACGGGCAGGCTTGCAGGCTTCTGAGCCCAAGCCCGAACGGGCGAAGCGGCGTTTTTGCCAAGCAAGCGACAAAATTGTTCCTGTTTCCTCTTTGTCGCGGGCGCACCGTGGCAGGGCAAAGTACGAACGGCGCGCTATTTTGCGGCGCAAGTTTGCACACCGCCCTGCCGCAAGCCTTTGTGTTTTTTTGTTGCGTGCGGCGCCGCCTGACAAAGCGTACCGCGAAAGGCATTGCCCTCTGCCTGCGGCTGAAAAAGCCTAAGGCTTTCTTTACGGGGCAGACCTGCCGCACCCTTTGCCGCACGAGAAAAGTCCTGCCGCCCTGCGGACAACATTTTTATATAAAAGCTTGTCGTTATTTGCCAAAAAACCGCAAAAAAAACAAAAAATAAGGCAAAAAATTTTAATTTTGGTATTGACATTGACCTTTTGCCTTGTTATACTTTATCTGTATTAAGTTTCCTTTAAGCAAGGGACGAGGTACTAATTCATACGGCAGTTGCGTAACCTACGATAGATTGGGTTGCGACAAAAAAATTTAAGGAGGACTACTTATGGACAAATCCAAACTGCAGCAGTTGTTTGGAAAGGATTCCAACAAACGTCCGGTAATGATGCTGGCAATTTGCCTTGCGCTCATCATCATCGCTACGTTCTTTGGCGCCCTTATCCAAACTGGTGGTTTCCAAGCCACCGTGGAAGACTTGCGTGGTGCTACCAACAGCGGTACCATCACCCTCACTCCGACAGGAGGAGAAGCCACCGAATACACCGTTCGCGGCGAAGTTGAATCGGGAATTCTTTTCTCCCCCAAAAAGGCATCGAAAGATGACCTTCGTCCCGCAGTTGTATTCACTCACGGTCTTTACAACAACCGTGAAATGCAGCTTCAGAACGCCATCGAAATGGTAAGACGCGGCTACTACGTATTGGTTATCGACCGTGCGGCTCACGGCCACAACACCAATTCCAGCGACAGCCCCTACGGACTGCCCATGTTGCAGGCGGCAAAGTACCTTTACAACCTGCCCGGCGTTGACAAAACCAAGATAGCCGTTTCCGGTCACTCCATGGGCGGCAGCGCTACCAACGGCGCATTGCAAATAGACGGTATCGACAACGCTGCTTTCACTTCCGGCGGCACCAGATACGAAGCAGGAACGGACGCTTCCTACCGCGCAGGATACCACATGGGTATCATCTCCGCAGCTTTGACGCAAGCCAACAACGTTCCCTCCGCCTCCTACATAGGCAGCAACGTTATTGCAGTAGGTAACGTAAAAGCTTCCGCAGACGAATTCTTCTATTCGTCCACTTTGAAGGAAGCCGCCTACGTTGCAGTTAACAAGGACAGCGTTACAGAACTCAACTACACCAACTACTACGTAAAGAAGGGCGACGAGTACGTAAAGGTTACGGCGGAAGACAAGTTCCGTCCCAACAAACAGTACTACAACTACACCACCCGCGGAAACTCCACTTTCTATCTGCAATCCAGCCAGGCAGTGAACTTCACGGGACGTGACTCCACCACTCTTGACGATTGGACGACGGTAAACGGCGGTATCTACAACGTGGCCGACGGCAGCCTTATCGCTCAGCCGGACGGAAAGAAGCTTGCAAGCGTAGCCACCAAGGGCAAGCAGCTGGCTTCCACCGCGTGCAGCATCCGCGTTATCTACGAAGCACGTGAAACCCACCCCATGAACCACTTCTCCACCAAGACGGCGGCTCACGTGATAGACTTCTTCTACAACGCATTCGGCAACGTTGAAGGCGTTAACTACAAGGCTCCCACCAACCAGACGTGGTGGATGAAAGAAGGTTTTGCTCTTCTCGGCTTCTTGGGACTGTTCGGAATCCTGTTCCCCATCACCGATATGCTGTTGAAGACCAGACTGTTCGCTTCCTTGAAGGGAACGGTTGCAGAAGCTCCCGTACTCCTTACCAAACCCCGCAAGCACGTTTCCTACTGGATAGGCGGAATACTTACCGCTTGGTTCGGCGCTTACAGCTTGCAGAACGTATCGGCAGGCGACCGCTGGATGTCCAGAACGGGATTCAATTCTCTGTTCCAAGGCAGCGAAGGTTTCATCTACGCTAACATAGGACCTATCGCCTTCTGGGGTATCTGCTGCGCAGCCTTTGCGGTTGTGGTAACGGCAATCATTTGGATTATCAACCACTGCATCAACGTATTTGCGTACGGCGACGAAGCGGCACTTCACGACGAACGTCCGTTTGACGGCTTCCAGATCAGAAGCTGGCAGAACGTTTTGAAGACTCCTATACTTGCGGCAATACTTGTTGCAGTATTCTACGGCATAGTGAACATCCTGTGGGCAATCGCAGTAGTTGACTTCCGTATCTGGACCTTCGACATCAGAACGTTCAGCTTCGTTCGTATCGTG
>DVOC01000097.1 GCA_018713905.1 Candidatus Fimimonas merdipullorum
ATAATATGTTATACAGAAAAAATTTCGGACAAATTCCGAAAAAAAAGGAGATGAAAATATGGGTTGGTTCAAAAGTCAGATGTGGAAGGTGTTGGAGTGGAAGGACGAAAGTCAGGACACTATCGTGTACCGCTTCGACATGCAGGGACAGGAGATCATGAGCGGCTCCCAGCTTACGGTAAGGGAATCGCAGGCGGCGGTGTTTGTACATCAGGGAAAAATAGCCGACGTGTTCGGCCCCGGACAGCATAAGCTGACCACGCGCAACCTGCCCATTCTTTCCGGCATAGGGAGTATCTGGTATCAGGGCGAAAGCCGTTTCAAGGCGGAGCTGTACTTTGTCAACACCAAGCAGTTTGTAGACTGCAAGTGGGGCACGATGAGTCCCATCACCATGCGCGACAAGGATTTCGGCGCCATTCGCATTCGTTCCTTCGGCAACTATTCCTTCAAGGTGAACGATCCCGCCGAGTTCATGCGCGAGATTTTCGGCACCAACGGCTTGTACGGCGTTGCCGACATAGAGGGCAACCTCAAAAACCTGCTGGTTTCCCAGATGAGCGACACCATTGCCGAAAGCGGCATTTCCGCTTTGGACATGGCGATGAACTATCAGGAATTCAGCAACATGATACGCGACCATGCGCAGCCCAAGTTCGACGCCATGGGGTTGGAGCTTACCGACTTCAACGTGGTGAACATCAACTTCCCCGAGGCGGTGGAAAAGGCGATAGACGAGCGCGCAAGCCTTGGCATACTTGCCGACCAGATGGGCACCTACACCCAAAAGAAGGCGGCGGACGCTTTGGGCGACGCAGCCAAAAACCCCGGCACCGTCGGCACCTTTATGGGTATAGGGCTTGGCGGACAGGCAGGGGGCGTGCTGGGCTCCACCTTCGGTGCGGCGATAGGCGCAAGTCAGCAGCAGGCGCAACAAGCACAGCAACAGACGGCGGCGACGGCGGGCAGCAAGTTCTGCCCCAACTGCGGCAAGCAGATTTCCGCAAACGCCAAGTTCTGCCCCGAATGCGGCAGCAAGCTGGCGACGGAAAACCTCTGCCCGGGCTGCGGCAAGCCCGTTTCCGCAAACGCCAAATTCTGTCCCGAATGCGGACAAAAAATAAAGTGATATGCAAAACGTAAAACAACAAAATGTCGAGCAGCACAACTGCCCCAACTGCGGCGCGTCGCTGCAATACGATCCGTCAAGCGGCAAGCTGGTGTGTCTGCATTGCGGCAGCAGCATAGATTTTGAAAAGAGCAACGCGGTGGAGGAAAGAGATTTCACCGAGCTTGCCACTTTCAGCCATTGGAAGGACAGCGACGTGGCAAGCTACCGCTGTTTCAACTGCGGCGCGGTGACCATTGCTCCGCGCACGGCGCTGTCGCGCAAGTGCCCCTACTGTTCCTCGCCCGTGGTGATAGAGGACGTTTCCGGCTCGCTGGTACGCCCCGATTCCCTCGTGCCCTTCGAGCTTTCGGTGGAGGAGGCGGCTTTTCAGCTTGCCGACTGGCGCAAGAAAAAGCATTTTGCGCCCAACAAGTTCCGCAAAAAGCCCAAGGCGGACAGCATAAACGGCGTTTTCGTGCCGGCGTGGACGTTTGACGCCGTGACGGTGTCCGACTACTACGGTTCGGTGGGCTATCGCCGCACGCGCACGGTACGGCGCAACGGCAAAACCTACACCGAGTCGTACATAGACTGGCACCGTGTAAGGGGAGTGATAGACCAAAGCTTCAACGACCTGTTCGTGCGCGCCAACGAAAATATTTCCAATTCGTACTTCAACAAATTGCAGCCCTTCCCCATGTCCAAGTACCGCGTGTACAGCGACGAATATCTGGCAGGCTACATTGCCGATAGCTATTCGGTGCAGCCCTTGGACGCCTTCGAGCGCGCCAAAAGCACCATGCTGCAAGCAATCAACCGCGCCATTGTCGCACGCTACAACGCCGACGTCGTGGGGGATATGGACGTGGACATGCGCATATTGTCCCGCTCCTTCAAGTACATGATGCTGCCGGTGTATATCGCCGCCACCAAGTACAACAAAAAGGTGTACAATCAATACGTGTCCGGCGTGTATTATGCTCAAAACAGGTGCAAGGTGTGCGGCGCCTCGCCCGTGTCGCCGTGGAAGGTGCTGGCAACCGTCTTGGCGTGTGCGGCGGCGCTTGCCGGCATTATCTACCTTGTGTGGCGCAGCAAGCAGGGGGGCGGAGGCGACGAGTGGTCGTTGCTTTCCACCATCAAAAGTGTGTTTTCGCGGGCATAAAACGTTTGCCCGTTTGGCAATAATAGTGTAAAATAAAAACAAAAAAAGGAGTATTATCTATGATAACCAAAGACATGAGAATAGTGGAAGTTTTGCAGATAAAGCCGGAGTCGGCGCAGGTTTTCGGCAGCTACGGCATGGGCTGCATTCACTGCCTGCTTGCCCATCAGGAAACGGTGGAAGAGGCAGCCGCCGCCCACGGAGTGGACGTCGAAGAAATGCTGGCAAAACTCAACGCCTAAGTCGGTCGCAAAAAGGGAAGCACGTCTTCCCTTTTTTGTTACCCGCGCAACCTTACGTTGACGACGTGGTACGCTTATACTGTAAACGGCGGCATATTGCTTTTGCCCCTGTCGGGGTTTTTGTCTAAACTGCTAATACGACAGTCGCCGGCTGCGCAAGCCCAACCTGACGTTGACGCGCGGCTACGCGCCGAGCGGCGTGGTTTGCTTATATTGCACGTTGCGTTATATTGCTTTTGCCCCTGTCCAAGTTTATTGGTAGAGCCGTCGGATATTTGTGGGCGGTGCGGTTTGCTTATATTGCACATTACGGCATATTGCGTTTGCCCCTTTCAGAATTTGTTGGGAGAGCCGTCGGATATTTGTGGGCGGTGCAGTTTGCTTATATTGCACGTTGCAATATATTGCTTTACCCCTTTCGAAGTTTACCGCACAAGCCTTTACACGATCGTGCCGTCGTCTTCTATCCTGCGCGGCGGCAACGCCTGCATACCTGTGTTGCGGTCGCGTTCAACAAATACGCCTGCGCACACGGAAGGCAGGGCACGGAGTCCTCGCAGACGGTCGGGCTGCGCTATTTGCTAAAATACGCTTGCGTTGCAGTCACGGTGACAGGCGGTTCGGCATCATCCGTTCGTTTCCCTGCGGCATTTTGCTCGTCCGTTTTGCTCAAACAGTCGGCGTTGCACGCAATTTATACAAAATATATCAAAATGGGTATTGACTTGAAGGCTGCGGGGTGCTAAAATAATAGCAGATATTCTGCGGCTGTGCCGATTCGGAGGTTAAAATGGAAAAAGAACAAATTTATAAAAGAGCGTTGGAAGTGATGGAAGAAAACTTCGGGCACATAACGGAAATGAGCGTGGCGTCCTGCGCCGATAAGGTGGTTTCCGTGCGCGACGTAAACGCCTACTACCGCAACGGCAGATTCTATATTCTGGGCAAATGCAACAACACGCTTTTCCGCGACATAACGGTGTGCCCCAACGTGGGAATATGCCACGGCTCGCACAACATGCACGGCGTGGCTCGCTCTTTGGGACATCCGCTGGAAGCGCAAAACGCCGAACTTCGCAAGACGCTGCGCAAGGAATTTTCTCTCAACTACGACGAATACGTTGCGGAAAACAACCCCGACATGCGCATAATGGAAATAACGCTGACGGACGCCGAAACGTACACCCGTTATCACCGCTACGAAATAGATTTCGTCAACGGCACGGCGGATCGCGACCACACGCAGCCTCTGTTTATTTACAGATAACGGCTTTCATATCAGCCGCCTTCGGGCGGCTTTTGTGTTTGTGGGACGACCTTTTTGCTTGCGGAAAACGGCAGGCAAAAAGCGTTTTTCCTTTGCGGGAACAAGCCTTTTTACGCTTGGCGCAACGCAAGCCGTCGGAAAAACGTCCCGCCTTTGCCCTGCAAGTGCGACAATATGCAAAGACGTTGCCTCCCGCACGACAGCGTTTGTCCTTGCGTTTGCAGGCGACGATACTGCTTGCGCGCGCATACCGTCCTTGCAAAGCGGTGCGGCGCAGCGCTCTTTCAAACGCAAACAGCAAAAAGCATTTTTCGCCTACGTGCCTTTGAGCGTGTCTGCTCCGCCATCCGCCCAAACACGACAGACGGCAACAACGCCTGCAAACAACAACGCCTGCAAACAGCGACGTTTGCGAACAATAGCCGACGTCTGAAAACGACAATACTTGCAAAATATTTATAATATCTTACTCGTACTGCAAGTAATTGCAAAAACAAGACCGAATATTCTTATAAGAAATTACAAAACAAAATCTATAGATTATAAAAACGGAAAAGCCGCGGTGGCATGGACGGCAGTGTTTGGCGCACCCTTTACCCGCACGCCTGCGACGTTCCGAAAGGCAGATATGAAAACTCTGTATTTTATCGGCGGCCCCATGGGAGTGGGCAAAACCGCCGCCTGCAAAATTCTCAAAACCATGCTGGACAAGTGCGTGTTTCTGGACGGCGACTGGTGCTGGGACATGCACCCCTTTCAGCTGACGGAGGAAACCAAAGCCGTGGCGATAGAAAACGCCGCGTTTATACTCAACAATTTTCTGCATTGCTCCGCCTACGAAAACGTTGTGTTCTGTTGGGTGATGCAGTACCAAAGCACAATAGACGCCCTTCTGTCCCGTCTTGACCTTAACGGCTGCGCCGTAAAAAACGTGTCGCTGGTGTGCGACGCAAGCAGCCTCAAAGCCCGCCTGCAAAAGGATTTGGACAGCGGTGTGCGCGGCTGCAAGGATATTTTTGAAAAAAGCTTTGCCCGCCTGCCGTTGTACTATGGGCTGAACACGGCAAAGCTGGACACCTCCGGCATGTCGTCGGTTCAGGTGGCGCAGGCGCTGCTGGACATGCCGACTTCCAGCCCTCAAAAGTAATAGTGCGCACACGTAATGTGCAATTTTCGTGCAAACGGTGGCAATTTTTGCGTACAAAAAAGCGTCTTGCCAAAAGGTAAGACGCTTTTTTTCGTCATGTAAAACTTATTTGTGCAAAACGCGCCGCAAAAATTTTGCGCAAAGCCTCAGGCGTTCCACCTTGCCAGCAGCGAATCCACGTCGGTAATTTCCGCCCCGTACACTTCCTGCAGGTACTTTATGCCGTAGTCGTAGTCTTCCTTGGTAAAGCTGTCGGTGGCGTCCTTGGCTACCACAATGTTGTAGCCCAAGCAGTATGCGTCGGCGGTGGTGTGGCGCACGCACATATGAGTGTGCAGCCCCGTCATGACCACCGTGTCCACGCCCAGCTCGCGCAGCAGCAGATCCAAATCGGTGTGGAAAAACCCGCTGTAACGGCGTTTGGGCACTACGTAGTCACTGTCGCACAGCGCCATTTCCTCGATGACTTCCGCCCCTTTGGTGCCTGCAATGGCGTGGTCGCCCCACAGTTTAAGCTCGTGATCCACTCCCTTTATGTGGGCGTCGTTGCAAAATATCACGGGCACGCCCGCTTTGCGCGCTCCCGCAAGCAGCTTTGCCGTTTTGGGCACAATGGCAAGTCCCCTGTCGCACTTCAATGCGCCGGTAACAAAGTCGTTCAGCATGTCTACTACAAGTATCGCCGTTTTCATTTCAGCCTCCGTTTTTATTTTATCTTACAGCAAACGGCGACAAAAGTCAACGGCGGAAAGGCAAATTGCAACGGTGTAAAAAATATTTCCGCCAAAATGTTCAACCTGCAACGAAAACGTTTAATCGCAAACGTTTTATTCGTCAAAACGTCCGACCGAACAAGATATTCTACCTGCAACGCAGAACGTCCGACGAACGCTTGCTTCGCCAAAATATCCTACCTGAAATATTCAACCCACAACGCAAAATATCCTAATTCAAACCCTTTAATTCGCTAAAAATATTTCACTTTTATTAAATA
>DVOC01000098.1 GCA_018713905.1 Candidatus Fimimonas merdipullorum
AGATTTTAGAGGAAGATCTTCCCCCCTTCTGCCGCGAATATATCGTTGGCATTGCCAACAACACCACCTCGCTCACGCGGCTGAACTACGCCTACGACATACGCACCTTCTTTCAATATATGTGCAGCAGAATTTCCCGATTCAAAAACAAGCACACTACGGAAATAACGCTTGCCGACGTGGAATCGCTTTCTCCCTTCGAGATAGAGGCGTACCTTAACTACGTTGAAATTTACAAGGACGAGCAGGGAAATCTGGTGCGCAACGGCGAAAGGGGCAAAAGCCGCAAGCTTTCCGCCATCAGATCGCTTATTCGGTACTTTGAAAAAAAGCAGCTGCTGCGCTACAACCCCACCGCCTCGGTGGAAACGCCCAAACTGCACGACAAGGAAATAATTCGCCTGAACACAGATGAAATAGACGCCATGATGGACGTTGTGGAAACGGGCAACGGATTGTCCGACAGGCAACAAAAATATCAGGAAAACACCAAAATACGCGATCTGGCAATGGTAAGTCTGTTTTTGGGCACGGGAATACGTGTGAGCGAGCTTGTGGGATTGGACGTGGACGACGTCAACTTCAACGATATGAGTTTCGTAGTCACCCGAAAGGGCGGCGCGCGCGTCATACTGTACTTTTCCGACGAAATAGCGGGCTATCTGTACGACTATTACAGCATGCGCAAGGCTATTGCGCCCTCTCTGCCAGACGAACCGGCACTATTTTTGTCGCTACAAAAACGCCGAATAACCACTCGAGCCGTAGAAAACATCATAAAAAAATACAGCAGCGTAGCGGCCCCCCTCAAGCACATAACCCCGCACAAGCTGCGCTCTACCTTCGGCACGCAGCTGTACCGCACCACCGGCGACATATACGTAGTGGCCGACGTGCTGGGACACAAGGACGTCAACACCACCAAAAAGCATTACGCCGCCATCACCGACGACATACGCAGAAAGGCGTCTACGCAAGTAACCTTAAGAAACAATGATGAAGACTGAAATTCAAAACGTAGCCCTCGTGTACCTGCCGCAGGGACAGCAGGACGAGTTGCGCGAACTGTACGGACTGGTAGAAACGGCAATGGGCAAGGTCACCCTCACCGTCAGCCAGAACAGAACCACTCCCGACCCCAAAACGCTTATAGGCAGCGGAAAAACGGAAGAACTGCGTCTTGCAATAGAAAACTGTGCGGAAAAACCGCAGACAGTACTTTTTTCGCGCCCTTTGGACGCAATTCAGCGAAGAAACCTGCAAGAGGCGTTGGGACTTACCGTAATAGACAATATCGACCTCATTTTAGACATATTTGCGCTGCGAGCCACCACTGCGGAAGGCAAAAAACAGGTGGAACTCGCCCAGCTTACGTATAAGCTTGCCACACGCTCGGACAAGGACTTTTCCCGTCAAGGGGCAGGCATAGGCACCAGAGGTCCGGGCGAAACGCAACTGGAAACGGACAAGCGCATAGCCAGAGAAAAAATTTACCGCCTGCGCAGAGAACTGAAAGAGATAGCGGCACAGCGGGACATCACTCGCAAAAAACGCCGCAACAACCAAGCGTTTACCGTAGCGCTTGCCGGCTACACCAATGCGGGAAAGTCCACCCTTTTCAACGCCCTTACCGGCGCCGACGTGTACAAAGACGACAGGCTTTTTGCCACTTTGGACACCACCGTCAGAAAATTTAATGCGGAAGAATTTCCCGTGCTGCTGTGCGACACGGTAGGATTTATCCGCAACCTGCCCACTATGTTGGTGGACGCCTTCAAGTCTACCTTGGAGGAGGTTACCGACGCCGACCTCGTACTGAACGTGTGCGACGCTTCCGACCCCGACGTGGAACAGCATATATCCGTCACGCTGGACGTTTTGCAGCAATTGGGCGTTACGGCTCCGGTTCTTACGGTTTATAACAAGTGCGACAAATGCCAATCGCTGCCACAGTCAACTTCTGACTGCATTTACGTTTCCGCCACCGAAAACAAAAATCTGGACGCGCTTAAAGAGGCCATTGCCCGAAAAGCAAGAAAGCAATACGCCGCAGTCACGCTGACGGTGCCGCTGTCGGAATGCGGCAAACTGCTTTCGCTGCTCAACGGCTGTGCCGTTAGCGTAAACGCTCACTATGACGACACGCACGCAGAGATACGCGCTACCGTGCGCAGAAAGTATCTGTCGCGGTTCGCGCGGTACCTTTCCGTATAGTTATTTGTCGAAATACTATGTTATTGCTGACATAGTATTCTTTGTAACACAGTATTTTGTAATACTTTCAGATAATTTGAGAGATTTATAGAACAAAAGTTTGTAAATGCGTTGATTTTTTGATTTTTTTGTAGTATTATGAAAATATGAAAAAAGGCGACAAAAAAATAGAACAAATATACACTTACCTTTGTAAATACACCGCCGAAAACGGCTATCCCCCTACCGTCAGGGAGGTAGCGGCGGAATGCGGCATAAAATCCACCTCGGGAGTGCACTACTACTTTGAAAAGATGAAACGCTCGGGGCTTATCGGACAGCAGCAAAACAAGAAGCGCGCCGTGCACGTAGAAGGCAGGAGCGCGACAAACTTTGTGCCCGTTATCGGTAACGTCAGCGCAGGCAAGGGTATCCTTGCGCAGGAAAACAGAGAAGGCGAGTTTCCTCTTCCCCAAAACCTGTTTGCCGGCGAAGATCTGTACGCCCTGCGTGTAGAGGGCGACAGCATGTGCGAAGCGGGAATAGACGACGGCGACTACGTCATCGTGCGCCGCCAAAGCTCGGTGGACATCGGCGAAATAGCCGTTGTACTGTGGGAAGACAAAGCCACAGTAAAGCGCGTGGTACAGACGGCGCCCTACTTGGTGCTGCACCCCGAAAATTCCGCCATGGAAGATATCGTCATCACGGCGCGGGAGTTTCCCGAAATTCTGGGCAAGGTGATAGGGTGCGTCAAGAAATTCTGATTTGCACCACCGCTTAAAAGCAGGCTGCGGAAAGAGAGAAAAGTAGCAACTGCCATAATAGGCGTAAGTTGTACCGCCACTTGCCGACAGGCTGAACCAACCGGCAAAACACCTTTGCAGCCCCTCGTAATCACTCCCACGATGTGAATAAACACGCCTTTCTGCCGAGATTTACACACGCCTAAAACCTCGGCGCCCGAAACCAAGTCTTGTGCCCCGTGTTTTGTGGCTCCGTGTCCTGTAGAATTTGCACTACCGCTAAAAGCAGACTGCAAAAGTAGCAGAATGTATGTTGAAGCGTACGCAAATCACTTTGACGCTATCTGTGCGCCAATACGCCGCCGGACTGCGATTTTTCATACACAAAACGCAAGCGCTGTACAATAATTCACATAAAACGGAAAACGAGCAAAGTCACTTAATCTTTGCTCGTTTTTTCATTTAACAGGTTTTCTTCATTATATTTTCTTAAAAAGACTTGCGCTCCAAAAATCCATGCCCAATTCGTCTATATAAAAATGCAGTATTTCTCGGAAATTTTTAGTGGCGGTAACCGGCATTATCACGTTTACGTCGGGCGAAACCGCTCTTTCCGCACAACTGAACAGCTCTTTGCCTATTCCGCTATTTCGATGTTGCGGCGTGACGTACAGCTCGTCGATTTCAAAATATTTCGTTCCGCCTCTATAAATCGAAGTGTCTTTTTCCGCTTGCGCATTGTGCCCCAACAAATATCCGAAAATCAAATCTCCTTCCGCAGCAACAAAAATTCGCTTATCTTTGAAGTCTTCCGAATTATTGCCAAGATAGCCGTAACAGGAATTTTCCTGCTCCCATTCCTTGGAAAGCGCAATCAACCGAGTTGCA